>JAFUOQ010000014.1 GCA_017472695.1 Clostridia bacterium | reverse complement strand
GGGGTATCAATAATATTGATACGAGTGGTTGGGTACTGATTAGCTGAACCAGACCAGAAGCATGTTGTAGCAGCAGAGGTAATTGTAATACCTCTTTCTTGCTCTTGCTCCATCCAGTCCATTGTTGCAGAACCCTCGTGAGTTTCACCTATTTTGTGTGTCTTACCTGTGTAAAACAAAATACGCTCTGTAGTAGTGGTCTTACCTGCGTCGATGTGCGCCATAATACCAATATTACGGGTATTTTCAAGTGAATATTCTCTTGGCATCTGTGTTTTTTCCTTTCAAATAGTTCGGGTGACTATTAATATCTGTAATGTGCGAAAGCCTTATTAGCTTCAGCCATTCTGTGTGTTTCTTCTTTCTTCTTGTAAGCTCCGCCCATGCTGTTCTTAGCATCTAGGATCTCGCCTGCAAGTCTTTCAGCCATTGTCTTTTCGCCACGGTTTCTTGAATAAATGGTTATCCAACGAAGACCAAGTGTTTGTCTTCTTTCTGCTCTTACTTCCATTGGTACTTGGTAGTTAGATCCACCTACACGGCGAGCCTTAACCTCCAATACTGGCATTACATTTTCAAGAGCTGCTACGAATGCGTCAAGACCATTTTCACCAGTCTTTTCTTCTACGATCTTAAATGCGTCGTATACGATCTTTTGAGCTACACCCTTCTTACCATCAAGCATGATGTTGTTGATGAGCTTTGTTACGAGCTTTGAACCATAAAGTGGATCTGGTAATACATCTCTTTTGGAAATTTGACCTCTTCTTGGCACTTTACTTCCCTCCTTCATTAATTATATGATATCATTGGTACTCGAAAGAAATTCTCCCGTCGTGTCCTTTACAAGTGTCACTGACAAATAAACATTTATTTCAGCTACAAAGTTAGGAACTACGATAAAAATTACTTTTATGTTACCTTGTGCTAATTATTTTTTCTTAGCACGCTTTGCGCCGTATTTTGAACGGCTTTGGTTACGGTTTGCAACACCTTGTGCGTCTAGTGTACCACGGATAATGTGGTAACGGCAACCAGGCAAGTCACGAACTCTTCCTCCACGAATAAGAACAACTGAGTGCTCTTGGAGATTGTGTCCAATACCAGGGATGTATGAAGTTACTTCCATTCCGTTTGTAAGCTTAACTCTTGCAATCTTACGAAGAGCTGAGTTTGGCTTCTTTGGTGTGGTTGTTGTAACCTTTGTACATACGCCTCTCTTTTGTGGAGCGCTTTGATCGATTGACTTGTTCTTCAAAGTATTAAAGCCTGTTTGAAGAACTGGGGTTACTGACTTGTAAGTCTTGCTTGTTCTACCCTGTCTAACGAGCTGATTAAAGGTTGGCATTTTGTTCCTCCTTCTTTAAGAATAAATGTTTATACGTCGAGCACTTGGCACGATGTATCAGTGTGAAAGCAAATAGGCGCAGTTATGGCTTATTCGCATTTGCACACAGTTGTATTATAACACTTGCTTTTTTCAAAGTCAAGAAATTGCTTTTTTCTTGGCTAAATTCTACCTTTTGCACAAAAAAAGCAACTATTCGATTTCAAATTTGAGCATTTTTTATACAATTTAAATAAAATCTAAGTTTTTATTTGTTTTTATAGTATATAAATATAAAGAGCTCAGTGGTGTGCCAAGCTCTTTTATATTATTCAATATTGGTCATCCTCTGTATTAATAACAGGTCGTTGACGATTTTTATTTACTATGTTCAATATCTCGTCAATAGATGGATCATTATAACTATCATTATATGATACTCTTTTAGCTGGTGAAATTTTTATTTCATCATCAACATTGTCAATTTGCTTTGTAGCCTTTGCACCAATGCGTATCTCCTCGGTAGGTGCAATTATTCTAACCTTTTTCTTTTCAAAGCCCGTTGCAATAATTGTAACCTTAACCTCATCACCAAGAGACTCGTCAACATTGATACCCCAAATTATGTTAGCATTTGGAGATGATTCCTGTGTTACCAGGGTTGCAGCCTCATCTGTTTCATCAAGTGATACATCAGGACCTACTGTAAAGTTGATAAGAATTCCGCTTGCGCCTTCGATAGAGGTTTCAAGAAGCGGGCTGGCAATTGCTCTTTTAGCCGCCTCAACCACATTGTTTTCGCCCTTTGCCTCACCAATACCCATATGGGCAAGACCAGCATCCTTCATTATTTCTGTAACGTCTGCAAAGTCAAGGTTGATAACACCTGTATAGTTGATTGTATCAGTAATACTCTTGATACCATGCTTCAATATATCATCAACTATTGCAAACGCATTCATAAGTGTTATTTTTTGTTCTGAAACTTCCTTTAGTCTCTCGTTTGGAATTATAACTAAGGAGTCTACATATTTAGAAATTTCAGCAATACCATCCTCTGCCTGTGCCATTCTTCTAGGACCTTCAAACTTGAATGGCTTTGTAACTATACCAACAGTAAGAATGCCCATTTCTCTTGCAATTCTCGCAACGACAGGACCTGCACCTGTTCCTGTTCCACCGCCCATACCAGTAGCGATGAAAATCATATCAGCACCTTGCATAGCCGCCATTATTTCTTCTGCGCTTTCCTCCGCTGCCTTTGCGCCCTTCAACGGATCTGCGCCTGCACCGTTGCCCTTTGTGGTTTCGTTTTCTCCTATACAAATTTTCTTTGCAACACCACATCTTGCAAGTGCTTGTCTATCTGTATTAACCGCAACAAATTCTACGCCCTTTATATTAGAGGCAATCATATGGTTGAGCGCATTATTTCCGCCACCGCCGACACCAAAAACTCTTATATCAACACCAGATTCAAAATCGTTATCAAGTTCAAAAAAAGCCATTTTTACCTCCCTGCAAAAATAGATCATATTAAACAGTTTACGCTAAAAACATATCTATACATTTTAATAATACACTATTTTTAATTTAATTGCAAGGGTTTTAGACTGAATTTTATTTTTTCGTCAAATAGTTGACAATTTTAGAATTATATTAAATATTCTTCTTGCATTTTCAACAATATTATGATATAATATCATCGTTAATTTATTTTCCACTAGGAAAAAATTCAAGTAAAGAGTAGACAGAAAAATGAGTAAAAACAAAAAAGAAAAGTTTATAACTGAAGGACAACCACCATACAAATTAAACTTTTTCCAAAAGATTTACCGTTTTTTAAAGGCCATTGTAGATTTCTTAATAGCTCTATTAGCACTAATTCTTTTATCCCCTTTATTTATTATCGTTGCTATAGCAATAAAGATTGACTCCAAGGGTCCTGTTTTCTTCAAGCAAAAGAGGATCGGCAAAAACGGAAAAACATTCAACTGCATTAAATTTAGAAGTATGTCTACCGACGCAAGACACGATGTTGCCGGTTATGAATACGCAGAAGCAAAATCATACATAACAAAGGTTGGTGCCCTCATTAGAAAAACATCAATTGACGAGCTGCCTCAGCTTTTCAATATGTTAACATTCAAAATGAGTTTGATCGGATTCAGACCATCACAGCCATCCGAAATTGAGCTAAACACAGCTCGTGAAGGATATCATTTGTACCAAACAAGACCTGGAATTTCTGGTTGGGCACAAGTAAACGGTAGAGACGTTCTAGCTGCACAGCCTACCAAAAAAGCTGCCTATGATGCATATTATTTAAGGCATTTCTCACTTTGGCTTGATATAAAGATATTCTTTATGACAATTGTTAAGGTTTTCAAAAGCGACAGTGTTGAAGAGGGCGTTGTAGAAATCAAGAAGCAAGAAGCATTAGAGCCAGCTGAAGCTCAAGCAGAAGCACCTGTTGAAAGTGCTGTTGGTGCTGAAAATTAATAAAACAAAAAGGAAGCAATATTGCTTCCTTTTTGTATTTGTTAGTAAATACTACCATGAATTATTGTTAATAAAATGTTAACTTTGTTGACAAACATTGAATTACTGTGAAAAATATGTTAAAATTCTTACGTAAAATTTCTTATTTGTTAACAAATTTACATTTTCGAGGTATTTATGGTTTTTAGTGAATTTGAAATACAAATGTTCAACGAATGGTATTTTCTTTTCTTATTACTATCAGCTGGTGCAATAGTAGGATTATATTTTGCATTAAGAAAGGCTTCCTCTCGTGTTCAATTTATTGTTTTATTCTCTTTACTCGCATTAGGATTTCTTTTGCATTTTGTAAAAATGTTCATTCCACCATACGCAGATTATACAGATGGCTTCCATATTACAGAAAGAGGCTGGCGCGATTCTTGGTTTGTTAACATTTGTGGTGCTAACATTGCGGTATTTATGTTTTTCTTCCTTAGCAAAAACAAATATCTCTATGATTATATGTTCTACATTGGTGTAATCAGTGGTGCTATTGCTTTATTTTATCCAGAAGAGCCAATGGCTAAAGGAGATGCTATAGAACAAAGTGCGCAGATTCTTGACATTTTAAGATTCTACTATCATCACTGGATGTTGCTTGCCGTTCCTTTGCTCATGGTGCTTTTGAAGCGACACAAGCTTTCTTACAAAAGAATTTGGGTAGCTCCCGTTGGTTTGCTTTTGCTTATGCTCTTTATTATACTTAATCAAATACTTCAATCCGAGCTTGGATTTATTCCTTTAAGAGATGGCGAAGGAGCAAATAGCTTACAGGTTATTGTTCCTAACTACAAAAACACGTCTTATATTTGGGGACCACTTGAAATCTCTTATAATAACGGTGTGCCCGAGGTTGTAATGTCTGATATTGGTCAAATTCTTTCATACTTTTGTCCTAACTTTTTCAAATCCATGACTGTTCCCGTTTTAGATGGTGGAACTGTAACGCAATATGTTACCATTGCAAAATACTGGCCTTGGTTCTGGCTAATTGTTCCGGTATTTAGCATTGTAACCCCGCTCTCCTTTGGACTTGCAATGATATTCAACCACAAGCAATTCTGGCATGATTCCCAAAAATTGTTTAACAAAATCAAAATGTTTTTTAAAACAAAAATCAAGCATAGTCAATAAAGCAAAAAAGAAGCGAGCTTTTCGCTTCTTTTTTATTGTCTAAATATTTCCTTTGCTTTTTTAATTAGTGCCTCTTTTTCATTCAAAAGCTTCTCCTCAATAACTTCGTTTAAAAGCTCGTTTAAAGTATCACCAATTTCCTTGCCCTTCAAGCCAAGGGCTATTAAATCATTTCCGGATATATCAAGTGACTGCAGGGTGAAGCAATTTTCCTCTGCTATTTCATTTGCCATTTTCTCCATTTCGTTTAGCTTTGTAATCCATAGATACTCTGGATTTTGTGCCAGATTGTCCGCTCTTTTGACCTTTAAAAGGTCAAAGAAAAGGTCCTTGCCTATACGATTCATTCGCTTTTTTATAAATACCTTATCAAAGTCAATAGGTGCATCGTGAATTTCAACGAGCTTGAGCACCTTTTCTTTTGTATCATTATCATATCTATATTGGTTCAAAAACCGCTCGGCAATTTTAGCACTCACCCTATTGTGACCATAAAAATGTCCGTTCCCGTTTTCATCCTCTGTATAGGTTCTGATTTTCCCTGTATCGTGCAGTAGCATTGTAAGTCTTAAATGCAATACCGGAGGAATATTTTCTATTGCAACGGCAGTATGCTCCAAAATATCGTAAACATGATATTTACTATTTTGTGAAAAGCCGTGCATTTCCTTTATTTCGGGAAGTATTTCACCTATTATTTCATAATGGTCAAGGAGTACCTTTTTTACATTTTTGCCTAGCAAAAGCTTTGATATTTCAACATTGATTCTTTCAGCTGAAACATTGTGCAAAAGATGCGCACACTTGACCATTGCATCCTTTGTTTTTTCTTCAATTTCAAAGCCTAAAGCAGATGCAAAGCGAACTCCACGCAAAATGCGAAGTGCATCCTCGCGAAATCTTATTTCCGGGTCACCTATGGCTTTTATTACTTTGTTGTTTATATCGTTTTGTCCGCCAAAGAGGTCGACTATTCCCTCTCTTTCGTTATAAACGAGCGCGTTCATTGTGAAATCTCGACGGGATAAATCATTGTTGAGATTTTTAGTAAACTCAACGCTTTCAGGATGTCTGTTATCCTTGTAATCCCCATCTATACGATATGTGGTTACCTCTATTGGCTCTTTTTTATAAAGGAAGGTCAGGGTGCCATGCTTAATGCCTGTTTCAATTACTGTATATCCAGCAAAGGCAAGCTTCATTTCGTCGGGAGTTGCGCTTGTGGTTATATCAAAATCATTAGCCTCTATGCCCATTAACATATCGCGCACGCTACCACCGACAATATACGCCTCGTGCCCGTGCTTATGCAAAAGCTCGAGCGCTTTTTTCGCGCCATCACTTAACTCAAGCATTTTCTTCCTCCTTTTCCTTTGAGATACCATTCTAGCTTTATTTGCACAAATTCAAAAATTCTTCCTTATTTATTATCTTAACTCCGAGGGCTTGTGCCTTAGTAAGCTTTGAACCAGCAGCCTCTCCAGCTAAAACATAGTCCGTTTTTGAGGAAACAGACGAGGAAACCTTGCCACCTCTAGCCTTTATCATTTCGGCAGCCTCGTCACGCGTCATATTTTCAAGCGTTCCTGTTAAAACAAAGGTAAGTCCCTCAAGCTCGTTGCTTAATTCCTTAACCTCCTCGCTTGTTTTAACGCCTGCGTTTTTAAGTCTTTCTATAATGTATCTTGTTTCGTCCTTTTTAAAGAAATCAACAACGCTCTTCGCCATAACTTCGCCAAAGTCACCAATTTCCTTAATTGAGTCCTCGTCAGCCTCAAATAGTGCATCAACAGTTCCAAACTTGCTTGCAAGCTCACCTGAAGCGACCTCGCCAATATGTCTAATTCCAAGGGCGAAAATAACTCTTGCAAGTCCCATTTGCTTTGATGCTTCTATAGAATTTATAAAGTTTTCCGCGCTCTTTTCTCCCATTCTTTCAAGGGCGGAAATGTCTTCCTTATTAAGATAGTAAAGGTCAGATGCATCGTGAATTAAATGATTATCGAGGAGCGCCTTGACAAGCTTGCCACCAACTCCCTCTATATTCATTGCCTTTTTAGATGCAAAGTGGGTTATATTTCTTTCAAGCTGTGCTGGACATGATGGATTTGTGCAACGGAGTGCCCCTAGTGTGAAGTCCTCGCCATCGTCAACAAAATCATCAGCATCATCATATGTTAAGCTGCCACCACATGATGGGCATTTATCAGGCATATTGTATGGTAGCTCCTCGCCTGTACGTGCTTCCTTAACACTACCGACAACCTCTGGGATAATATCGCCAGCCTTTTGAACAATTACGGTGTCGCCTATTCTTATGTCCTTTTCCTTAATTATATCTATATTGTGTAGGGTTGCTCTTGATACGCTTGTTCCTGCAAGGCGCACTGGCTCAAGCACTGCGTTAGGAGTTAAAACACCTGTTCTGCCAACCTGAATAACTATATCAAGTAGCTTTGTTTTCTTTTGCTCTGGTGGGAATTTATAAGCAACTGCCCATTTTGGTGTGCTTGTGCCATCCCCTAGCTCTTTTCTTTTTTCAAGGGAGTTAACCTTAATAACTGTACCGTCAATATCAAAATTCAAGCTTGGTCTATCCTCGCCTAGCTTGATAACTGCATTTATAATTTTTTCCTCATCGCTACCAACATACAAAAGAGGAATTGTTTTAAAGCCAAGAGCATTAATTTTTTCTATTGTATCCTTATGAGTATTTACACCCTCAAGTGTGCCTGTTTGATAGTTGAAAACAAAAATATCAAGTCCTCTTTTAGCAGTTTCCTTTGAGTCAAGGCAACGGAGCGAGCCGGCGGCAGCATTTCTTGGATTTGCCCAAAGCGACTCCCCTGTTTCTTCTCTTTCTTTATTTAATTTTTCAAAGGACTTATGAGGCATATAGACCTCTCCACGCACGGTTATATTTAATGATTCATTGAGTTCTAGAGGGATTGAACGAATTGTTTTAATGTTAGCAGTTACATCCTCTCCTGTTGTGCCGTCACCTCTAGTCGCTCCGACAGTTAAAAGTCCATTTTCGTATTTTAACGAAACGCTGAGTCCGTCAATTTTGGGTTCAACAGAAAACTCTGTGTTTTCTCCTACCTCTGCTTTTACGCGACGAATAAAAGCACGCAATTCGTCAAAATCAAAAACATCAGTTAAGCTTGCCATTTTAACCTCGTGCTTAACCTTTTCGAATTTGTCGAGTGCCTTGCCCCCTACTCTTTGAGTTGGTGAGGTTTCACTATAATATTCAGGGTTTTCGCTCTCTAGTCTTTTTAGCTCCTCAAACATTTTATCATATTCAAAATCTGATATTTCGGGAGCGTCATTCTCATAATATCTTTTTGAATGATATGTTATTTCTTTTCTTAAGCGTTCAATTCTTTCCTTAATATTCATAACTACCTCTACAAATCAGCCTTGGAATAGATGCAAAAGCATCTATTTCGTACAAAAATAGTATATCATACATGCATAAAAAATTCAAGTTTTGCATAAACTTTTAGCTTTATTTATCGCGCGTTTTTTCCTTTTTTAGCCTTTTGTGACACATATCTCTATCGTATGGTGTCGTTTTGTCAGCTTTTATCGTTTTCTGTCGCACGGTTTTGATTGATTTGCCGATTTTTTCCTTTATAATTGAATTACAAACCAACCTAGGAAGGGGAAAAATAATGAAGTCGGGATTTAAAAAATATTTATCTTGTATTGTTCTTATTTTGCTTTGTCTTGTGTGCGCTATGGTTTTTTATGTTAGTGCTAGCGAGCTATGGGGAAACGATAGTGATAGCGACACTAATACTGATAGCAACACAGATATAGAGTCTAGTATAGATTCTTCAACCGACACAAATGGTGAAAGCAACACTGATACAGAAGATGATTCAAGCAGTGATACGGACTTGGACACGGAAAGCGACGAGGAATTACCTCAAATTGCAAGCATTGATTCACAAGGAACGATTTTAAGCGAGTACCTATGTAATACGAATTTAAGGTGCGAATGGGCTGTTTTAAAAAACGAGGGTGAAAACATTATATATTTGAGCATTGAGCTATATTTAGACACCAAGGACACAATAACAACCTCGCAGGGTGGCACATTAATAGTAAATGGCGAGGAAAAGGCGTTCCCTTCTGTAACAGCTGTGGGTACTAGCACTCTTTTGACAACTTATACTACTACAATAGAAGCAGAGGGCGAAGCGACTATTGATATTAGCGCAAAACTAAATATAAACATAAATGAAGCGAGTGGTGTATTTCTCTCCGAGCTTACACTTGAGGGTGAGGTGTTAGCGAGTGAGAAATATATGAAAATGGAAGGCTCTCACCTTTTAGAGCTTGAGCATATCTCACAATATCCAGAATTGCCAAGTGGCGACGAGATAACCTCGTTAGCTATGGTTTTAGCATATTTAAACTATAATGTTGACAAATGTGAGCTTTGCGACCTTTATCTTGAAAAGGGTCCTGTTGGGTATACTGATTTTAACGAGGCAAATGTTGGCAACCCTCGAAACGCATATAATTCCTATGGTTGCTTGCCTCCTGTTATTATAGATTCTGCTACTAAATTTATTTCTGTCAATGGTGGTTCACACAAGGCTTACAACTATTCAGGCAAAAATGTGGAAAGCCTTTACTATGAGGTGAGCCAAGACAATGCTGTTATTGTATGGGCATGTGAGAATTTTGATATTACCCCGTCAATTTCTCGCATTTGGGTTATAGATGGAAAAAATCTTTATCTAAAGTCAAATATGGCTTGCATGGTGCTTGTAGGTTACGATTATGAAAATAACACAGTAACATTGGCAAATCCTGCTGGCAATGTGTTTGAGATTGATATGGATTTGTTTGAGCAAAGATATCACGAAATGGGCTCATATTCCGTCGTTGTAAAATAGTTAAGTGTTTGCCCCGCTTGACTCCCACCATAAAAAGCCGTGCACACGCACGGCTTTTTCAATTGTTATATAATAAAATCGCCATGTCGAAAAATTTGATATCAAAAATTAAAAAAAATACAAAAAAGGTATTGACAAAGTGCTTTTTATGTGATATTATATGAGGGCAAAAAACAAATAGCGATTTGCGAGTGTAGTTCAATGGTAGAATTCCAGCCTTCCAAGCTGGTCGCGTGGGTTCGATTCCCATCACTCGCTCCATTTTTTTGCAATGTACCCATAGCTCAGCCGGATAGAGCAACTGCCTTCTAAGCAGTAGGTCGGGAGTTCGAATCTCTCTGGGTACGCCAACCACTTCGGTGGTTAGGGGCTTTGCCCATGCGTGGTAAAGCTATATACTCTCCTTTGGGAGAGAGCACTTTGGTGGGTGTAGCTCAGCTGGTTAGAGCGTCAGATTGTGGCTCTGAAGGCCGTGGGTTCGAATCTCATCATCCACCCCATAAAAAAGAAGCACTTGTCTTTGGACAGGTGCTTCTTTTTTCAGTTATATTCGCCTTTCGGCGAGTTCTATTGCTACGCAGTGATATTACTTCGTAGTGATATTGCCTTCGGCAGTTGAAAGTAACAAGGGCGAATATAATATCACTGAAGCCCTGAGGCTTCAATATCACTTTTCGCAGAAAAATATCACTCTGCATAGCAGAATATCACTAATAACTTTACAAGCAGTTTAGTTTGTGTTATACTTTTATTGAGGTGATAACTATGTCAAACAGCATTTTAAGAGATAAATCAAAGGATTTTGCAAAGCAAATTGTTATTCTTTGCAGAAATATTAAAGCAAATCACAAAGAGTCAGTTTTAACTAATCAGCTCTTGCGTTCAGGTACAAGCATAGGTGCAAATATTCACGAAGCGTAATATGCACAAGGCAAAAAGGATTTTATTTCTAAGCTTGAAATAGCACAAAAGGAATGCTACGAAACAGAATATTGGTTAGAATTACTGTTTGAAACAGGCTACATGCAAGAATCTGAATACAAGCCAATCCAAAACGAATGTGGTGCTATTCGCAGAATGCTTATTTCTTCCATAAATACTACTAAAGCTAATTTGGAGGAATAATTATGGATACTGTATTACCATATATTTTGGTCGCTATCTTAGTTCCAATTATTGTTTTTTGGTATTTTTACTTATTTTTTCTCATATTAAAAAATATCGAAAAATTACTCACAATGTGAACAATACAGATGCTTTTACAAGAAAATTTATCTTTAATGTTCAACTCACAAAAGAGGAGTTTTTAATTAAACTAAAGATTCCAAATGTAAATGATACATTGGAATATGAGTTGAATGATGAATGTTCCATTATAACCTTCAAAAAAGATTTTTCAAAAATTTCATACAACTTGAAAGTGATTGAAATAAATAAAGAACTTCAAATTCGTGTTGAGCAAATTCCAGTTTTCTATGAAAACACTAATATTCCTTTTCTAATCAATGAATTTTTTATTTCCAAATTTAATGCCACACCTGTAGAATTCTTTGAATAAAGGTTCTATTTAGGTTTCGCTTGGCACCCCAAAAAAGAAAACCGACTTAAAAGTCGGTTTTCTTTTTTATCCATTGTGATAGCAATGGTATATCATCACGCTTTAGCGTGTATCTTATCGCCGAAGGCACATCTAATCAACCGAACCATTCGGTTTACGTTTTCTTTTTATTTACAAACGGAATTACAAAGGAGTGGCAAATTGCCACTCCTTTGTATTATAGGTTCTTTAAAAAGCTTGAAAGTCTTTTTGCTAAGATTTCATATCCCTTGTCGTTTGGATGGAGTCCATCGGGCATATATTCCTTGCACCATGATGGAATATTGCCGTGCAAAAGTCCTTGACCATAGAGATCACAAACGGGAATTGAAAAGCGCTCACACACCTCTTTTACTGCGTAAACATACTCCTTCAAGGGGCGTTGCTCTATTCCCTCGGGCTTCCAAGTGCCCTCTCCAAATTCGTTGAATCTATGTAAGGGAGTAATAAAGACTACTGTTTTTTCGGGATATGTTTTTGTAAGCATATAGCAAAGATGATGAAGTGCGCCATAGAATGTAAACACCTCTGTGTCGGCGGGTGTGCCGAGTGGCGCTTGACCTGTGGCATAGTCATTTGTTCCACCGAAAATAACAAATATATCAGCATCCGGGTCCATTTTGTCCCAACGCATATTGAAGTCGTTATCAACCTCTGGATTCGTTATTTCCCTTTGTCTTGAAATACGTGTGCCACCTATGCCGTAGTTTCTTGCCTCGGCTAAATCATTATATTCCTTCATTAGGCTGACAAAGCATTTGGAGGGGTCACTTGCGCCACAGCCAAATGTAATTGAGTCACCCAAAAAGTTTATCTTCTTTCCCTTTAGTTCCATAATTCCACCTTATAGATTTTCAAGGAATTTTTGAAGCTTTGCAGCAATTAACTCATGACCTGCATCATTTGGATGGAGTCCATCAGGCATATATTTTTCGCACCATGCCCAAATGTTACCAGGCATACCGCCGTCCTTAAAGAGGTCACAAACAGGGATTGAATAGTATTCGCAAACTTCTCTTTGTGCATCAACAAATTCCTTTAGAGGTCTTGAAATATCATTGTCCTGCTTTCCCTCTTGTAGTCTATGTAATGGAGTCATAAACACGATTGGCTTACCAACATATGTTTCAATTAAATATTTACAAAGGTTGTGCATACCACCATAGAATGTATGAATATCTTGGTCATCGAATGTACCGAGTGGAATTGTAGCGTGTCCGTAGTCGTTTGTGCCACCAAATACTACTACCATATCGGCATCTTTGTCCATGTTGAGTGCACGTTCATTAAAGTCGTGGTCAAATGGGTTATCTGTAATAACCGGCAGGCGTGCAATTTTTGTGCCACCTACACCATAGTTTCTTGCTTCAGCAAGACCTACATTAGCCTTTAAAACCTGGTGATATGGCTTTGTTGTCCAGTCACTTGTGCCATGTCCCTCTGTTATTGAGTCACCTAAAAAGTTAATTTTTTTGCCCTTGAGCTCCATTTTTGTTTCTCCCGTGGTTATAAAATATTTAAAATATATAAATATATATTTATATTTTACCACATTGGAAATATTTTTCAATAGTTTTCTAAAACAAAATTGGAAAAGTAAATAGAAGCTCCTTTATGCGAGTATAAATTTCGGATAGATTTTTCATATCAAGTGGGTTTTGTCCCTTGCCACACTCTATTGTAAACGAGGGCTTTTCGTATTTTGTAATAAGCCAGTCAGTAAGCCCGCCATAAGAGGCTGTGTCACTTGTTTCTGCAAGCTCATATCTTGTCATTCTTGAAATGATTTTAGAAATATGCATTGATTTTTTGGGAATTATTCCTTGTGAGGAATAGTATATTTCCTCGCCCTGTGTGTGAAAGGAAATTACTCCATCTAGGGTATTTATATTATACCTTATGAAATTACATAGGGCACTAACCTCTGGCTCGCTTTCCGGATACTCTCCGCTATATTTTGTTTTTCCAGCATAGATTTCTCTTTCCTTTTCAAGCAATTTATACTCCTCAAAGCGCGCGTCATAATTATGATTTAAATCTACCCCACGTGCATTGGAATTCCAATTGGTAAAGTCCTCATTGCCACCGTTATATGCAATTACTCTATCTCTTATTGGATTTTCATTTGAGATGCCATTCAAGCGGTATTCTACGCCGTCAGGGTTTAACATCGGTACTATGTAGATTTTTCTCATTTTGTAAAGGTATCGCAAATTAATTTGGCACACCTGTCCCATACGCTTATATGCTGAAGCATAGTCAGTTATAAAGCGTACTAAAGCCGAGGTACATATATTTTCACTCGCATGGTGGGTGGAAACATATAAAACTCCTTTTTTGGCATCCTTGTCCCCAAGAGTTACAAGTGGAATTGACCTATTTAAAAGGCTTGTTCCTATATATGAAAAGTCGACACACTCGTTCTCACGTGATAGCTCATTTAGGTGTTCTATTAAGCTTTTATAATCTAGTTCTTTTTTATACATAATCGCTCCTTTGTGTGAAAGTTTTATGAAATTTTAATTTTATACTTTTTTTTTATAATATTTTGTGCTACAATGTAATATATTACTGACTTGAGAGGTTTTATGAGTAAAAGAACTACTTTATTTTTATCGCTTTTGGCGTTAATTACTGCGCTTTTATCGGCAGTTTTTATTCTTGTTTCCTTCTTTGTTGATGTTTTTGCAGGTAACGAGGTTGCCAGCCTAACCTTTGAGGAAATAAGAACCGCTTTTGATTTAATTGCGGAATATACGGCTCTTGGTATTGTTATCTATGCCTTCTGTCGATACAGCTTCAAGGATGCAAAGCGCTCTATTTTGATTGCACTTGGCTCATTTATATTCTCGTTCTTGTTCCAAATAATTGCAACTGGTGCTATTGAGTTTAAGACATCCGATGCTTCAAGCGAGGATATTTGGTTGAGCATCTTGATGTTCTCTGCATTTGGACTTTTAGGCTTATTTATTGAAAGAATTTTGCCTTGCCTTTTGATTGCATTTATTGCTTATATTTTCACTAAAAATGGCACAAAAAGAATTACAAAAATTTTCAGCTTGAAAAATCCTATTCAAAGGGCTATGCTCGTTTCTGCACTTGCTATTTATCTTATAAATGCAGTTCCAACATTGATTTTGTATATAATAGAGATTGTAGGTATTGGTGGAACATCCCAGCTTTACATTGAAGAATTCATGTTAAACTATGTCGTGCCTCACCTACTCATATTGCTTTACAACTTCATACTTACCTATGTAGTATTTTTGGCGGTTTACATTATTTGCAACAAGTATGCAGAAAGCGCACCTATTAAGAAGGTTAAGAAAACAGAATTGGCATCTGATACAAATGCTACCCCATCGGAGGAATAATGAAAAAGAAATTAATTTGCTTATCACTCGTTTTAATTATGGTTTTATCTTTTGCGTCCTGCTCTTGCTTCAAGCAAGGGCCTCTTGAGGAAAAATACGATTACGAAATGGAACAGCTTATAAAGCTTCCTGAATACAAAAACCGCACAATTGATTTGCACCTTGATTCACTTCAAGCGGCAATTGATACTTATCTACGCGATAATGCTGTTGAATACATTGTTACTCGTGGTGACGATGTCTATGTTGATATTACTGTTTATAAAACAAAGGTTGACACAAAGGATGATGGCTCTGTTGTAAAGACCAAGGGTGAGAAGGTTCAAGAGCTTTCAAAAGCAAACTATCTTATTGAAGATCTTGGCAATAGTCCACTCCCTTACAAAATTGAAACTGATATTATAAATGCCGAGCTTTCAATTTCCGATATAATAACAAGATCCTACAAATATGAGGAGCTTGAGGATTACTGTCCTGAAGCATATGAGGGTCAAGAGCTATATTTTGATGTTAAAATAATGGATAAGCTAATCGTCGAGGGCGATGTGGTTGACATTGATTTCAAGGGCTATCGCATTGATGAGGAGGGCAACATTCTAAAGGGTACAGATGGTAAAAAGTCCGAGCCATTTAGCGAGGCTGAAAACTCTAGATTCTTTATTGGCTCAAAGCTTGCTATTGACGATTTTGAAAATGGTCTTATCAACTCTACTCTTGGCGAGGAATTTTCATTCTACGCTACATTCCCTGACGATTATTCCGAAGATGATTTGAAGGGCGAAAGGGTTATTTTCTATGTTACTGTTAAATCAGTATATACTGCTCCTATCTACAATGATGCTTTTGTAAAGGCTCTATTTCCTGATTATGGTACTACCACAAGCTTTGAGGCAGAGCTTAAAAAGGATTTTATTATGAACGAAATGTTTGCATATGTCCTTGATAATACTGAAATTTTAGAATATCCAAAAGCAGAATATAATGAAATTAAGGAAAGCATTGAGATAAGCGAGGAATCGTTTGAGGAATACTACGGCTACTCCTTTGATACATTTATTAAAAACAAATATGGAATGACTCGTGACGAATATATCAAATCACAAATGAAAACAGAAATGGTTTACTACACCATTGCAAAGCAAGAGGGTATTGAGCCAACTGATGAAATGATTACAAACGAGAAGGCGTATTTGATTGACTACTATAAGGTAAATTATATGGCGAGTGGCTATGATGAGGCTACTGCCCTTTCAACAGCGAAAGAGTTTGTTGAAAATCTTGGTGAAATATATATATACGAAAATGTTCTTTTCGGTCTTGTAGAGGACTTCCTATACGAAAACGCGAAATCAACAGAAATTGAAAAAACCTACACCTCAATCTCTGAAAAGATTGCAAAAGAGGAAGCTGGAGTTACTGAATAAAATAAAACGAAAAGACTAACGCGATTTGCGTTAGTCTTTTCGTTTATAATAATGGTGCGAAGATTCTTACAATTGCGCGAATGAAGCGGGTGAAGAGATTTGTTTTTAGGTTTTCCTTTTTTATCTCTATGCTTTTTTCTATTGTGTCCTCAATATCAGCTTTAATGTCTTTAATTGAGTCAGTTTTATACATCCAAACGCCATTCTCAAAGTGGTGCACCAAGCTTCTATAATCGAGGTTTATTGTGCCTATCATTGCGTATTCATCGTCGCTCAAATACATTTTTGCATGTATAAAGCCTGGCTTGTATTCGTAAATTCTGACACCTGCACCGATAAGCCTTGCGTATGTGCTTTTGGTCATACCAAACACGAATTTTTTGTCAGGTATATGGGGAACTACTATTCTGACATCAATTCCACGCAGAGCAGCATTCTCTATGCTTTGACAAAGCTCATTATCAATAATAAGATATGGTGTTGTTATATACATATATTTTTTTGAGCTATAAAGCATTGCTTGAATTATGCTTTTACCAACATTTCTATCATAGAGCGGGCGAGGGCCATCTCCAAACGGAATAATATAGCCATTTTCCTCGACTTTTCTGTGGCTTGAGTATAGGTCTTCTCTTTCCTCGGGGAGCTTTTTTACACTAATTGAGTAATCATTTAAAAATAGTCTTGTTAATTCCCAAACCGCTTCTCCCTCTAGGCGAATTGCGGTATCCTTCCAATGTCCGAACTTCTCAATTTCATTAATATATTCGTCAGCTAAATTAATTCCACCTGTATAGCCTATATATCCATCTATTACCGTTATTTTCCTGTGGTTTCTGTTGTTAAATTCACTATCCGCTCCACCCTTCATACGAGAAAATGGAGTTGCCATTATTCCGTCTTTAGCTAGTATTTTTGCGTAATTTCCAGGTAGGGTTGACATACAGCCTATGTCGTCATATACAACCCTTACCTCGACTCCGTCCCTTGCCTTTTGCTTCAAAATATGAAGGACTGAATTCCAAAGCTTTCCCTCTTCTATTATGAAATACTCCATATAAATGAATTTTTGAGCATTTTCGAGGTCATAAAGCATAGATGCATGCATATCCTCTCCGCTTTTAAAATACTCCTGCTTTGTATTTTTAAACAGGTGCGCATTGGATATTTTCATTATCATATTTGCCTGGGCACGCGCCTCTTGGCTTTCTCGTCTTAAAAGAACTCTTTCCTCTGTATCGTCCTTTTCGTACTTTCTTTTGTCTATTTCCTTTTGTCTTTTAATATACTTTCTCTTTAATGTTCTTCTATAGAACAAGAAATAAATCATAAATCCAACGATTGGTAAAATCAAAACCACCAGTAGCCAAGGCACCTTATAGTCTGGGTTGTCGTTTGACGAAACAATGCTTATTACGCAAAATATTTCTGTAATAAAGGCGGCAATATAGAAATACGGAACGAAATAGCAAAGTAAAAAAACTGTGCTAATTATCGCGCATATTTCTAAAATAGTTATCATAAAGGCAAAAATATATCTAAAGGGGATATAGTTTACTTCCCTTTCCACCTTTTTATCATTTACCATATATTCGTATTTTCTTTTCACAATCTTATCTCCATATGTAAGCTCTTGACTGACTAACTAATTTTATAATTGCCAAAAACGAGGAGAATAACTCCTCGTTTTTAATTATTATTTTCTTTTGCGCTCTTGTGCGAATGCAATTCTCTCATCAGCCTCTGCTTTTCTTGCGTTAGCCTCTGCGATTTGCGCATCTCTTTCCTTTTGCATTAGCTCACGGCGACCCTTTGAGGACATTTTTGCCTCCTCCCAAGTTGCCTTTGACTCTGCCTTTGTTGCTTGGAAGTTTGCCTTATCAACCTCGTGTTGAGCCTTTGCGTCTTCCTTCATATCCTTGAATGCATTTTTAAAGAATGTTTTGATCTTTCCCATTGTTATTATCTCCTTTTCGATTTTTACAATGTCATTATATACTTCGCTTTTTTGTATTTTGTCAAAAAGGAGTAATTATTCTGATAAAGTTTTGTTAAAGTTTTGTAAAAATGAAAAAGTGGAGAAAATCTTCACTTTTTGCTATATATCAAAGCTTGGTAAAGAAGATAAGCCTTTTGCTATCTCCTCATCTGTTGGTGAGTAGTCGGTCATTTTTCCATCATTGAATTTTTGATATGCAACCATATCAAAATATCCTGTGCCTGTAAGACCGAATACAATTGTCTTTGCCTCGCCTGTTTCCTTGCACTTGAGTGCCTCATCAATTGCAACCTTGATTGCGTGTGAGCTTTCTGGTGCTGGCAAAATTCCCTCTACCCTTGCAAACTCCTGCGCTGCAGCAAACACCTCTGTTTGCTTTACAGTTACTGCCTCCATAAGTCCATCATCATATAGCTGTGATAGAATTGGGTTCATACCGTGATAACGAAGTCCTCCAGAGTGAGTGGCAGCTGGGATAAAGCCACTACCAAGTGTGTACATCTTCGCAAGTGGGCAAATCATACCTGTATCGCAATAGTCATACGCATATTTACCGCGTGTGAAGCTTGGACAGGATTCTGGCTCGACAGCAATTATACGATAGTCGCGCTCACCCTTAATTTTCTCGCGCATAAATGGAGCTATAAGACCGCCAAGGTTAGAGCCACCACCTGCACAGCCAATGATAATATCAGCCTTTTCATTATATTTATCAAGTGCTGCCTTTGTTTCAAGACCGATAACAGTTTGGTGCAATAGAACTTGGTTTAAAACACTACCAAGAACATAGCGATATCCCTCGGTTGTTGATGCCTTTTCAACAGCCTCGGAAATTGCACAGCCTAGGCTACCTGTTGTGCCGGGGAATTTTTCAAGAATTTTTCTGCCTATCTCTGTTTCCATAGATGGAGATGGGGTGACTGATGCGCCATATGTGCGCATAACCTCTCGTCTGAATGGCTTTTGCTCATATGAAACCTTAACCATATAAACCTTACAGTCAAGTCCAAAGTACGCGGACGCCATAGAAAGTGCTGTTCCCCATTGACCTGCTCCTGTTTCGGTAGTAACTCCCTTTAAGCCCTGCTCCTTTGCATAATATGCTTGAGCGATAGCAGAGTTTAATTTATGGCTACCACTTGTGTTGTTGCCCTCAAATTTGTAGTAAATCTTTGCAGGTGTACCTAGCTTTTCCTCAAGGCAATACGCCCTTATAAGTGGGGCTGGTCTAAACATTTTATAAAAGTCACGAATTGGGGTTGGAATATCAAAATAAGGTGTATTTTCGTCAAGCTCTTGGTCAATAAGCGCATCACAGAAAACGCCCTTTAATTCTTCCTTCGTTATTGGCTTCATTGTTTTTGGATTTAAAAGTGGTGCTGGCTTGTTTACCATATCTGCACGCAAATTATACCATTGTCTTGGAAGCTCGTTTTCACTTAAATATATTTTGTAAGGAATCTTTTCTTCAATCATTTCTTTTTTCCTCTCAAATATCAATTTTAAAATAAAATATCCTATCCTTTTTATGCAAAAGGATAGGATAATAATTCCTATTGTGCCACCCTGTGCAAAAACGTACTAGCATACGCCGACCTTGTTTACGAAGTGCCCACTCCGTCTTGCCTACTATTATTTCAGCTCGCCCTCAAAAGCCCATTCACATACTGTCAGTATAGCGCACTCTCACCCTCTGCGCCTCTCTTTAATACACCCTGTATATTACTATTCTTTCTCATCGGTTTGTTTAGTTTTTATTATGTTACCACACTAAAGCGTCTTTGTCAAGACCTTGTTTATTATTTCTTTTTATTTTTATCATTTTCAAGGTAATATGTAGCTTCCATATCAGCTGTTGAGAGTGCAAATGCAAGTGGATACATCTCAAATGCCTTGCTAACATTGTTTGTAGCCATTGAATTTTCTACATTTGAAAAGCCCATATGATATCTTATAGCAAATGCCTCCTCGCGAGAGAGCTTCATAAATGGAGTAATCATATAAACGCTCTTTTCACCATGACCATATGGTAATGCATCGTCAAACTCATAATATGGAACCTTTTCCCAAACGCCCTGCTCGTTCTTTGCATTACGATAGCTTACCTTATATATATTCATTTTGCAAAGGTCGTGAAGAAGTGCAACAATAGCAATTGTTTCATCACTATAATTAAGATTATATTTGGTCTTTGCAACATCTCTATCAAGATATGCGACTAAGCATTCGTATACATTTATAGAGTGCTCACAAAGTCCTCCCTCGTATGCACTATGATACCTTGCACTAGCAGGAGCTGTGAAAAAGTCAGAGGATGGGGAACAAATAAAATCAAGCAATTTATCTGCGCCCTCTCTTTTGATTTTTGATTTAAATATTTCAATAAATTTATCTCTTGCATTCATATTATATATTTCCTTTCATTATTTCCTCTATCATATCTGCAATTCTGTCACAATGGTGATTTGCAATTTCCTTCAACTCATCCTTTGCGTTTGAAACCGCATAGCCATCAAATTCCTTTATCATTGGAATATCATTAACATTGTCACCAACTGTAACTATTTTTGCATTTTCAAATTGAGATGCGTATTCATAGATGCCACTAACCTTACTTATACCAACAGGTGGCATATCAATACTACCACCATTTCTAAAAATACTAATATCATTTGCATGATTTTTTCTCACATATTGTACGAACCTTTCAGCATCGTCCTCGTTCGGAAACCAAGCATTTGATTGTGTCATTTCCGATATTGCCGAAAATGGCTGTTCAATTTTCGCCCTTGGGTCTGCAAAGCATACTACAAGCTCGTTACTCGCTCTAAACGTGCCTACATCAATGGTTCTTGCATACTCTAAAATTTCATTTAGGTATTTACCAACCCTTTGCTTTGTCACTCTTACAATTTCTCCGTCTCCTGTAAGTCTAACTGCACCTGTACAGCAAATAACAAAGTCAACCGTGAGGTTGGCTTTTTTTAAGTCGTATATAACCCAAAGCGCTTGCTCTAAATCTCTGCCTGTGACAACACCAAATTTATTTCCCTCTTGTCTAAATTTTTCTATTGCATTTTTGTCAGCCTCGCTAATGCCGTGATAGTTTAGCGTGCCATCAAAATCACTTGCTATTATTATCATAATTCCTCCAGCTCGTTTTCGCTTATTACCTTAATATTGTTATTTTCTAAAAGTCGGGCGGTTATGCCCTTGCCATCTATTAGCCTTTTTTCAAAATTTCCATCGTAAATTTGTTTATTTCCGCACGACGGACTTTTTGATTTTAAAATCGCGACAAAAATCCCTTGCTCTTTAGCAATTTGAAGCGTTTTTTCTGCTCCTAAATTATATTCAAGCGTTACATCCTTGCCATCTTGCCTTACAACCCTATCGCCTTTTATTTCTGCAGGGATTCTTGGCGTTTTTAAGCCGCCGAGCTCCTCTGGGCACACAGGAATTAGTGTATGCTCTTTTTTTAGCAAAACAACCTCCTCGCAGGGCTTGCTTTTGCCATCGTATCGGCAAGGGTATGCCAAAAGACACGCGCTTACTAATATTTTCATTTAAATTTCACTCCGTCAATTGAATAAGAAACAAGGGTATCGCCCTCATATACCAGCTTCAATGAGAAAAAGTCATCTCTTTTATTTAGTAAATCAAAAAAGATATAATCTCCCTCCCACATTGGGATTTTGTGAAGCTCATCCTTATTTATATAAACAAGCTCTCCCTCGTTACAAGTAATCATATTACCTGAATACTTATGGCATGTAAAAAGGTGCATTTGCTCACACTCGTATTTATCAGAGACAAAGGTTACAATCCCTCGATATGTAGGAGATATATCAAGACCTGTTTCCTCCTTTGCCTCGCGAATAACACATTCATATGGGCTTTCATTTTCTAAAAAGTGACCGCCGATACCGACATATTTACCCGCGTTTTCGTCATTGTTCTTTTTATTTCTATATAGCATTAGGTAGCTATTTTCTTTTTCTATGTAGCAAAGCGTAGTATTTCTCATAATTTACCTCACAATATATACATTTTAACATATATTAAGTCTTTTTTCAACATAAATTGATGGGCGCATATGATAAAAATGGAGGTATTTATGGAATTTGTTTTCTTATGCGCCTTGGGTGTCGGATTTTCGACGATTTTCGGCGCGATTATTGGCTTTATTCTCAAAAAGCCTTCTATGCGCTTTAATAATATTATGCTTTCTTTTGCCTCCGGAGTTATGCTGTCGGCTTCTATTTGGGGACTCATTATCCCTTCACTTGAAGCAGGAGGGCTTTCGTTTATTGTCACTACTGTGGGTATTTTTTGTGGTGCATTATGTATTGATTTATGCAATAAGGCAGTTCCCCATTTGCATAGCATAACAGGGCTTGACGACGGACATCTTTCCGCTAACGAGGATAAGGTTAACAAGGTTCTTATTTTTGTAATTGCAATAGCCGTTCACAATTTACCAGAGGGGATTGCGACAGGTGTCAGCTTTGGTACTGGCAATATAGCTGATGCTATCATGGTGGCTTTATCAATCGCACTTCAAAACATCCCCGAGGGAATGGTGATTATTGCCCCTATGCTTGCAGTAGGAATTAGCAAATGGCGCACCCTGGCTATTGCTTTCTTAACCGGTGCTATTGAAATAATTGGCACGTTACTTGGGTATTTGGTTGTCAGTATATCAAGCTTTATTTTACCATTCGCGCTTTCATTTGCAGGCGGTAGCATGATTTATGTAATTGCAGATGAGATGATTCCTGAAACGCACGAGGGTGGCAAGGGCAAGGCTAGCTCTTATGCTCTGCTTTTTGGCTTTGCACTTATGATTATTATTAATTCGCTTTTAAATTAAAAAAGAGCCTTTCGGCTCTTTTTGCTTTTATCTCTTATTTTGAGATTGATTGTTTTGCTTGTTTTGTGATTGGTTGTTCTGAGATTGGTTGTTTTGGTTGTTTTGAGATTGATTGTTTTGCTTATTTTGAGATTGATTGTTCTGGGACTGATTATTTTTCATTTCATTTTGTGATTGTTGGTTTTTGTTTTCTTGATTGTTTTTCATTTTTTATTACCTCTTTTTTATTTGGTAATAATAGTTTTAACAGTTTCCCGAAAATAATACTTGACTACGCAAAAAATCAATAATATAATTCATATATCAAAATTTTAGAGTTTACTATGGTTTCACTAGACCTATTTATGTATTTTAGAAATCTTCGCCTTGATAAAAAGCGCAAAGCTGAAAAAGATTCGAATGAAGCATAAAAATCCACCCAAATGGGTGGATTTTTATGCTTCTCTTATTGTAATACTCTTAATAATAGGTCTATATGCAAGGTTAACTGCACCATTATAGCCTTGTGGAACCTGCTCGCAAATAGCATCGACAACCTCGATGCCACTAATAACCTTTCCAAATGCAGCATATTCACCATCTAAATGACTTGATGCTTCGTGCATTATAAAGAATTGGCTTGATGCACTATTCTTATCATTGGTTCTAGCCATAGAAATTACTCCACGCTCATGCTTTATAGGGTTTTTCACACCATTAGAGGAAAACTCACCCTTGATTGAATCAGCATCCTTCTCTGTGCCGTCTATCTCGTATCCACCACCTTGGATCATAAAGCCGTCGATTATTCTATGGAAGGTAAGACCTTCATAAAAGCCATCATTGGCAAGAGCTACAAAGTTTTTAACAGTTATAGGTGCAGCATTTCCATAAAGCTCAAGCTCAATCGTGCCGTAATGCTCAATTTCAATAGTTGCATAATGTGTAGGCTCATATGGATCGCTACATGATGTAAATGTAAGCATCATAAGTGATAATGTAAAGACCACTAAAAATAGCGAAATAATTCTCTTTTTCATAATTCAATCCTCTCTGTTTTTTAACATAAACATTTTATCATAACCAATTCCTTATTGCAACATAAAAGTAAAAATATTTTTGTATATCGAATATATAAAATTGCTTATTTTATAGTAAATTCATTTTTTATTCTGCGTAAATATTGATGTCTTAAGGATATTTTCGATATTTTATATTATTTTTTGGTATAATATTACCATATTCTAGCACTACGGAGAAACATTTTGAAACTAGCAAAGCGCAAGCTCACAAAAAGCATTAACATCGCATATTTATTAACAAAGGAAAATGGCGAATACACAATTCACTGCATTGAGGAAAACACAAGTGAGCATAAAACAAATCACTTCAAGGCACAAGGAATTTCCTCCTCTGAAAAGACTGCAAGAAGAATTTTCAACCAAATCGTCCGATACAAGGTCTTTGGAGATACTCTTTTAGATGTTATTTACAATTTACTAGAATAAAAAAGTGGCAATTGCCACTTTTTTAATTATATAGATTTTTTAATTCCTCTATTTGAATTTGGATTTTTTCAACAACCTCACAGGGAGAAACAACCTGTAGTCTGTTGCCAAACGAAACGCACCAACCGATAAATGCAGGGCTGATTTGCACCTCTGTTGTGAATTCTGCTTTTGTTTCACTTATCATTCTCATTTTTATTGAAGCGCCAAATTTATCATATATGGCATCAATCAAGCTCTTGTCTATTCTTATAGTAACGCTTGTATTTTCGCCTGCGAACATATTAAAGACTTGCTTTTTGTGCTTTTTAATATCAAATCTTTTGAGGTCTTGTCTTTTTGTAATTGGCTCATCAATAATCCTTACTGTATCCATGCGGTCAATACGATAATGCGTCATTCCCTCATGGTTGTCGTGATAGCATAGTAAATAATATGAATCATTTGAAAAGATAGTTGCATATGGATTAACCACGTATTTTTTCTTATCCTTTCGATATACTCTTTGATGAGATGCGTCATAGTTGAAATAGTAAAATTCAATTTTCTTTTTACTCTCGATTGCGGTGATAATTTCGTTAACCGAATAATAAATTCTTTCGTTTGTGCTTTTAACTGTATTGAAGGCAACTGTATTAGACTTTAAAACCTCTGCCTTTTTCTCACCTGAAAGCGAGGCAATTTTGTTCACTAGCTCGTTTGTTTTTTCCTCTGTGACAAAGGATGCAGCTTGCACTGCATCTATTAAAATATGTAGCTCCGCTAGGTCAAAATTGCGCTCCAAAACATAATATTCATTCTGTCTTGAACGATTGCATAAAACCTCGTAGCCGTTTTCGTTTAGCGCGTCTATATCCTTGTAAAGAGTACGCCTATCACAGCCAATTCCCATTTCCTCAAGCTTTTTGATTATAGTAGTTGATGGCATTGGATGGTCCTCGTCAGTTTCTCGGCAAAGCATCTCCCAAATTTTAAGCATCTTTAATTTTGAAATAGAACTTTCCATATCGCACCTCGAAATATTGTTTTCTATATTTTATCATATTTTAAAGTGCTTGTAAAGATAGGTGTGCAAAAAAACAGACAATTGAAAATGTTAACTGCTAATTTGTAAAAAGCAATATGCAAACATGATTTTCCGCGCGTGGTACAAAAAATAACATCTTGAAAAATAAAAAATGAAAAAATTTAAAAAAAGGCTTGACAACCAACATTTGTTATGATATAATAGCCTAGCGTTAAACAAATAGGCGCAGATGGCGGAATAGCTCAGAGGCTAGAGCATCCGGTTCATACCCGGCAGGTCATAGGTTCAAATCCCATTTCCGCCACCATAACCGGCCCGTTGGTCAAGCGGTTAAGACACGGCCCTTTCACGGCTGTAACATGGGTTCGATTCCCGTACGGGTCACCAACTAAACACACTTCCAAAACCTGATTTCTTAGGTACTATGGGAGTGTGTTTTGCTTTTATGCCCTTTTTCCTTGAATTTCTAATATTATAGTGAGAAGCCCGATTTTCCTTGTAAAATCGGGCTTTTTTGCGTCAAATCATAGGAGTAATTCAAGATTTTCGCTTAGTTAGTCATAGCTAAAAACAATTCAGCTCTTAAAGCATTCGGGGGAATCGGGGGATTCGGTGGAAGAATTCTCCACCCTGAAACATCAGGGTTTTTGTGTGCCCCGCAAAACGCCTTTTCTGAAACTCTCAGAATTTCTCAAAACCCAAAAACACTGACTTTTCAGTAGCAGAAACACTACTGACAAAAACAAAACACTCAAAATTTCCTGACTTTCCTATGGTATAAAATGCAAAATTTTTCGCCGTGCGCAAAACGAACCGCTGACAACGCGCGTCAGCCCCAATACCCCCAGTTTCCCCGCAGAAAATGGTTAAGAAACAATGGGGTTCGCCCCGAAAGGGGTAACGCCCGAAGGGGCAAAAAGGTTAGAATTCCTCAAAAATTCGTGCTGGGGGCGGGGTGGGATGAGACAGGCGCATTTTCCGAATTTTTCGAAAAATTGACACCCGACCCTAAAAATTCATATTTTCACAAAAACAAGGAGATTAAACAATGAAAACAACTAATATCTACTATATTTTGGACTGCTCACACAAAATGCAGGGCGGTAAATTAAGCTCAATGAGCCAAAACGTGCTTAAAGTAGCAAGAGCATTAAAATTTGCAGGTGGCAAAACAAATCTACACATTATTACTTATAGAGATAAAGCAAAGATTTCTTCACCTTTTAGCAAACTATCTGCTTTTGGCAACCCGAATTTAGCCGAGGGATTAAAAGCTCTCGAAAGCGCAATCAGGTATCAAAGAAAGATTGACAATGAACAGACACGCTCTATTTTTATACTGCACGCAAGCGATAATGTTTTACAAGGTTGGAACAAACCACTCGAAAGACTGTTCAACCTCAGGGAATTCGCATTCGGTCATCGCTACGTCGTACAATATGGCACGCCTGATAAGTACGCAAAACAGGCTTTTACCCGTTTTACGGACTCAACCGAAAAGATACTGCACTATTTCTCGGAAGGCAGGCTTTGCAGTCTTGTGCGCAACACACAATAATACGAGAAAAGAGTTCTGTATGATACAGAATTCTTTTTTTGCTTATAAAATATTTAGAAATGTGGATATTTTGTTGATTTTATAAGATACATATGGTATAATGAAGAAAAACATTACAAGGAGTTTTGAAATGGCAATCAGCTACAATAAACTTTGGAAATTACTTATCGACAAAAAAATGACAAAAACAGAGCTTCGTCTTGCCGCAGACATATCTACCACTACCTTGGCAAAGCTTGGAAAAGACGAAACCGTTTCTATGGATGTGATGCTTCGCATATGCAAAGTACTTAATTGCAAATTAGAAGACGTTGTTGAAATCGTCGGCGAGGAGGTTTAATATGGACATTTTTGATAAAAAATCCCTATCTGAAACTGATATTCGTACAAAATATATAACACCTGCCATTGAAAACGCTGGGTGGAATATCCTTACGCAAGTACGAGAAGAATACCCTATCACAAAAGGGCGTATTATTGCTCGTGGAAAAACTTGCAAAAGAGAGTCGCCCTTAAAGGCTGACTATGTTTTATTCTATAAATCTAACAAGCCAATTGCAGTTATAGAAGCAAAAGACAATAACCATACTATGTCCGACGGAATTCAGCAAGCACTCGGATATGCAAAAATGCTTGATGTTCCTTTTGTTTTCAGTTCAAATGGTGATGGTTTTGTCTTTCACAATAAGTACATTACAGACGGCGATGTGGAAATAGAGCTCTCACTTGATGAGTTCCCTTCCCCTGAAACTCTTTGGAAAATGTATCTTGAACAAAACAACATTAATCCAGCTCAAGAAAAAATCATAGATGAACCTTATTTTTCAGACAATCCTAACAAACAACCAAGATATTATCAAATGAATGCTATTAACAAAACAGTTGAAGCAATAGCAAATGGACAAGATAGAGTCTTGCTTGTAATGGCAACTGGTACAGGTAAAACCTACACCGCATTCCAAATCATTTGGCGTTTGTGGAAAGCAGGCATCAAAAAACGTATTCTCTTTCTTGCGGATAGAACAGCTTTGATTTCTCAAACTTTCACAAACGACTTTGCTCCTTTCAAAGACAAAATGACGTGGGTAACAAAACAAAACTTTGATACTGCTCACGAAATATACCTTGCACTTTATCAAGGTTTAACAGGTGAAGACGAAGACGCAAACAGCCTATTCAAACAATTTAGTCCTGGATTTTTCGATTTAATTGTAGTAGACGAGTGCCATCGCGGAAGCGCAAAAGCCGACAGTCAATGGCGCGAGGTTTTGGAGTATTTCAGTTCTGCAACTCAAATTGGCTTAACTGCCACACCAAAAGAAACGAATACAATTTCTAACATTGATTATTTCGGAGAACCTATTTATACATATACTTTGAAACAAGGAATTGACGATGGTTTTTTAGCCCCTTATCGTGTAATTCGTGTATTCTTCGATAAAGATATTGAAGGTTTTGTCCCCTATGAAGGACAGCTTGACGATAACGGCGAAGTAATTGATAACCGAATATATAATACAACTGATTTTGATAAGAATTTAGTGCTTGAACGCAGAACTAAACTTGTAGCAAAGACAGTTTCTGATTATCTCAAAAAGCACAATTGCAGAATGGATAAAACAATCTTTTTCTGTGTAGACCAAGAACACGCAGACCGTATGCGTCAAGCATTGGTAAATGAAAATGCAGATATGTGTGCTAATGATGATAGATATGTAATGCGTATAACTGCAAACGACGAGGCTGGTGTAAAACAACTTGACAATTTCCGTAATGTGGAAAGCAAATACCCTGTTTTAGTAACGACCTCAAAACTGCTCTCTACTGGTGTAGACGTGCAAACAATAAAATACATAGTTCTTGATTCAACCATACGTTCAATGACCGAATTCAAGCAAATTATTGGCCGCGGCACACGTGTTCGTGAAGATTTAGGAAAATTGTATTTTACAATATTCGATTTCCGTGATGTAACTCGTTTATTCCACGATGAAGAGTTCGACGGTCCAATTGAACAGCAAGATGATTTTGAACCACATAAACCTGGTCCAGGTCCAGAAACACCGCCTAAGATTCCAAAAGAACCTCACGAAAAGAAGAAAAAATATGTTCTTGGTGATACATCGGTCGCTGTTTCACAAAAACATGTACAATATCTTGATAAAAGCGGTACACTTATTACTGAAAGCCTAATTGATTATACAAAGCGTAATGTGCGCAACAAGTATGCGTCTATGGATGAGTTTTTGACTGCTTGGAACGAAGCGGACAAGAAACAAGCTATCGTAGAAGAGCTTGAAAAGCGCGGTGTATTTTTTGACGACTTGTGCGAAGAAATTGGAAAAGACCTCGACCCGTTTGATATGATTCTACATATTGTTTTTGACCAGCCACCGCTAACAAGAAAAGAACGTGCTGATAAAGTGCGCAAACGCAACTATTTTACAAAGTATGGTGAAAAGGCAGCCGCAGTATTAGAAGCATTATTGGAAAAGTATGCTGAAAGTGGTCTTGCTGACCTTGAAAATGTAGATGTTTTGAAGGTAGACCCTATTCGCTCATTCGGCACACAAATCTATATTGTAAACACTATTTTTGGTGGTATCGCAAAGTTCAGACAAGCAATTAAAGATTTAGAAGCAGTTATATACACCGCATAAGGAGATAAATTATGGCAATGTCCGCAATGATAAAGTCACTTGAAGATATAATGCGTAAAGATGCAGGTTTGAATGGTGACGCACAATATATTGAACAAATTACTTGGCTTTTGTTTCTAAAAGCCTTTGACGCAAAAGAAATGGAATGGGAACTTCGTGAAAACAATCGCGGAGTTATTCCCGAAGGCTATCGTTGGCGTGATTGGGCGCAAGATAAAGAAGGTATAACAGGTGACGCGCTCATTGAATTTATCGATAAACTCTTCTCTAAGTTCAAAAAACTCGATGTTTCAGACGGTGATATGCGTAAATACGTTGTAAGAAATGTATTTGAAGACACAAATAACTATATGAAATCGGGTATATATCTACGTCAACTTATAAATCGAATAAACGAAAAGGTTGATTTTGTCGATGCTACACAAAAGCACACCTTTAACGATTTATACGAAGGTATGCTCAAAGATTTGCAGAGCGCAGGTAGAGCGGGAGAGTTTTATACGCCTCGCCCTGTAACAAACTTTATCGTAGAAAAAGTAAATCCGAAACTTGGAGAAATTGTACTTGACCCTGCCTGCGGTACAGGCGGATTCTTAACAAGCACAATTGCTCATATCGGCGAAATTAATTCAACAGAAGAACTTGAACTTTTGCAAACAACAATTAATGGATGGGAGAAAAAACCTCTGCCTTATCTTTTGGCAATGACTAACTTGATTTTACACGACATAGAAATACCAAAAATCAAGCATATCAACTCGTTAAATCGTCCTATAACTGACTATACAGCAAGTGAACGAGTGGATGTTATTGTAGCCAACCCTCCTTTTGGAAGTGCAGAAGATGCTTCCATAAAGAAAAACTTTCCTACCGAATTTCAAACAAGCGAAACAGCAGACCTTTTTATGGCATTGATTATGCACCTTTTGAAAGACAAAGGGCGTTGTGGCGTTGTTCTTCCCGCTGGATTTATGTTTGGCGATGGGGTAAAAGCAACCATTAAAGAAAAATTACTCAAAGAATACGGATTACATACTATTATACGTTTACCACAAGTTTTCAAGCCGTATGCTGATGTTTATACCAATCTGCTGTTTTTCCAGAAAGGCGTTGCAAGTCGTGGCGTTTGGGTTTATAGGTTAGACTTGCCTGATGGCGTGAAAAACTTTACTAAAACAAAACCCATGCAAGACAAACATTTCGACCCAGTTCGCGAATGGTGGAATAATAAACGACCAATTCAAATAGATGGTAAAGACAAAGCAAGATTTTTCACCGTTGAAGAACTTGACGAAAACGGATTAAATTACAATTTCGACAAATGCTGCCCTTTTCCATATGAAGAAGAAGAAGAAGTTTTAGAACCAAATGCTTTGATTGCACGCTACCAAGCAAAACGTACCGAGCTTAACAAAGACATAGACCGCATTTTGACAGAAATTACCCAAAAGTTGGAGGGCTAATATGACTGCACAAGAATTAAAAAACTCTATTTTGCAACTTGCAATGCAAGGCAAGCTTGTTGCGCAAGATAATAATGATGAACCTGTTTTTAAATTATTGAAGCGCATTGAATCTGAAAAAACGCGGCTTGTTAAAGAAGGAAAAATAAAACCAGAAAAAAAACTTCTGCCAATAACAGAAGAAGAAATCCCTTTTGATGCTCCTGAAAGTTGGAAATGGTTAAAACTTGGGTATCTCTGTCAGCTTCGTGAAGGCGAAAAAATAAGTAACAAAAGTTATCCGTATCTTGAGGCGAAGTATTTAAGAGGCAAAATTGAAGCGACATTCCTTACAAGTGGTGAATTTGTAAAAAAAGGAACTCGCTTAATTTTAGTAGACGGTGAAAATTCTGGAGAAGTGTTTTTAGCAACTGAAGATGGTTATAAAGGAAGTACTTTCAAGGTGTTGTATATTCCCGAAGAAATGTATGTACCATATGTATTGATGTTTATTCTTTTGAACAAACAGCTTTTGCGAAAACGTAAAAGAGGTTCGGCTATTCCCCATTTGAATAAAGAATTATTTTTCAACTTGCTTATCCCTATTCCACCTTTTGCAGAACAACGAAGAATCGTTGACAAAATCGAGGAATTACTCCCTCTTGTAGAAGAATATGAAAAAGTGGAATCGAACCTGAAAACTTTAAACTCAGACTTTACCAATATGCTCCGTAAATCTATATTGCAACAAGCTGTGCAAGGCAAACTTACTGAACGTATGCCTGAAGATACACCAGTATCAGTTTTGATAAAGCAACTTGAGAAAGAAAAAGCATTTCTTATAAAAAACGGCAAAATAAAAAAGGAAAAACCTCTTCCGCCTATAACTGAAGAAGAAATTTTATTTGACATTCCTGACACGTGGTCGTGGGTAAGACTAACTGATATTGGCGAAGTGTCGCGCGGTAAATCAAAACATCGCCCAAGAAATGATAAATTATTATATGATGGTGGTACGTATCCGTTAATTCAAACAGGCGATGTAGCACGTTCAAATGGTATAATCAAAAAATGTTCAGCTTATTATAACGACTTTGGTTTAGCTCAAAGTCGTATGTGGAAAAAAGGAACTTTGTGTATGACCATTGCCGCAAACATAGCAGATGTTGGCATTTTGGACTTTGACGCTTGTTTCCCTGATAGTGTTGTAGGATTTAATGCTTTTAATCCTATTACATCTAATAAATACTTTTTGTATATGTTAATGGCATATCAAAATATACTTGACGGATTAGCAACTAAATCCGCGCAAAAAAATATAAACCTTGAAATTATTTCTTCGTTAGCATATCCACTTCCCCCGCTTGAAGAACAAGAACGTATTGTTGAACGTGTAGAAGAACTACTCTCTCTATGTGACCAGTTAAAGTAAGGAAATCCAAATGAAAAATTCTATAGATAAAACAAAAGAAATCAAAGTATTAATTTCTCAATTAAAGGCTTTAAGCGATGTCATACAAACCATATTGGTAGATTCCAATTGCACTATAGCAGGCAAGTATTCATCATATAAAGATATGGCAAAAAAATACAATGACTTAGCTGCAATTGCTCAAAATATATTGACAGTTAGTTCTGTTGTGTATACATTTAATTTAGACGCTATTCCAGAATTTGGAGACACCGTTTGGCCTACGCAAAAACGAGTTTTAGAACAAGTATTAGTGTCTACAAAAATGCTTTTGTCAAGCGTTGAAGGAAGTGTAGATTTTGCCGATGATGAATTTGATAACATCGAAAACTTTTTACAAACACGCCTTAGGACTGTTATTTTTCAAAAGCCTGATAAAGAACTTGAGGTTCAAAATGCGATAGAGTCATTATTGCTTGGGCGAGGCTTATCAAAAGGAACTGATTATGACCGAGAATCGGGTAAATTTGAGTTTTCGGGCAAAGAATATATCCCTGACTTTATAATTCCAAAGTTTAATCTTTGCATAGAAGTGAAATTGCTACGTGAAGGCAAAAAGTCCAAAGTAATTGAAGAAATTAGTTCAGATATAACGGCATATAAAAAAGCTTACGAAAGACAACTATATGTTGTCTACGACCTCGGTGTAATACAAAACGAAGTTGAATTCAAACGCGATATTGAAATGGTAGACGGTGTAAAAGTAATAATAGTAAAACACTGAGAAAAAGGAGTATTATGGCAAAATCTTCATATGAAAAACTTTTAGAAAAGCAAATAAAACAAGCTAAAGATACTGAACGCAAACGTGAAAGAGATGCTCGCCAGGACGCGATACGTGAAAGAGCCGCTTCTATAGTAAATGGACAACCTTTTGTTTGTGGTCTTCGCATTATGGACGAAACCGCAGAAGAAATGTTAAAGTGTTTACTTGAGCATAAAAATAGCAGCTCCAATCGAGTCTCATTTGACTATGGCATATTCCCTAACTATGTTCAAATGTCAATTTCACTTGAATTAGAAAAACTTGTTCAATATGGTATGATTGGTGGTTTAATAGCTTTTGTTAACAATGGTTTTTGCGATATGCTTCCACCTTCTCTTTCTTATTTTGAAAACAAAGAAAAATCATTACGTAAACAGGAGGAAGAACAGCAAAAAATGGCTTTGGGAAACATAACAAATTATGGCAATATGATTTTCGGCAATGTATCTTATTCTACATTAACAGTTGATAATTCCATCCACGAAATCGAGCGAATGATTGATAAACAAGGTGGAGAGGATAAAGAAACCTTGCTTGAATTGCTTGGAGAAGTTAAAGAACTTCTCGAAAATATTCAATCCAGTCGCAACATTCCTAAACAAAAGAAACTTTTTCAGCGCATAAGTGACCACATTGCAAAACACGGTTGGTTTTATGGTGCAGTTGTCCAATTATTAGGAACTGCTACACTAACAATGTTAGGAACATAAAGTATATGTCATAAGAACAAGTATATCTTTTCGCAATTCCTATCAATAATATTACACAAAATAGTATTTAACCCAAATAAATGTTTATTGGGTGTTTTAAGATTAGACAAAGGAGATTTTTTGATTTTGAAAATTATAGTTCCAAATCTTTGTACAAAAAATGTTTTATCTTTTAGTAATACACTGCACGATTGTGAAAAGAATGATACATACTTTTTTGACGTTTCAAAAGTGAGTAATTATGAACCCTTCTCTATGCTATTTACTGCTGCTGTAATTAGACAATTCTGTGAAAAGCGAGATTTAATGCCGTGGGATATTCAATTAAGGTTTTTGGAAGACAAAGACTATTCATACGCTTGCCATATGGGCTTCTTCAAAGCGGCTGGTTTTGAAGAAGGAAAGAATCCAGGTGAAGCTCACGGAAGTTATTCATATATTCCACTTACAAAGATAAATATACGTGACTTAAACGAAGAATCTATGCAACGTGGTGAATTTCTTGAGCAAGGCGATATAATCGAGAAAAAAAGTGCTGAATTGGCACGTATTCTGGCTCAAAGCAATGACGAAATGAAAAAACTTTTCCAATTTCTTATTCGAGAAGCTATTAGAAACATTCCCGAACACGCAGGAACAAATGATGTTTGGATTTGCGGTCAATACTGGTGGAACAGAGGAATTGCTGAAATTGCAATCTTGGATGAAGGAATAGGTGTATTTGAAAGTTTGAACAAAAACATAATTCACAAATCATATATTTCGAATAACGAGGATGCTTTGCGCTGGGCAATAAAACCTGGTGTTTCTCGCGCTTTCAATCCTGCAAAAGAACCAAATTTGAAAGACCCTTGGGCAAATTCTGGATATGGATTACATATGATAAGCGAAATTTGCAAAAATACAAAAGGTGGTTGGCTAACATTCGTTAGTAACAATAACTGTTTGAGAATTTACAGTAACTCAACAAGCTTAGAAACCGTTAATTTTCGCGGTACTGCTTTAGGAATAAGAGTAGGAACGAAAAATATCAAAAATGCTCAGGCAATGATTGACGAAGCAAGACTCAAGGGCGAAGCTACCGCAAAAAATATCAAAAACGCATTCAAATCTGCTTCTCTTCCTTCAAAGGGCTTGATGTTAGAGTAAATCTTGAAAAATCGCCATTTATAACCATATATTATTACATTGGTAGCAAGTAATACATACGTACAAAGTACACGACGTATGCAATTCACCATTTAGCATTACATAGCGCAATGTAGTAATAAATGGGGCTACCATTTAACAATTAACTACTAAATGGTGTTGCATTTAACAGTTCGGCTATTAAATGGTGTCATCCATTTAACAATCTAACTACTAAATGGTACTGCCATTTAACAATCTAACTATTACATAGGGCTGACGTATTATTACGTTAGCCCTTTTGCTTTCTAAAAGGAGTACATATGAAAAAGATTCAAACAATGCAAGAACTACTTGCATATATGGTCGGTAAGGATTTACCAGACGAACTCAAAGCAACCGCAAAAGACAAAATAAAAGCGGTTCAAGAATGCAACGACGGTGGAGCTTCTGCTCACCTTGTAATTGCAAGAACAAAAGAGGAAGCGGCAGAGGTAGAAAAGGAATTTAAGATTTCAAGCTACAATCCAGAGGTAAACGAATTTTTCAAGGCTGGAAACGGCGAATGGTGGTGGCACAGGGTTTACGTCTTCTCTGATGACGGAAGCGGTCTTATCTATTTCGAGCGCACACCGCTACTTTCCTGAGTTTTGCAAAATTTCAAACGAAAACACTTTGTCAGGGTGTTTCTATGCCCCGCTCAAAAACACGTGAAATTTTGGCAGAATTTAGCCACAGACGAAAAACAAATGCCCCGCGAAAGGAGAAAAAATGTTCAATCAAGAAAACCGCTACATTACGTGCGGAATTGACGAAAATTTGCCAATAGAATTGCAACAGTATCTTTGGATGTGCATTGATTTACAAACTGCATACAACGAAGAAATAGTTGACTATTTGCAGGTTTTCACATTCGAGAAAGTCGGAACAGACATTCTTGCAATTACGCAATCACAAGAAAAGCCAAACCAAAAAACAATTCACTACACAAACTACAAGCCAGAATATGACAAAATACTTGCTGAAAAGATATTTGTTATAGACGACGGCGACCACTCAACAATGTTATTCGCATACGAATATTAAAGGAGAACGAAATGGAAAAGAAAAAAGCACCTAAAAATCCAAAAACAGCAAAAGCAAATATACCTGTAAAAACAATGCGCACAATAGACCAGCTTACCATTGCCCGCGCTATCGCAAACAAGTTCAATTTCAAGATTTCTGATGTTATTGCTATAATTGAGGAAGAACAAAAAATGACTATGGAATACGCCAAATTAGGCTATAAGGTCATAAAAAAGAATTACCTTACTATCGAGGGCAGACGTACAGAGGCTAAGGTTGGTTGGAAAAGTCCACTTGACGGAAAGACATACGACATTCCTGCAAAAATAAGAATTCTCGTCAGAGTCGGCGACGGATTCAAACGCTACGTAGAAAACCGAAAAATGCCTGACAAGCTCTGCAGGTTCGTAGATAGCTCTTCCTCGGATGGCTCAGGCGAATAATTCACTAAGAAACAAGAAAAAATAATCCACGCAAAAATGGATTATTTTTCTTAGTCAAGGTCAAATCACTCACCAACGCTTATAATTTATAATAATAAGGTTTCGTGAAAACGCGCAAAAATGGTTGTTTCGTACAACAATTCCGAACGTTTGGTGAAGGAATGGCGAAAAGTACAAAAACCTACTTGAAATGCCTCGATTTTTGTGCTATACTACGCTCAGCTCTGTGGCGGTATCGCGTCACGGAGCAATACTTTTTTATGGAGGTCATTATGACAATTCTTAATGAAAAATTGCGGATGCCTCGATTACCAAAACAAGGAAGGTAAGGTCGAAAAAGACATATCACCTTTGTTTTACGTCCAAGGTATTATCCGCGACATCGAAGACCCTTACGGTCTTGAAAAGTGGTTGATTTTCGTAAACGACCATAACAAGAGGAGCTACACTTTTGAGCTTTCAGCCGAAAGTGTACACTTACCAAACATAACTGCTACTCTTAGCAGGAATGGAATAACGATTTCTCCGTATTGGCAAGACGCTGTTATCTCGCATTTGCTCTACGGACAAAAGAAGTGCGAAGAAACAAACAGCATTCTCTATCAAAATCAGGTCTTAGGGTGGTATCCTTTCAATGGTAAAGAATACTATTTCTATGATAAGACAGATTTTGACGGCAACCATGCCGAAACCAAACGAAAGAAATTTATTTTCAAAAAAGGTGATAAGGAAACTTACTTAAAATTCCTTAAAGACACAATCTTTCCGTCTACTGAGCTTAGCTTGGCTCTTGCTATTGGCTACTCGGCGGTTGTTGTGTCAAGACTTAACGCCGAACAGGATTTAGGTACAATTATCGTAAATCTCTGTGGCAGGTCAACAACAGGAAAATCAACAGCGGAAATGCTAATGTGCAGTCCGTTTATGAACCCTGAAATTAGCAATAAGGCAACAGGATTGTGCTTTACTGCAAACAACACGCTAAATGCAATTTTTGCCCGCATAGACGGCGTGTTCGGCGTTCCATTTGTCATTGATGACATTACAACAAATCCAAATATTAACCTTTCGCAATTCATTTACACCTTGGCTGACGGCTCAAATAAGGGTCGCTTAAACGGAAACTACGAATTGTGTGAAAACGGTTACGGTTGGAGCGGCGTTGCAATAACATCAAGCGAAACGCCAATCTTAGATTACGGCTCGCAGTACCAAGGACTGAAAGTCCGCGTCATTCAAACGCAAGGCATTCAATGGACTAAAAGTGCAGAAGAAGCCGAGCTTGTAAAACGAACTGTGCGTAGGCACTTCGGGTTCACAGGCAAAGAATTCGCCGATTTTGTAGCAAGCATAGACATTGATGATTTATGCGACAGATACGGAATGGCTCTTAGCAAAGTCAAGTCCTTAATGGTTAAAAAGGACAACTTAACTGACAGATTAGCCAGCAAGTATGCGGCAATCTATTTAACTGTGGAACTGCTAAATGAAGCTTTTTCGTTTGGGCTTTCTGCTCATTCTCTGCTTGAACGCCTTATTAGGTGCGAACAAGAAGCATTCGAAGAACGCGACAATGCAACAAAGGCATTCAATCACATTGTAGATTTCATTACTCGTTTTCAATCTCGATTTATCATTGAAAAGAAATATAGCGACCAGTCGCTAAATGGCTACGATTCATATATGCCAAGCGAAATCTACGGAAAAATTGTCAAGTACGACACCTTATGGGAAGTCCACTTGTTAGACAACTACACAAAGAAGGTTCTTAACGAAAACGGACTCGGTGGCGAAATTCGTTCAATTCGTCAAAGGTGGATTGAGCGAGGACTCGCAAAGGGCGATAGCGACCACAACACAAAGCAATTCTCTCACACAGGCACAAAGGCGCGTTATGACTGCTTTATTATCAAAGGTGGCATACGTGAACCAGAAAGCAAAGATGTAGAGTTTAAGCCAACAAACGCCAATAGCGCGCCTCAAAGCAACTACACAATTGACGATTTGGCGCAAATTGACGAAGTGTTTGGAGGTAAGAATGGAAATTAAGCGTTCTGACCTGCTAAAAAACAGAGGACATATTAAAGTGTCCTCTGATGATGTAAAAAATATAAAAACAAGCGGCTTCGAAAAAGAATTAAACGAAATTCTTGCAGAGTTGCTTGCTCAAAAGTATATGGGAGGCGACAATGCTTCCACTAAATAAAAAAAGTCTTGATTTATTACAAAATGCTCTATTTGAAGCAAAAGAAAAATATGGCGTAACTCATTTGCGTACAGCAATCTACGCGCGCAAAAGTACGGTTGATGAACGCGAAACATCTATAAGCGGACAAATATCATTATGCACAGAATTCATAAACAAATATGAATTTCTCAAACTAACTGATATATTCCAAGAAGACAACAGAAGCGGAATGTTTATAGACACTCGCGAAGAATTCATCAAAATGTTGGACAAAGCGAAAAAACGCGAAATTGATGTCATAGTGGTATTACGTTTTGACAGACTTTCACGTAACAATGTGCATATAAATCAAATATTAAACGATTTAGAAAAATGGAATTGCATTTTAATTTCAGGGGATGACATTTTCGACAGAAACACGGCTGCTGGTGAGCTTTCATTCAATATAATGACGTGTATAAATCAATTCAAGTCAAGAATGACCGCCTGCACTACAAAGCAAGGCGAAATTAACAATGCAAAATTAGGTAAAAGCACGGGCGGACAAGCACCATATGGCTTAAAAATTGTCAATAAGTGCTTTGAAATTGACGAAAACGAAGCTCCTGCCATTAGAACAATATTTTCTATGGCGGAAAAAGGTAAAAGCTACCAGCAAATCATTAAAAAAATGAATTCTCTTGGCTACAAAACACGTAAAGGACGTCAATTTACCTATTCAACACTCAATTCACTTCTTCGAAATGAAAAATACATTGGCACTTTCGTTTACAATCGTGAAAACGGAAAACGCAAAGCTCATAGAGTTGTAATTGATGAGTTTGACGAAGTTAGAAATGAAACCGCAATCCCGCCAATCATAACGAAAGCAACCTTCGATAAGGTGCAGAAACTTCTTAACGAAAGAAAACAAGGTCATCCACATCAAAATTCAAGTTCAGAATACATTTTGACTGGATTTATTACTTGCAAGGACTGTGGTTCTTCAATGAGTGGACAGTCAAACGTAGGTGGCAGAAGCAAAAAACGTACAAGGCTTTATGTCTGCCCGAATCATCTTTCAAGGCGTGGCAAAAAATGCGGCACAAAAAGCGTTAATGCGGAGTACCTCGAAACAGCTGTCAAGGAAATCTTAACGGCAAAAATTAACGAGTACCTCTCTACTGCAAATGCTGAAACGGTTTTTGGCTTACTAAAAAAGCAAAAGAACGATGAAGCTATAATTCATAGAAACCGAATTTTGCGGATTGAAAGACAACATCTGTGCTTTGATTAACAAGGCAGTTAACCCTTCAACATCAAAAGCCATTGCTGAAAGGTGCGAAAAGCAAGCGGAAGAAGCAATAAATGCTCAAACAACGCACGAAGCAGAATTAGCAAAAATAGAAGCTGTTTTGGCTAATATTGACGCTATGCAAACAAAGTTCGCAACAAAAGCTGAACAACTAACGATTAACGAATTATTTACATCAAACGAAATTTCGCGCGATATAATAAACTTGTTCATCAAAACAATCGAAATTAACGATAAAAAAGAAAATATAAAAATTAAATTTAATGATTACAAGGAGGATTTATGAGAAATTATAGAATTGAAAAGATACTAACCGATAACGGATTCGATATAGATGATAGCTGTGAAACAGTAAGTCAAACAATACAACGGAATTGAAAGTGAAATTGACATTTATCTCGATTTTAACAATTTCACCCAAATAACAACTGCTTGTCTGAAAAACACATCTTGGTTCTTTAATGCAAACAGTGCTCTCGCAAACGAAGAAAACAACTATATAAGGTGGAAATTGAGTCAATATGATGAATTCGATGAAATATATACAGGGAATTTATTAGCAATAATAGAAGCTTGGGATGTAGAAGAAAAAAACCTATTAAGTTCTATTCGTGAAATAAATGATAATCTTGTTAATGCTTTCAACGATTTGGAATCATATGTTATCGAATTCGAAAACTTTGAAAATTTCTTAAACAAATTATCAATCCAAACAAATTCTGGAATTACACAAATTTATTCATCATATAGTAATTATGAGTATCAATGTAAAAAATACAGCTATTTAAGCGATGTTGTTGACATCTACTTAAATGAAATTGTGAAAGAAAAGGACATACTTTTTAAAGGATTCAACATTGGCGATGAATTCTATTGGTGTTGCTTAAGCGAAAAATTCGGTTATCCACCAGATGAAGACGAGGAAGAAGAAAACGAAGATATAAACGAAGAATAATAATTAACAGGCGTATAGCTTAATCGGCTATGCGCCTTTTATATTTACTGTGAAAGGAGAAAGAAAATGCAACAAATAATAGCGGTTGCTTATGCAAGGTTTAGCTCTGATAAGCAACAAGAATCAAGTATTACAGTACAGCTATCAGAAATCAGACGCTTTTGCGCAAGCCATAATATTCAACTGATTCACGAATACGTGGACGAAGCACAAAGCGGCACAAGCGCAAACAGAATTAGCTTTCAAGAAATGGTAAAGGACGCCCCGAAAAAGGAATTCAACCTTATAATTGTTCACCGAATGGATAGGTGGGCGCGAAATGTGGACGATTCGAGGTACTACAAAAAGTATTTCGCTAAACACGGAATCAAAATTATTAGTGCCCTCGAAGAATTCGATGAAACGCCCGAAGGTGAGTTTTTCGAGCTTATGTCAATGGGTATGGCGGAACTCTACTCTAAGAAGCTTGCCCGCGAATGTGTGGCTGGAAAAATAGCAAACGCCAAAGAGTGCAAAATTCACGGTGGCACTCCACTTTTAGGATACAGGGTTCAAGGTAAAAAGTACGTAATTGATGAAAAAGAAGCCGAAGCGGTTAAACTTATATTCGAGTTAACGCTACAAGGTTACGGCTACGCAAAAATACGAAATTACCTGAATTCACACGGCTACACAAGGTCAGACGGACGCCTTTTCAGTGGGCATTTTTACGACGTTTTACGAAATCGAAAATACATAGGTGAATACATTTACAACAAGGCATACGGAAAAGAATTCAATGGAAAGCGGAATTCACGAAAAATGAAAAAACCGTCAGAAATAATACGAATTCCTAACGGATTGCCAAGGATTATTGATGACGCAACGTTCTTTAAAGTGCAAGAAATCCTTGATGAAAGAAAAAAACGTACAATTACTTACAATCCGAACAGAAAATACCTACTTTCAGGGCTTACACGTTGTGGCTCTTGCGGAAAGGCATTTTGCGGTTCGGTTATGATTAGCAATGAAAACAAATACCCGACTTACAAATGCAATTCGCGAGAGAAAAACTGCATTATAAAAGCAGTAAATGCCAGCTACCTTGAAGACTACCTCTTAAAACTATTTAATAATTGCTTGTTTGCTCAGGAAAATCTCTTAAACCTTACAGAACTTGTCAAAATCAGCTATGTTAAGATTTTCGATAAGCTACAAGAGGATTTGCTCGTTATTCGAAATCAAATAGCTCAAAAAGAAGCTTTCATCAAAGAAAACGAAGAAAAAGCCGCAAAAGAGGATTCAAAATCATTTCGCAAGTTTATTGCAGAGCAAAACTGCCAGCTCTTGTGGGAAATTAGCGAGCTAAAACATAAGCAAACCTTAATTGAAGAGCGGCAGTCCTTATTCCCCGAATTCAAAGAAAAAAGGATTGCTAAAAACGTAAAAAGTTTTGCTGAACGGCTAAACTCAAAAGCTAATGATGAATTACGCGAAGCGATATGTGAACTTGTTAACGTTATTGTGATAGACAATGACAAAATAGAATTTACAATCAATCTTCACAAATTACTAAATGGGCTCGAACCAATGCGCATAACAATTATAGAGAAACGCGACTATATTGCCCGCCCCGAAAACCATTACCGCCAGACCTTCGTTTTCTCAGAACTTGCGGTACGTGTCTAAAAAACCGCGGAAGTGGGTTCAAAATAGAACGTTCAATAATGGTTCTAACCGCACCTGAAAAATCATTAAAAAGTGCTAAAAAACACCGATTTTAGGCACTTTTATAGGCAATTCAGGTTGTCGGAAGTGTGCAGAATTCGATTCCCGTACGGGTCACCAAGACTAACCTAAATCGAAACACTTTCGGTTTAGGTTATTTTTCTTTTTTATCGGCTTTTCTTCGGTGCTTTTCCTGTAAGCACCTTTTTTATTTTTGTTATCGGCTTTTATGCCGCGAAAGACGATTGACAAGAGTAGGGAGTGTGGTAGGCTATTTCAAGCCGAAAGGCAAACGAAACCCCTCGGGGTTGATGTCTTGGCTCTTTTATGCCTGACATCCACACTCCCGAGAGGCTCTTGTCAATTGTTCCGTGGAATAAATGCCGTTATTATACGGTCATTATTATTTGTAAATTTACCTCTATTGTTTCGTGAGTAATTTGAGTATAAACAGTTATTTGTCTTTTCTCTTGGTAAAAAGAAAAGCCCTGACTTTCATCAGGACTTATATTAAGTGGGCTTTTATAGTAGATATGTATTGTATCTTCATATACTATAATCTCCTTTACAAGATAGTTTATTAACATCAAAGGCTCTAATCTTAAAGCTTGTTCGTAAAATTCTTTTATATCTTTTTCGGTTAGCTTTACATCTTCATTATTTCTTTCAATAATGATTTGCTTTTCAAGCTCTTGTAAACGATTTTCAAGCTCGTGGAGACGCTTATTTGTGGTGTTTGATATGATACCTTGTTCAATGGCTGATACCAAATTATTAAGGGCATTTTCAGTCTGTTTTTGCTCTTTCAATAACACATCTAATATTGGACTTGTATGGCTTTCTTGCTCTTGTATAGCAAGGAGCTTTTTTGTTATCAGATTTACAACTGACGGTTTGGAAAGCTCTTCAATGATACTGTCAATTATAAATTCTTCAAGAACTTCTTTTTTGAAAGTTGTTTGTTTACAACCATTACGCAAATTCTTTCTTCCGTGACATTTGTAATAGTAGTACATATCGCCTTTTCTTGATTTGCCACATTCTGCGATAAGGCTTTGTCCACAGTAGCCACATTTCATTTTGTTACGAAGAATATATACTGTTTCAACTGACTTTTTGCCATATTTGTTTAAGCTCATTTTTTCTCTTACAATATTGCAAATACTCATAGGCACTATTTGAGGGTACATATTATCGACAATTTCTTCATTTATCGTGTATATTCCCGAATACTTTTCATTTTTGAGTATGCCATATACTGTATTACTTGCAAGTGGCTTGCCTTTGTATTGAATACCTTTTGCGTTCAAGGAATTTATTATACTTGCAACTGTTCTGCCCTTTGAATATTCCTCGTAAATGTAAAGAACAATTGGAGCAGTTTCCTCGTCTTTTACAATTTTTCTACCATTCAACTTGTAGCCATAGAGTAAATGACCACCTTGAAAGTTGCCTTTTAGTCTTGTTTCTCTCATACCTCTTTTAACTTTTTGGCTTAATTCTGCTGAATAGTATTGGTTCATACCCTCAAGCAAGGATTCAAGAATAATTCCCTCTGGTGTATCTGGTATGCTTTCAGTAGCTGAAATTACCTTTACACCATTTTCTTTTAATGTATGCTTATGAATAGCAGACTCGTATTTGTTTCTTGAAAATCTATCAAGCTTGTAAACGAGTACATAATCCCATTTCTTGTGCTTACTATCTGCTATCATTTGTTGAAATGCAGGTCTATTATCGTTAGTACCTGTCATTGCTCTGTCAATATATGTATCAAGAATGATTATATTATTAACCTTTGCATATTCTTGACACACTCTTAATTGACCGTCAATTGATTGTTCGTTTTGATTTTCACTTGAATAACGAGCATAAATTACAGCTGTTTTCAATTGATTTGATTGTGATTTTTGATTTTTCAATTCCATTTTCAAAATCTCCTTTTTTATTTTATTTTTTAATTTGTCTTTCGACGGAGACACAAAAAACGGAATTGACAGAGATGTCAAGGGGTTAAAAAATATATTGCTCAAAAGTATTTTTATTATAGTCTCAAACAATATATTTTCCCTTGACAGAAATGGCGATTTCGTTTAGTCTCCACCGGGCGAAAGATAAATTATACCTAATTCGCCTTTTTTAATTTTTCTTTCGTTTCTGCACATATTTCACCTACATAAATTCCTTCGTTAAAGCAACTAAAATTATCGAACAATACTACTCTTGGGTCATCTTCGTTGTTTCCGTATTTGCAAGCAATATCTTCCTCTAAAATATCTGTAATATAGTATGTTGGTATATTTTTAGACATAATGAGCTTTCCACCTTGCTTGGTTAAATACTTGGTAAGATAAAACATTATATTGCCGAGTAGCTCTCTGTGTTCTATTTTTTCAAAGTCGCTTCTTCCAAATTTTTTATTCAAATGCGTGTTCTGTAATGTGGTACGCATTCTGTTACTTCTCGTATCAAAGTCCCTTACCTCAACAAGCTCGCCTATCATTTTCCCCTCGGGTATGTAAAATATTCCGTGAAAATGTAGTCTGTTTGTCTTGGGAGACCTCTCAAAAACACCGATATATTTGTATTTATTTCTACTTACTGCGTGTTTCAAAAAATTTCGTGCGCCTTTTTCAAATGTTTCTTCTGTATGCAATTTATCATCATAGGTTAGTGTTACAAAATAGTTCCAATCGTTTGTATTTACTTTTCTTGATAGTCGTTTTCTTTTTTCCTTTACGTTACGTTCTTTTCTTTCCATATGCTTTTCGACAAATGCTTCTGCCTGTTCTTTATCTGCAAAATTGCTTGCGACTATATCTAATATTTCTTTGGACTTTTTCTTTTTACCTTTGCTTGGAGCTTCTGCATACGCTTGTTCAAATTTTTCTTTTAATTCAATTTCCTCTACTGTACTTACTTTACTTTTCTTCTCACTTTTGCGTTGGGTGTTAGGTTGTGGTAAAATTGCTATGTGATGACTTCCGTCAGAATACACCTTTGCATTGTGATAAGACAATTCTTATTCACCCCCTTTCTTTTCTGCAAGTGATTGGGAATGAAGCTCTGTAATTCTTTGGAGCAGAGTATAAAAAATGCCCTTTTGCTCACTTAATAGATTTTCAATTTGTTCATTGCCAACACTTGCAATTGTAATTTCTTTGTTCAATAAATCCTCCTTTCCTGTGTGAAATGCTTAAAAAACAAAAATGGGCATAATACAGGCTATCACTAAAAATTGTGATTTCCTTGTATTATGCCCATTGAGTTCCGCCATTTTCTACTGCGCGCGAACTTGCATATACTAACTAACTATTACTTAAACTTACTATTTCACACAAATATTTTTATTCAATTTTCAACAGAGAATCCTCGTGGGACAATCTGTCCCATTTAGTATATACCAAAACAAATCATTTGTCAAGGGGGTTAGCAAAATTAGTAGCCATTTTGAGTAAAAAGGTGGGAATTTTGCCATGAGCAAAAAAAGAAAACTCCCTTTCGAGAGTTAAAAAGCACCAAAATTTACGAATATGGCGACAAGCGAGAAAGTGGGTGTTTTCGCAAGCGGCTCAGCGCGAAACCCCACTTCGCTCGCCTTCGTATTTTGTCTTTTTATCTTTGGGAGTTCGGTTATTTAATTTGCCCTTTTTTGTTTGTTCAGTCGGTTGTGGCGTGTGCTTGTATTGGCGAGGCGAAGCCGAGCCACTTGTATATATACAAGCACTCGCCACAGAGTATTTTATGAAAAATTTATGTTTCGTTGTGTTTGTGGAAGATATTTCTTAAATGCATGGTAATTCTCTTTACAAAGATACAATCCAAACAAAAAATTAAAATCAACATCATAGAAAACAATGTATTTTGGACCGAATATCATCGCACCAAAAGCAAAAAGGAGCTTGTGCTTGGTTCTTTTAGGAATTGTGTGCATTTTATATCTGTATGCTGTTGTTATTTCTGCAGAGCAAATAACAGATAAGGGTATGCGTTTTTGCTCTATTGATTTTTGATTAAAAAAAACAATATCCTGTTCTATAATTTCCGCATATGGCATTACAACATTATTATCTCCAGCCAATAAACATATTAAAGAAATCACAACAAGAAGAAATAAGAAAAAACCCAACAACGATGCGCCTATCATTTTGTCAACAAAGAAAAATATTAGAGCTGATAAAACGAAAACAATTACAAATGAAATTAGTGCGGTTAATATGGCTTTCTTCTTTGTAATCCTCTTATTAGAGTCTATGTAGTATTTCAAAATATCACCTCTGTTTTCAAATTAATAAAATTATACCACAACACATAAAACATTTCAATAACACAATAGTTGATTTTCAATTTAAACATTTCAAGCGAGTGCCGAAATAATCAGCTCTCGCCATTTTTATTTTTCCATAAGCTTTAGAGCTTTTTCATAAAGAACCAAAAATCTTTCGTCTGTGCGAACATTGTCAAACCAATGCCAATGTGTCATAGCTCTTCTTATATCGTTTTTGAGTCCCCAAAAGAGCCATAAATAAGGAGTCCAAACCTTTGTTCCATTTTGCAAATGAATATATACAACATTTGAGCTATCGTTTTTATTAACCTTTGCATTTTCAAAAAGCTCAGGTTTTCCAACATCCATAAGCTTTCCATCAGGAGTTTCAATCCATTTTTCATATAATTCGAATGATTTTTCAAGATATGCAAATCCCTCGTCAAGCTCGTTTGCACCAATTAAAGCACCACCTGTTTTTAGACACAACTCTGCATAAGCACCGAGCCAAGCCTCCGGTATTTCTCCGTCAGTTGAAATGTTTTCAAGCACTCGCATTTTGAATTTTGAAAGCTCGGCAGCTTGCATTGGATTTCCAAAAACTAATTTGAATCTGTCCTTTTCCCTTATATCGTGGAATCGCATACAATCTCTGCCTAAAAAGTGCATTAGGCTGAGCAAATTATTCGCATTTGATTGAGCTTGGAAGCTTTCACTATTGCATCTTTGATAGTATCTTTCTTCTAATTTTTCGTTTTCACAATCAGCAAATGCTCGTGGGCTTCTATATTTCCAATTTTCAAATTCTTCGTCTGGGCACACAATGTGCATATAATAAATTGCGCTTTGTCTTATCCATTCGTTTGTGCATTCTTCCATTATCTTTTCGCATATGTGTTTTAGTAAAGGATATTCCTTTTCCCAATAGTCCTTAATTTCTACTATTGAGCCACCTAAGACTTCCATAATTTCAAAGTTTTGTGGATATTTTTTGTGATAGGCTTTAGCTAATGCCAAGCGTTCTTTATAATTTACTTTCCCGTATTTTTCAAAAAAGCTTTCTATATCACTTTTCACACTAACCTCATCATTTCCTATAAGCTCGTCAACAGTAATTCCAAAAAAGTTAGCAATAGATGGGAGCAAGGTTATATCGGGATAGCCACCTCTTTCCCAATTTGATACAGCTTGTGGTGAAACATAGAGAGCCTTTGCTAATTCCTCTTGTGTTAAATCAAGGCGTTTTCTTTCTCTTGATATAACCTCTGATATTTTCAATTCTACCATAATAAAATCCTCCTGTATGATTAGAGGGAGTGCACACCTTCTGTCATTATGATAGCATTGTTTTATGTGATAGTCAATAACTTTGCACTTTAGTTTTGCTCAAGCAACGCTTGTTTTTTACAAATGTTAATAGAAAGTGTTTTTGTCGTTAAACTTTTTTCGATTTACATTGCCCTTGGCTCACCAAAAACAAAAAAGACAGGTTTCACACCTGTCTTTTTTGTTTTTAGTCTCACTCACAAATTTCGATGATGCTATGGATATCTATGCGAGGGATTGTTGTTGAGATTTTACCATTTGAGGTATGCTCGATTGGGAGCTGTATTCCCTCGGGTTGAAGAATGAGCTTCCTTGCGCTTGGTGCTGAAATTGAGAGCTTTACATCAAGCACAGGTGGGATATAGTCGTCGGTGGTGGCGCATCTATCGGCATGTGTACCTCCTGCGTTGACAAGCTGTATCATTGTTTTGCCGTCCTTTTTAGTTGCTACTACTTCAAGTCTGCCAACTGCTGACTCGATTTTCACAAGTGGCTCATAAAGGCTAGTTATCTCTTTCATTAGCTCTCTGTGCATAAACTGTGTTGCATTTAGATATTGAGAGCCTATATCAAAGCCTATGGCTGTAATAGTTCCCTCTCCGTATGGGACTGTAACGGAAAGCTTGGCAAGGTCTATGGCTGGCTTTTCTGAAAAGGACGCGTTTGTCTTGCCATCTGCTACAATCTCACATGGTGAGAACAACGCTCCATAGTTCATATTATCGGTTGTGAAGCAGTACGGAATGTATTTATTTGAGGTTTTGTTATTGTGTCCGTCCTCTGAGCCCTTAATTTCAGTTTCAAAAAATTCTGCGTGCTCCTTGCATACAAATGGAGCGCCTGCTTTAGCAAAGATTGAGGTGGTATTTTTACCTGCTAGTACAAGATTTCCACCATTTTTTGCGTACTCTAAAAGAATTTCTATGGTTTCATCCTCAAGTCCACTATAAAGCTCTGGCACGACGAACATTTTATATTCGTTTATGTGCTTTTTCAATGTATGCTCACATACGATTTCAAGTGACTCTCCTATATCGCAAAGGAGCGCTGTCATTCCCATTACCTTTTCATAGCCAGTTCTTGAATACAAGTGAGTTGATTCCTTGTAACGGTCATATGTGGACAAAAGAAGTGCAACCTGATGAATTTGATTTGCTCTATGGCAATAGGGCTTACGCTCAAGAACAAAATTGGAAAGCTCCTTTAAGCCCTCAAGCTCCCACATTCTTGGAGAGCCGTCTCTGTTTTGTGGAACATAATCCTGAAATGCTCCACCTATTGCGATAACTGCAGCTGCCTCTTGCTTTAATTGATTTACATGCTTGGGCACATAGGCTGCGTGACCTGCAATATTATTTCTAAAGTTCCAGGACATCAAATCCCATACATAGCCCTCCTGCTGTGCTAGTGCTCTTGCTGCGTAGCGTGCAGAATTAAAGGAGTTAAGTGGGTTTAAGTCGCCTGAGAGAAAATCGACATTTACAGACACCTTCTCTGGCATATGGTCGCTAAATGCCCAGTTTGAGCAAATCTCAAAATCGGGATACTTTTCGTGAACTGCATCTATATAATGACTAAGATATTTTTTGAAGAGTGTGCGATGATAGTCTCTGTATTCGTGAAAATATGGGTCCTTGTCGGTGGCTGGGATTATACCATTTAGGTTAATGCCTGTTTCCATTTCAAAGGCTTCAAGCGTTTCCTTTGAGAAATCTGCAAGTGCCATCCAGCACTCACCATCAATCCAAACACCATTAACCTCATAATCCCCTGCGAGCTCCATTAGCTGTGGAATTAGTAAATCGTCTGTGTAAGAGCCATTTAGTTTAGTTGAGCCAAAATGACGATAGCCATCTGCCATAAGGACTCTTTGCTCTGGGTGCTCACTACAATATTTCACATCATACACACCTGAATAGTGCATATAGAGTGCTATATCCTCTTCTTTTGTAACCTTTCTCCAAAGCTTTAGTGTATCCTTGGCGAATTCAGGCATTGCGTTGCCTAGCTTTGATGGATATGAGGTCCAGCCTGGATGTCCCTTGCAGTCAATTTGGATAAAATCAGGCTTTAGAAGGTGACAAATTTTTCGAATGTCCTCTTCCTTTAGGTTTTTTCCTTGTATGCCATCGCTTGGAGTTGCGTGGAAATCAAAATGCAATCCCCAAAAGCTTTCCTTTCTTCTTTTCATGTAGCTCTCCTTTTAGTGTCAGGTTTTATACCATACTTTAAAATTATACTACGCTACAAGAAACTTGTCAATAAACAATTCTCAATTTTGACCAAAGTTGTTCTCTAAAACACATTCTTTTATAAAACTTCCCTTCTCAATATGTTTTCCCAACAACTAAATGCCTACTTTTTTCGCCTTAATCTTGATATTTGAAAAAAATCGTTGTATAATAGATTTAATAAAATATTAAATTAACAGGAGATTTTTATGTATTCTTTTGAAAGACTTCACTACAGTATTAGAGATTCATATTTTGTATGGGACAAAAAAGGCAGAAACACTCTAAAAATGGACATGATTCACAACCATGGTCAAGATATTTTTAATGGTGTTTTAGCAATTGATTTTGGAACAGGTGCTAAGTTTTCTTTTGTTCCACGCGAGGCAACTGCTAAACACGCCGGAGGCGAAACAAAAATCACTATGTATGGTATTGACGGCACCTTTATTAAAGGTAACGGCAAGGAAATTTTAGTAGAAATTGCAAAAGCAAATATGAGATTTGACTATCAAATTATTCAAAACGGAGTTATTGAGCTTTGCGACTTTAATAACAATTGTAGCCTTATGTTTGTTCCAAACAAGGGCTCATTGAAGATTGAAAAGCTTCGTCAACCTGGTAAGGTTACCTCTGATTATGTTAATGTTCGTGTTTTACCTGATGAAAACGGCGAATATGAGTTTGCTATTGAAGGAAACTTCCTTGACAAGGGTGCAACTTTAGCACAAAATATGAGCTATGACTACTATGCTGATTTGGCTGAAAAGGATTATCTCGCTTGGGAGAAAAAATTCAACTGCAAGAACAAATATGAAAAAGAATGTGCTTACATAATGTGGTCAAACACTATTGCACCTCTTGGTAACTTTCCTTGCGAGGCAATTGTTATGGGTAAGGCTGGTATGAGTAATGTTTGGAGCTGGGACAATGCATTTAATGCGCTTGGTCTTGCCGACATTGACTACCGAATTGCTATGGACCAATTTATGATAATGTACAAGCACATCAACCGTGTTGGCAGAGTTCCTGATGCTATTTCTCAAAACCATAAGGTTTGGAACTTTGTAAAGCCTCCTGTACAGGGCTGGATGTACAAGCAAATGATAAAGAGAAATCCAGAATTTGCTACTCCTCATGCGCTTGAAGAGGTTTACTTTGAGATGAAGCGCAACACCGACTGGTGGCTAAACCTACGTGGTGATGTTCCTTCATATTATCACGGAAATGACTCAGGACAAGACAATTCAACCTGCTTTGATAAGAGTGAGCACATAGAAACTAGCGAGCTTATTGCTTTCCTTTCTGTTCAATGCTCTTTCCTATCCGAGGCTGCTGAAAAGCTCAACTTCCCAACTGATAAGAAAATTTATGCACAGTTAGCAAAGGAGCTTGCCGAAAAGGCAGTTAAGGACTACTGGGATGGCGAAAAGATTTTTGTTCGTCTTGCTGAAACCGGCGAACCATACTACTGTAACGCTTTAATGCCACTCCGTGTTATTGTTCTTGAGGACATGCTACCAAAGGAAATTCAAGAATACATAGTTAAGCAAATCAAGGCTCATCACCTTTGCAAGGGTGGTATTGCAAGTGAAGCTATTGATAGCCCTTTGTTTGTTGAGGACGGCTACTGGCGTGGTGCTGTTTGGGCGCCTGATGTTGTTATGTTTGTTTATGCTCTTCGCAACCTTGGTTACACAGAGCTTGCTGACGAAATTGCAAACAACTATAAGACCTCAATTTGCAAATATGGCTTTAGCGAAAACACAAGTGCTATCACTGGTAAGGGCTTACGCTGCAAGGGCTATGCTTGGGCAGCTAACGCATATCAAGTTCTTTAATAAACTAAAAAAAGGCGCCTTAGGTGCCTTTTTGTTTTCAAATTACTTATTGCAGCAATGCTTATTTTATGATAAAATTGATTTATAACTAAATCAACGAGGTTCTTATGATTATTAAAGCTTGGAAAATGGATTTTAGTAAGTACTCAGGGCTTGTCTGCTCTTTGCCTTGTGACATGTATAGTGTGCTATATGAGCATGGTTATATTAACGACCCATATTATGGGGTGAATGAGGAAAAATTAACCGAGCTTTCAAGACAGGACTGTACATTTTATAGTCAATTTGAGTTAAATGAAAATGAGCTTTTATGCGAAAAAATCGATTTAACATTTTATGGGCTTGATACAATTTGCGATATTTATTTTAATGGTACTCTTTTAGACAGTGTTAAGAATATGCACAGAATGTATGAGTATGATGTTAAGCGTTTGGCAAAAAGAAATAATGAAATAAGGCTTGAATTTAAAGCTCCTATTCCTTATTTTGAGAAAACGGAAAAAGCCCATCATTTATATATGAATGGTGACACTATTGAGGGTGCTTCTCATTTAAGAAAAGCTTTTTATATGTCGGGTTGGGATTGGGCGCCTAAGCTCTCTAATATGGGTGTTTTCCGAGATGTTGAGGTACGTTGCTATAACACAGACAAGCTATCGGACACCTCTATTATTCAGCACCACGAAAATGGCTCTGTAAGGTTGGAGCTTTTGGCTAGCACAAAGTACAATGAACCAAATTTAAGAGTCTCTTGTGAGGTTGACGGGCGATTTATTGATTTAGTTGACGGCAAGGGTGAAATAACAATAAAAAATCCAAGGCTTTGGTGGCCAAACGGCTATGGCAAGCAAGAATTATATGATGTTACATTTTATTTATACAATGGCGACTATTTGATTGACACAGCAAAAAAATTAATCGGCTTACGCACTTTAGAATTAAGCCGAGATGATGACGAGCACGGTCAAGAATTTTGCTTTAAGGTAAATGGTATAAAAATCTTTGCAATGGGTGCAAACTATGTGCCTATGGACAATCTTCTTTCTCGTGAAACTAATGAGCGACTTGAAAGACTAATAAAGGACTGTATTTTTGCTAATTTTAACTGCGTAAGAGTTTGGGGTGGCGCTTACTACCCTTCTGACTATTTTTACGAGCTATGCGACAAATATGGTCTTATCGTATGGCAGGATTTTATGGTTGCTTGTGCTAATGTTTGGCTAAATGACGAGATGGAAAAGGAATTTATTTCCGAGGCAATATACAATGTAAAAAGAATAAGACATCACGCCTCGCTTGGTCTTCTTTGCGGTAATAATGAAATGGAAGAGGCTATTTGCCATTGGGAATGTGCAGACGGCACTGACCCGGAAGTGCGCCGTGATTACCTAAAGCTATATGAGGATATTTTACCTAATATTTGTAAAGAATATGCTCCTTATATTTCATATACTCCGTCAAGTCCAACATCTGGCGGTGGATTTAATAATCCTAAGGACTATACGCGCGGGGATGTGCATTTTTGGGATGTGTGGAATGGTGACTGCGAGTTTGACGAATACAGAAAGCATAAATTTCGTTTCTGCTCTGAATACGGCTTTGAAAGCTTACCATCTATTAAAACCATAGACTCGTTTTGTCCTTTGGATGAAAGAAATTTGCTATCCTATACCATGGAAAGCCACCAAAAGCATTGGCACGGAAATGTTAAGCTTTTGAGGTATTTAGCGGAAGCCTACCAGATGCCAAAGGATTTGGAGACTACCGTTTATGCTTCACAATTAAATCAGGCTAATGCTATTAAATATGGGGTTGAGCATTTTAGAAGGAATCGTGGCTATACGATGGGCTCAATTTACTGGCAGCTGAACGACCCGTGGCCTGTTGCCTCTTGGTCAAGTGTTGACTACTATGGAAGATATAAAGCACTACACTATTTTGCAAAGAATTTTTATCAGCCTGTTTCTCTTGGCTTGTTTAACGAAAACGGCAAAATCACAATAAATATATCAAACGAAACAACCAAGGGATTTGAAGGTCAGATAAAGGTGGGAATTATGAAAAATGATTTCGCACCTATTTTTGAGGCTGAAAAAGACGTTTTTGTTGACTCTCTTTCCTCGCTTGACGTTGAAGAATATTCAAGCCTTGAGTTTGACGGAAAGAATGACGCTTATTTTTACGCAGAGCTATATGATAAAAGCGGTGAGCTTATTGCAAGAAACGCGGAGCTTGGCACAAAGCCAAAGTATTTTAAATTCTTAAAGCCAACGATTAAGGTTGAGGCACAAAGGGTTGAGGGTGGAATTTTACTTTCCTTCTCCTCCGATGTTCTTGCCAAAAACGTTGAGGTTGCTTTTAAGAGCTTTGATATAGCGCTTTCAGATAACTACTTTGATTTAGTAAACGATAAGCCATACAAGGTTTTTATAAATACAGAACGTTCAACAGAAGAGCTTTTAAGTGATATTTCTATTCTTTCTGTTTACGATATTCCACTAAAATATTAAAAAGACGCCCTTGGCGTCTTTTTTTACTTGTAAATTGTTTTTATCTATGATAAAATAAAAATAACCTTTTTGGAGGTGTTTATGAAAGCAAAAATTAGTGTTAACAAAAACAGTATTGTCTGCGAGATAGACAGGCGCATTTATGGCTCGTTTATTGAGCATTTAGGACGTGCTGTTTACAATGGAATATATGAGCCAACACATAATACGGCAGATGAAAATGGCTTTAGGCATGATGTTTTGGAGCTTATAAACGAGCTTAATGTGCCTATTGTGCGCTACCCCGGTGGCAACTTTGTTTCAGGCTACAACTGGGAGGACGGAATTGGTCCTAAGAGTGAGCGTCCAAGAAAGCTAGAGCTTGCTTGGTTATCGGTTGAAGCTAATGAGATTGGCATTGACGAGTTTCAAAAATGGGCACGCTTAGCTGGTACTGACGTTATGATGGCGGTTAATCTTGGCACTCGTGGACCTGACGAGGCAAGAAATTTAATCGAATATTGCAATAGTGATACAAATACATACTACGCTAATTTGCGTCGTAAAAACGGCTTTGATAAGCCCTTTGGCTTTAAGCTATGGTGTCTTGGCAACGAAATGGACGGGGACTGGCAAATTTGCCATAAAACCGCCGAGGAATATGGCAGGGTGGCAACCGAAACGGCTAAGATTTTAAAATGGGTTGACCCATCTATTGAGCTTGTGGCTTGTGGTAGCTCTGACCCGAATATGTCAACGTATGGCGAATGGGAAAGAACGGTGCTAGACCACACCTACGATTATGTTGATTATCTTTCCTTGCATTGCTATTACGGAAACAAGGCACAAAACACCGCTGATTTTTTAGCACGCGCAGAGGACATGGACAGGTTTATAAAGAAAACCGCCCAAATTTGCGACGAGATAAAGGCGAAAAAGAACAGCGACAAAACTATAAATCTTTCCTTTGACGAATGGAATGTTTGGTATAGAACTAAGGACGAGGAAAAAACAGCAGAAAGATGGCAAATTGCACCTCACTTACTCGAGGAAAAATACAATTTTGAGGATGCTTTGCTTGTGGGTTGTATGCTAATGACCTTACAAAATAACTGCGACAGAGTTAAGGTTGCATGTCTTGCACAGCTTGTCAATGTTATTGCTCCTATTATGACCGAAAATGGTGGTAAGGCTTGGCGACAAACTATTTTTTATCCTTATATGTATGCTTCTCTATTTGGAAACGGCAAAGCACTTAAAGCTGTAGCCGAGGTTGACTCATACAAGTCAAAAGAGGGTTGGGACATACCTTATCTATATACTTCGGTTATTGAAAATGAGGATAAGGTTGTTATTTTTGCGGTAAACCGTTCACTTGATAAAAATATTGAGCTTGATATTTCACTCGATGGCTACGATGGCTATTCCCTCTCTGAGCATATAGAGCTATATAGTGATAGTCTTGAGACAGTAAACGACAAGGAAAACGAAAGAATTAAACCACAAAATTGTGATATTAAAAATGATATTATTTTAAAAAAGCATTCTTGGAATATGCTAATTTTCAAGAAATAAAAGGGGAATGAATTATGAAAAGATTATTTAATGAGCATTTAAAAAGAAACGTTATAGATTTAGGTGGCGCTTGGAAATTCCTTGTTGACAAGGACAACAACGGAGAGGAAAATGGCTGGCAAAACGGCTTGCCAAGTGGGGACACTGTAATTGTGCCTTCTGTTTGGAACAACGAGCTACGCTTACTCAACTTTGAGGGCTGTGGCTGGTATGAAAAGAAGTTCATAACCAACGGTGGTACTCTGCTTTTGGAATTTGAAAGTGTAATGACAACGGCTACCGTTTGGCTTGATGGCAAAGAAATTGGCACACACTATGGCGCTTTTACAGCTTTTAGATTTGTTGTAAATGATATTAGCTGTGGCGAGCATACCTTGGTTGTTCGCGCCGACAGTAGAATTGACAAAAAGTCATTCCCACAAAGATATACTGACTGGTTTAACTATGGTGGTATTGCAAGAGATGTTTCTCTTCACGAATTAAATGGCATTTCAATTTTTACAAACCATATTGTTTATGAATTATCAAAGGATTTAAAAAATGCAACTGTAAGCTGTGAGCTTGAGCTATACAATGCAAGCTCCAGTGCTCTTTCCTCCCCTGTTTCAGTTAAGGTGGGCGACTTTCCTATTTTTACTGACATGGTTTACCTTGAGGGCTATGAGAAAATGACAGTTAAATCAACACCTGTTGTAATTGAAAACGTTTCTCTTTGGGACATGGACACACCAAATCTTTATACAGTAACTGCAACAACTGCTACAGATGATTTGATTGACAAGGTTGGCTTCAGATATGTTGAGGTTAAGGATAACAACATTCTTTTAAATGGCAAGAGCATTGAGCTTCTTGGTGTAAACAGACACGAGGAACACCCAGACTGGGGCTTTGCATTCCCATCTAAGCTTATGAAAAAGGACATTGATTTGATGGTTGAAATGGGATGTAACACTATTCGTGGCTCACACTACCCTAACTCAAAGATTTTCCTTGATATGCTTGATGAACGCGGTATTCTTTTCTGGAGTGAGATTCCTATGTGGGGATGTGGCTTTAGCGAGGAAGCATTAAAGGACGCTGACATTGTTGCAAAGGGCCTTGCAATGCACAAGGAAATGACAAGGGATTATTACAACCATCCATCAATTATAATTTGGGGTATGCATAATGAAATTTGCACCTCCTTCCCTTGCACTATTGACCTTACAAAGCAATATTATGAGCATCTACGCAAAAATGGTGGCAATCGTTTAATCACTCACGCATCTAACCATCCATTTGACGACCTTTGCATGGATTATAATGATATTATTTGTATCAATATTTATTACGGTTGGTACAATTATCATGGTTGGACTGGTGGCTTAGCTGACTGGGACAGATTTGTTAAAGAGTTTGGTGAGCGCAGACAAGCTAAGGGCTGGGGCGACAAGCCTGTAATTATGAGCGAATTCGGTGCGGCTGCTCTTGCCGGCTTCCATTCTCATTTTGATACAGTTCGTTGGAGTGAGGAATATCAAAGTGATTTACTTGAATATTGTCTCGAATTATTCCACAAAACAGACTACATGAGAGGAACATACATTTGGCAGTTTGCAAATATTAGAACCTCATATTCCATGGAAATTAATCGTGTTCGCTATTTCAACAACAAGGGAATTCTTGACGAATATAGAAATCCAAAGGCTTCATTCTTTAAGATTAAAGAGCTATACGAAAAGTTTGCAAATGAATAATAAAAAAGCACGCAATTGCGTGCTTTTTATTTGTTTTGTTACGCCATTTCCACAGATGCAACGAAAAGTTTCGTGACATTTGGGCTCATTTATGGTAAACTAAAGCCAGAAAGTGAGGGGATACTATGACCTTTGGTGAAAAACTTAAAAAATTAAGAATCGATAATGGACTTACTCAAGAGGAATTGGCAATTAAGCTCTATGTTACAAGAGGGGCGATTTCCAAATGGGAAACTGACAAGGGCTTCCCTAATATTGACAGCTTAAAGCTGATTTCAAAAACCTTTAATGTAAGCTTGGACGAATTAGTTTCTGATGAAGCTATTGAGGGCAAACGCCTGCTCGAATTAAAATTTGCACGTAAGATGTATATTGTTGCTATGGTCTTTTTAGGCATGACAATTGCATTTGCAATATTTGGAAGTATTTCTGAATTGCTACCTCTAACTATTACTAGCTCAATTTGTGCAGTTGGATATATTATTTTTGCTCTACTATCAAAGCCAAAATACAAAAGACTTGAATCACGCAAATATATTCTTCCTTATGTTATATCTAGAGTTATCATATTTTTAATCATTATTCTTGTTTTAGTAATTGGCACGACAACATAAAAAAGCACGCAAATGCGTGCTTTTTCTATTAAAATCCTTTAGGGAGTGTGCGATTTTATGAATGATAGCCTTTATTTTTCATAGTGCTTATTCTACTAACTATATCGGAAATTTTGCACTCTCCAAATGCAGCAACTGTGCTTTTGATTGTGTCATTTAATGGCTCATACCAACGGGCTGGGACATTATCAATTCCTAGGGCTGCTCCAACTATACTACCAACTGTTCCTGCGTTACAGTCAGTATCTATGCCACACATAGTAGCAATTGTTATGCTCTTTGTATAGTCAAGCTCACCGGCAACAATGCCAAGCGTTACCATTGCCATATTGTTTATGGTTGCAGCAAATGGAAGATGTCCATATTTTTCGTAAACCTTGTCGGCTACCTTTTCCCAATCCTTATATTCGTCCCACCAAGCGCAAACTAGTGTTACTGCCTCATAAAGTCTTGATTTTTTAGGAATTACTGAAAGACCTGATTTGATAATTAAATCAACACTTGGATTTTTTGACATAGCGCCTGCTATTGCGCCTGCCACAAACATACCACCATAAATGCCGTTTTTAGTTAAGCTAAATGAGCAATCAACATACGCATCACGAGCGGCGGAAAGAAGGTCGCTTGGGTGAATATATCCCCAAAAATCAGTACGAATTTGACCGTCAATACATTCTCTCCAAGGGTTTAGCTTGTATGGAATTTCATTAATTTGCTCGTCAGTATCCCTTGTGTCATCAAGTGAAACCATATTATAGTAGGCTTGGCGAGATGCACACCAGCACCAATGATATGAAATATTATCAAGCCAGTTCCAACCAACATCTGCTCTTTTAAAGCCATTTGGATGGGTTTCTGCTAGGTTCAATGCTAATAATGTGTAGTTGATATCATCGTCGGGCTGTGCGAACTTAACATTTCCCTTAGTTGAGTATATACAGTCCTCACGAAGTCTTTTATCTAGCTTTTCCGAGTATGCAGAAACAAAATCGTTAAGTGGGTATTCGCCAACGCTTTCTAGATATTCTCTAATTTCTTCCTTATTCATACCCATTTCAAGCGGCTTGCCTAAAATAACGGCTGCACATCTACCAAGAAATGCACCCTTTAGTCTATTTTGATATTCCTCATCTGAAAGTGGTTCAAGACTTGGCATAGGAGAAGCTTCTTTTATAATTTCATCAAAGTCATTTGGTTCAACATATGGGTAACCATGAATTATTGGTGTTTCTCTTACCTTAATTAAATTATAGTAAGCCTTTTTCCAAAATTCTCTATTCTCGCCTTCATTATAGCTATCGCATTCATTTGGAAAAGGCAAAAAGCCCTCGGCATCTGGACTTGGCTGAACATATTTTTCAACATCATAGCCCTCGTCTCGTAATGCATCGTATTCTTCCTTATATAGTGTTTTATAGCTTGCGTATCCTGGCATAGTATCCCCTCACAGTTTAATAATTTTTCATTAAAATAATTTTATCACTTTTGTATTAAAATGTCAAATATATATGGGCTTTTTATTGAAAATTTATATAAGCTATGATATAATTCTATTAAACACAGCCAGCGAAAGGATGGGACTATTATGAAAAGCCCATTAATTACAATGACTGCCTTGGTTGGCAAGCCAAGCAGAAATGACATATTTAGATATTTAAATGGTTTAAAAGAAAATGGCATTGAAAGTGTGCTGATTTATCCCCGTTCAGGTTGCTTAATTGAGTATTTAAGTGAGGAATGGTTTGAGGCTATTGGGAATTTTATAAAGAGTGCCGAAACGCTCAAGATGTCAATTTGGCTTTATGATGACTTTAACTGGCCGTCGGGAGATGCAAAGGGCAAGGTTACTGCGAACGAAAGCTTTCGCTTAAAATCGATAAAAATTGATGGCGATGATATTGGCAAAATAAGCTGTAAATCAAAGCACAATTCCGATATTTTTGGTGAAAAATTTTTCCCTGACTTGATGAATCCCCAAGCGGTTAACTACTTTATTTCTCTAACTCACGAGGAATATTACAAGCGGTTTGGCAATTATTTTGGCACTGTAATAAAGGGTATTTTTACCGATGAGCCCTCCATTGGCTATTGCGCGCAAAACGGCTATTTGCCATATTATGACGGAATGGAAAATGACTATAAACAAGTATATGGCAAGGAGTTTTTTGACGATTTACATTCCCAAAACGATAATTTTTGCAAAAATGTAATGAATCTTGCCTCTCTTAGATTTAAAGAAGCTTATATAGATAAGATTTCAAGCTGGTGCAAATCACACGGCATTTTAATGACAGGGCATTTAATGTGCGACAATGAGCCGTTTTATTCCGTTAGATATAATGGAGATTTTTTGAAAAATCTTTCTGCCTTTGCTTTACCTGGCATTGACGAAATTGCCACTTGCTTTGAGGATCGAACACTAATGGCACTTTTAGGTGGAATAGAATATGCCACAAAAGAAAATGGGGCTATGGCAGAGCTTTTTGCCCTTGGTCCTTGTGATATGTCCTACACAAAGAAAAAGTGTATGCTCTATTTGGCTGCTTGTCACAAAATCGACCACTACTTCTTAGCGATTTCCCATATGGACATTTCGGGAAACATGCATGTTTGTGATTACTTTAGCGATTTTGCGGTGGCTCAGCCTGATTTTAGTGGTATGCGTCTTTTATCAAACGATGCCAAAGTGGCTTGTGATCTTGCCAAAAAGGATTACATTCCTGATGTTTATATTAGATTTCCTACTGAAATTAGCCTAAAAAATGCATCACGCGATTTTGATTTGACTATTCTTTTCTCGCTTATAAATGAACTTTCATATCGTGGAATTCAATGGAAATATATAACTGACGAAGTGCCAACCGACGCGCCTATAATTAAACTTAGCGACAAGCTTGAGCTTATCTTAAACGGCGAAGCGATTAGCCTTGAAAATGCTATTAAAGCATTTGATAAAAATGCGATAACCGACATTGACGGAAATTTTGTTAAGGGCATATTTAGAAGGCGCTTTATTGGCGGAACGTCTATTATACTTAATCTTTTTGCTCCTAAAGGAAATTATATAATTGATGGCAAGGCTGTTTACTTAGGCGAACACGCTACCCTCTCGGACGAAAACGATTTGATAACAAAAAAAGAATGCTTAAATGCATCCTTCAAAGTAAATTATTGTAACCCAAACATTGTGCGTCTTATGTACCTAAATGACTCCAAAGATGCTTTTGTTTGTGCCAATGATGAATTTAACATATGCTTTGCTGTACGCAAGAACACGAGCATAAAAATCGACGGTATTTGCCCTAAATTCAACTTTGATTATAATCCTTTGCCACAAGGCATTTGTGAGCATTATAATATAACGGACATGCAAAGCGTTAAGGCGAAAAGCATCATAATTGAAGGTAAAAACGACTTGAAATATATGCCAAGTGCTATGGTGATTGGCGATTTTTCTGCCAACATTATAAACGGAGATACCTGTGGCGTAGAGCTTTCCAAACGAAAAAAGACTTACCAAGCTGGTGAAAAATTCAATGATTTTGGAAAAGTGGAATTTTCAGCAAGGATAAAAGTGCCACAAGGGGTTAAGGGAGTTGAGCTTTCAGGAACAAAGCTATATACACTACTCTATCTTGGCGACGAGCTTTTGGGTGAAAAAATAACCGCACCATATATATTCAACATTGAAAATGAGCTTTATGGTAAGGAAATAGAACTAAAAATAGTACAGTTTTCAAGCATAGGGCCAATTTTTGGTGATGTTGACTATTGGGACAAAAATGCAAAGCAATCCCAATGGCGCAGGACTCCATCAACAAGTGAGACGTTTTTCGGGTTTGATGAAATAAGCTGGATTTACTAAGACAAAAAAGGATTTGCGAAATCGCAAATCCTTTTTAATTATTCTGCTGTGTAGTTATCAAAATAACCTTGAATAAATACGATAGGTGTTCCCTTGTCGCCTGAGCCAGATGTTAAATCACATAGTGAACCGATAAGGTCTGTCAAGCGTCTTGGAGTTGTACCCTCGGATGCCATTTTACCAACGAGGTTGTCATCCTTTGCCTTGATTTTTTCCTTAATTGCATCCTTGAGAGCTTCGCCTGAAAGTCCTCCAAATTCGTTATCTGCTAAATATTTGAGCTTAAGCTCATTTGGTGTGCCTTCAAGTCCTTGTGTGTAAGCTGGTGAAACAACTGGGTCTGCAAGCTCCCAAATCTTACCAACTGGATCCTTAAACGCGCCATCACCATAAACCATAACCTCAACAACCTTGCCTGTTGCCTCAAAAATGTTCTTTTGAACTGCGTCAACAATTGGTTGGCAATCACGTGGGAACAGCTTAACTTGATCCTCTGTTGCCTTGTTTGAACCAAGGAGTCCATAATCAGCGTTATAGCCACTACCATTGATTGGAGCATTCATAATCTCGTCAAGACCGAACACTCTTTCAGCACCAGCAGCCTTTAGAAGTCTCTTTGAACGAGCTCTTGAGTGAATATCACATGTAATAACATTTTTTGTATAGTTAAGAACTGCGCGTGGATCGTTAGCGAAAATAATCTCTGCCTCTGCACCACAATCAGTAATTAGCTCTTTATAATATTCAACATAGTCAACGCCTGTAAATGTGTGCTTTTCATATCCAAAAAGCTCACGATATTTCTTGAGGTCAAGGACATCACGGTATGGGTCAACACCCTTTTCGTCAAGTGCGTCGAGAGAAACTAGATGGTTACCAACCTCGTCAGATGGATATGAGAGCATAAGCACAACCTTTTTTGCGCCCTTTGCAATACCACGCAAGCAAATAGCAAAACGATTACGGCTAAGAATTGGAAAAATAACACCAATTGTTTCTCCACCAAGCTTTGCCTTAACATCAGTGGCAATATCGTCAACTGATGCATAGTTACCTTGCGCACGAGCAACGATTGCCTCGGTCATTGCAATAATATCTCTATTTTGAATTTCAAAACCTGCATCCTTTGATGCTTCAAGTACAGATTCTGTAACAATTTTGACAATATCATCACCTTTTCTGATAATTGGTGCACGCACTCCGCGTGAAACTGTACCGACCATACGACTCATAAGCTTTACACTCCTAAATTCATCGGTTTTTACCGACCTGTATATAATAACATATAAATTATATGCCATTGCTCTTTTTTTGTCAAGAGTTTTTTTGATATTTTTAATAAGTTTTCATATTTTATTCATTTTTATCTTCTCCCTTGAAGATATGTGAGGACATAAAGGAGCAATACGAAACAGGTGTTTCTTCTATGGTGCTTTTTCAATGACCTTAGTGCCAGAGGGAAACCCAGCAGCTGATAAGGCTTCATTGCTATGCAAATATTTCAAGATAAGTTAAACTCAATGGGTCTGAAATGCGGTATTTTGGTAAAAACGCGACTCCTGCTTAATTTTATACTAACCTATACTATTAAAAGATTTTTTGGCGACAACTTGGAGTTTGCGTTTTTCAGTGCGGCAACTTCGGTTGGCACACTTTTTTTATAATGATATGAGAATATATGAGCAAGAATATTCCAAAAAAAGGTTGTTGATATTACCCGCATAGAACTCACGCCCGGAGAATGTGCCATTTGTCTTAAGAACGGCGAGCCAGGCTTTGAGTGTTGTTGCGACGAGTGCAACTACTATTTGCTTTGTTTTCCTGAATTTGATCCAAAAAACAACAAAGAAAAAATATTGATGAGAATTTACATTTGATAATCGTATAAAAAGGACGAGGAATTTTAACAATTCCTCGTCCTTTTCCTGTCGGTAGGTACCATATTCTATTAAATTTCAAAAACCGTCTTTTAGCGTACGCGCCATTGCGGTTATCTTTTTTATTTTATTTCTAATTTTGCATAGGCTTTATCAGTGAACTTCTCGCTATACACCACGAATCTTTCGTGTGTACCCTCGCCGATAAGACCACATTCATCGTATGCTTTTACTGAAAAACAGACACGTCTCCCGTCAATTTCGGTAATTTCAGCCTCAACTGTGACCTCCATACCAACAGGAGTTGCACTCAAATGCTTTACGTTTATGAAAGTACCGACGGTTGATGCCCCACTTTCCAAATCTGCGCTTATGCACTTATAAGCACATTCCTCCATAAGAGCAATCATACGAGGGGTGGCAAGAACTAAAAGCTCACCACTGCCAAATACCTTTGCGGTATCATTCTGCGTTATTTTCGATTTTATTTGATTCTTCTGTCCTATTTGCATTTTCCTCTACCTCCGCTTGTGTTTTAACTATTACTCTTGATTTCCAAACCCTTTGGAATAGGAATAACATCGCCTGAAGTGGAACACCTAATATAAGCAAAAACCAAATACTGTTGTCACCACTATTGGTAAAGAATAATATATGCAAAATTGTAGAAACGATTGAGGACCAAACAGTAACTGAGCCAAGAATGAAGTGCACAATCCAGTTAAACATAGTCCTGCCAATCATCATAACAACACCACAGGAAAATGGAATCGCCCATAAAAATGCGATCCAAAGAACCTCACTTGGAGATTTAACCATATTGACAACAAACCAAATTGTTGCAAAAAGCCAAACCGAAACTCCTGCTAAAATGCACATCCATATAATATACATTCTTTTATGCTTGTTTGTTTGAGGCTTTTGAGGAGCTATACACTCCTCGCTGACAAGGTCATTCATTGTAATGCAATAAAACTGGCAAATTTCGTAAAGTACGTTTAAATCCGGTAAGGTATCACCCTTTTCCCATCTAGAAATCGCCTTGTCTGAATAATTTAGTTTTTCTGCGAGCTCGGCTTGAGTAATGCCGCGTTGCTTGCGCAAAGCACCAAGATTAGCCGACACTACAGATTTAATATCTTTCATAAATCCTCCACGAACGCCAACGATTGCTCGTCAACCTTCAGTAAGTTTATTTATTATTTTATTAACACCTCTACATTATAGCGCAATATCATACAAAAATCAAGTATTTTTTGTAAATTCTACAATTTGTGGAGTCGTTTTCTCACAAAACAAGAGTTGAGAAATGAAATATTAGACTCTAATATTAGTTATGTCCTTTACTCTCATAGCTGCTTTTGATATATTTTAGATGTAAATGGTGGTCACACCGCAATACTAAAAGGAGGTTGGCTATGGATAAGCGCAAGGTTATTTATTATCAAGACGAACTAAACGACGAGTTCTCTACCGCTCAAATTACGCCACGTGTTATTGACGATAATTACTTATATGTTCGCGATTCGTTTTTTGGTAAGCTTGCACACATATTTTGGTTAAGAGCTGTTTTTACCCCAATAGCCTTCTTCTATTCTAAATTTATTGCAAGGCAAAGAATAGTAAACAAAAAATTACTTAAGAAGTTCAAGTTTACAGGATATTTTCTTTATGGAAATCACACAAACGATATTGGTGACGCCTTGATGCCTCATTTTTTAAATATGCCAAAGCACAATTACATTATTGTTCACGCTAACAATGTATCAATGCCTGTGCTTGGCAAGCTAACACCACATCTTGGTGCTCTTCCCTTGCCTGACACAAAGGGTGCATACAAGAATTTCATTTCTGCTATTGAGCAAAGGGTGAAGGAAAAGAATTGCGTACTCATTTATCCAGAGGCACACATTTGGCCTTACTACACAAAAATAAGACCCTTTACAGATGTTTCCTTTACTTATCCGGTAAAGCTTGACGTTCCCGTGTTTTGTTTTACAAACACTTATCAAAAAAGAAGGTTTTCAAAGAAACCATGTGTTGTAACATACATTGATGGACCATTTTACCCTAATACAGATCTTTCTCCCAAGGACCAAAGAAAGCATCTACGCGATCAGGTTTATGAATGTATGTGCGAGAGAGCAAAAAATTCAAATGTTGAATATATAAAATACATTAGAAAGGAGGGAAACAAGCAAGCAAATGATTAACATTTTATTTTGTGGCAACGACAAGGTTTTTGACGGCATGCTCACCTGTTCTCTTTCCATTCTTAAAAGAAGCAGAACCGACGAGCCTATCACTTTTTATATTTTCACAATGGACGTTTCTCACATAAAAAGTGACTATACGTGCATTAGTGATTCAAAGGTAAAATATTTTGAAGATATAATCAAAGAATACAATCCAGATAATAAGGCTATCAAAATCGATGTTACAGATATTTATAAAAAGGAGTTTAGCGGTTCTCCAAACGAGAGTGCCTACTGTTCTCCGTACACCTTGATAAGATTGTTTGCCGATTTAGTAGATTTACCCGACAAGCTACTTTATCTTGATGTTGATCTACTCTTTGCACGTGATATTCATTTGCTTTATGATATCAACATTGATGATTATGAATATGCAGCAGCCAGAGATTATTATGGTAAGTTTTTTATAAAACCGAATTATATAAATGCAGGTGTTCTTCTTTTCAATCTTAAGAAGATGAAGGAAACCAACTTGCTTGGTAAGGCGCGAGAGCTAATAAGAACAAAAAAGCTTATGTTTGCCGACCAAAGTGCGATAATCCGTTCAACTACAAAAAGAAAGCTATTATCACAGCGCTTTAACGATCAAAAATTCTTGCATAAAAAAACAGTTGTAAGACATTTTTCAAAACGATTATTCTGGTTACCTTATCCACACATCGATAACATCAAGCAATGGCACATAAGCCGAGTACACAAAAAATTCGGTTATTACAGGTTTGATGATATTCTATACAATTATATTTATTTAAAAACTAAATTTGACAAGGAGTTTTACGAAAATGACAAATAAACAAATTCCAATCTTTTACGCTTGCGACGATGCATTCGCAAAATACACAATAGTTTCCATTTCATCAATGATAAAAAATGCATCAAAGGATTATAAATATCACATTTATATTCTTTGCACAGATGTTTCTGACGATATGAAGGAGAAAGTATTGGCACTCGCTAATGAAAATTTTGAAATTAGCTTTGAGCATGTTGGCAAGTATTTAAAGTCAATTTCCAAAAAGCTCCCTCTCCGCCACTACTACTCAAAAACAACATATTATCGTCTTTTTATTGCAGAAATGTTCCCAGAGCTAGACAAGGCAATTTATATTGATAGTGATACTATCGTTCTTGGCGACATTTCAAAGCTATATGAAACAAATATAACAAACCATTACCTCGGTGCTTGTCGTGAACAAGCTATGGAACAGGTATATGATTATGGAACATATGCCGAAGAGGTTGTAGGAATTTCAAGGCACGAGTTTTTTAACGCAGGCATGATTCTAATAAACTGCAAGGAATTTAGAGAAAACAAGGTTCTTGAAAAATTTATTTATTATCTTGGAGTTTACGATTTTATCGTTACTCAGGATGAAGACTATTTAAATCTCGTTTGCAAGGATAAGGTTTTTTGGCTTGACCAAAAATGGAACACCGAGCTTACCGATGGGCTTGAATATAGCTATGATATAAATTCTGCAAATATTTTGCACTACATTATGGTTAACAAGCCCTGGCATTACCATGAGTGCAGAGGTGCTGATATTTTTTGGCATTACGCAAGCAACACAAGTGTTTATTCAGATTTAAAGGCAGAGCTTGAGGCATACACTGACCAAGAAAAGGAAAGAGATGCCGCATCTGCTGCCAATCTTTACCAAATGGCACTTGATGAAACAGCGCGTCCTGATAATTTTTGGAAGGTTTGGAAAGATAAGTTTCCTCTTGTATAATAAGGAGTTTTAAATGGAAAACGAAATTATTCCGATATTTTATGCCTTTGATTGTGAAAACGAACAAGCAATTATTGACTCGATTGCGAATTTACCAAAAGCATTTGAATATGAAATTCATATTTTATATAAAGGCGAAGTTGGCAATTTAAAGGAACAGCTCAACCATTATAATATCAAATTTGACGAGGTTAGCGAGTTAATAAGCGATAATTCTAGCGATTATTATAAATTCGCCATCCCAAAGCTAGTTTTTTGCGATAAGGCTATTTATATTGATGTCTCCACATCAATCTCCTTTGATGTGGAAGCTCTTTGCAATGTAGATTTAAAGGATTATTATATCGGTGCATATCACGATAATGCATTTGATAGCGAGACTATGGCAAGCTACACTGAAAATGTGCTTGGAATCTCTCACTACGTTTATGTGAATGATGATATACTTGTTTTAAATCCTAAAGCACTCAAAAAGGGGCTATTTTACGAGAGATTTTTAGAGTATCATGGCTTTGCCTCCTTCTCTGTTCGCCCCACCGAGGCACTACTCAACCTTGCATGTAAGGATAACGCTTTAATTATTGGTGCGGTTAACAGTGAGGTTGACGAGGTGGTTGCTATTGAGGAAACAAAACGTGACGACTCCTTCCTCAACAAATGGAACACGGAAAAACGTGCCAAGGATAGAGTTGAGCTTGTAAAAAAGATTGCCAACTTTGAAAAAGACGGCATCTTTGACCAAGACGTCGAAGAGGATGTTCCTGGTAGAATGATTATGCCCGACGAGATTAAATATATAAAGAAATCTCCTATTGCTAAATTAAAGGCAGCTTTTGCCCTTAAAATGGCAAAAAAATTCTTCTACAAGCTCGAAAAGAAGAAAATGGTTATGATTGATGACGAGGTTGATGGGCTTGAAAATTTTGCAAAATTAGACACAGGTGCGATAATTACCTGCAATCACTTCAATGCAATGGACAGTTTTGCTATGCATTGGGTGTATCTAAAATCAAAGCAAAAGAAAAGAAAGCTATATAGAATTATAAGAGAGGGCAACTACACATCATACCCCGGATTTTACGGATTTTTAATGAGAAACTTCTATACTCTTCCTCTCTCCTCTAATCATAAAACCATGAAAAAGTTTATGGTAGCGACTAACGAGCTTTTGCAAACTGGTCATTTTGTGCTTGTTTATCCCGAGCAATCAATGTGGTGGAATTATCGTAAGCCAAAGCCACTGAAGCCGGGTGCTTTCTCATTTGCATCAAAAAACCAAGTTCCGGTTTTGCCTATCTTTATTTCAATGAGAGATTCAGAGGTTTTAGGTCCAGACGGTTACTACGTGCAAAAATATAAGATGCATATAGAAAAGCCAATTTATCCAAACCCAGAGCTTAATGCAAGAGAAAATACTGAATATATGCTAAAGGAAAACGAGCGCATTTGGAAAGAAATTTACGAGCGCGAGTATCAAATTCCTTTGGAATATACAACTGAAACATTTGAGCTATAAATTAAAAGGTGTACCAATATGGTACACCTTTTAATTTCAATTATAATATTTCATCAAGTGATTCAATATATTTATAACCATACGAATCGAGCTCTTTTTGTGATTTTTCAATATTAAAATCTATTGTGTCAACATTGTGGCTATCGGAGTTTACCACAAATGGCTTACCTCTCTTTGCAATTTTGTGCAAAATCCAGTCCTCGGGATATGCACTTGTTCTGTATCCACGAGAAATTGCGCCTGTGTTTATCTCAAAAATTGCAGGCGTGTCAAGAAGCGATTTAAGGGCAGAGTTTACTGCATTTACATATCTTGGATTATTTGTATCAATAAGTGGCAAACGTTCGTTAAACTTGGTTATAAGGTCAAAATGACCTATAATTTGACACCTTGTGCGATTGTAAACATCAGCAACTAATTTATAGTAATCCTCACAATAAGCAATTGCATCGCCATTATAGTATTTGTCAATGTTTTCCTTTGTCGCCTCGGCGCTTAAATCTAGAGGTAAATATTTGCCATTTTTGTAAATATAGTGAACGGAGCCAAGGACATAATCAAATTCTTCGGTTGAGCCCTCTGAATAGTAGTCCTGCTCAATTCCAATATAGATTTTTATCTTATCCTTGTATTTTTCACGCAAGGCTTTAAGCGTGCTAATATACTCGGGCAATTTCTCCTTTTTTATATCCCAAACTTCAGGAAAAGGCAGGGGAGAGTGTACGGAAAATCCGATTTCTGCCATCCCCTTATCAATTGCCGAAAGCACCATTTCCTCAGCGGTATTTTTGCCATCACAAAAGATTGTATGTGTGTGATAATTTGTTAATCTCATTTTGTCATCTTCTCTTGCTTTACTTTGTGGTCTATGATATGACGAGAGCCAAGCTCCTTTTGGATATCCTCAACGCTAATGCCCATTTGTACCATAAGCACCATTACGTGATATGCAAGATCAGCAATTTCATAGATTGTTTCCTTTTTATCGTCTGCCTTACCAGCAATAATAACCTCTGTTGATTCCTCACCTATTTTTTTAAGAATTTTATCAGTTCCCTTTTCAAATAGATATGTTGTGTATGAGCCTTCAGGCTTATCCTTTTTGCGTCCCTCCAAAAGCTCGTAAAGTCCATTTACAGTAAACTCGTGACGCTCCTCGCTTTGGTAAACCTCATTTGTAAAGCAAGAATCTGTACCTGTATGGCAAGCTGGCCCGTCCTTTTCAACAACTACGGTCAATGCATCCATATCACAATCAGCAGTTATTGAAACAATATGCTGATAGTTTCCGCTGGTCTCACCCTTTAGCCATAGCTCGTTTCTCGAACGGCTATAAAAGCATGTTAAGCCCTTCTCCATTGAGATTTTTAAGCTTTCCTTATTCATATATGCAAGGGTTAAAACCCTTTTTGTGTATGCGTCAACAACAACGGCAGGAATAAGTCCGTCCTTGTCAAATTTAAGCTTTTCAATATCAAACATAATTATATCCTCGCTTTAATGCCATTATTATTTAATTCTTTTTTTAGATCATTAATTTTTATTTCTCCAAAATGGAAAACGGAGGCTGCCAAGCCAGCGGACATATCTGGAATTTCCTTAAATAAATCAATAAAATCCTTGACAGAGCCAGCACCACCAGAAGCAATAACCGGAACATTGACTGCTTCACAAACCAGCTTTAAAAGCTCTATATCAAAGCCATTTTTAACGCCGTCGGTATCAATGGAGTTGACAACAACCTCGCCAGCGCCCATATCTACGCATCTTTTTATCCAAGAAATTGCTTCCATTCCTGTGTCATATCTGCCACCATGAGAGAAAACGTGAAATTCACCGTCTACTCTTTTAACATCAGCAGAAATAACAACGCATTGGTTACCATATTTCTTTGCAGCCTCGGTAATTAAGTCTGGGTTTTTAATTGCACCAGAGTTAACACTAACCTTGTCTGCACCACATTTTAAAACTCTATCAAAGTCCTCTATTGTATTTATTCCTCCACCAACGGTCAATGGAATAAATACATTTTGAGCAACCTGAGTTAAAATTTCAGTAAAGAGCTTTCTGCCCTCATGAGATGCTGTAATATCATAGAAAACAAGCTCGTCTGCACCGTTTTCTGAATAATATTTAGCCAAGGTAGCGGGGTCATTTACATCATTAATGCCCTCAAAATTAACGCCCTTTACTACTCTCCCATCCCTAACATCGAGGCATGGTATAATTCTTTTGGTAATCATTTTGCAACCTCAATAGCTTCCTTTAAATCAATAGCACCTGTATAATAAGCTTTACCTATTATAGCGCCATAAAGATTCATTTCCTTGAGTGACTTAACATCATCAATATTAGACACTCCCCCTGATGCAATTATATCAAGGGTATATTTTTTTGACAGTTCCTTGTAAAGTGCAAGATTTGTTCCCTTCATTGCACCATCCTTGGAAATATCTGTACAAATCACGGTTTTGACACCTAAATTTTGTATTTTATTTAAAAACTCGTCAAGTGAATACTTGCTTTTCTCTATCCAGCCCTTAATTGCGATATATCCGTCCCTAACATCAGCGCCAACCGCAATTTTTTCACCATATTTTGAAAGTGCATCTACTAAAAATGCTTCGTCATTTACTGCGCTTGTGCCAAGAATAACTCTGCTTGCACCATTTTCAAGATATGTTTTTACAGTATCTATATCGCGAATGCCACCACCGATTTCTAAAAACAAATTTGTTTTTTCGGCTATCTTTTTTACTATTTCAAGATTAGGTGTTTTGCCTGTTTTTGCGCCCTCAAGGTCGACCACGTGGATGAATTTTGCCCCTGACTCTTCAAATTTCACGGCAATTTCCCAAGGCTTGTCGCTATACACGGTCATTTGATTATAATCGCCCTTGAAAAGACGAACCGCTTTTTTATCGTATATATCTATTGCGGGAAAAATATTCATTTTGTCATCTCCATTTCAGAAAATGCTCTTAATATATTGAGTCCGACCTCTCCGCTCTTTTCAGGGTGGAATTGACAGCCCATCACATTATCCTTGCCGACAATGGCAGTAATGTCCTTATCATATTCTGCATATGCAAGGAGTGAATCCTCACAGTCAACTGCATAATATGAGTGGACAAAATAAACATAATCTCCCTCTTTTATGTATTTAAAAAGTGGGTGATTTTTCTTAAAGATCAATGAATTGTAACCAATATGAGGTATTTGGAGCTTCTCGTCAATTACGCCCTGCATACCGATTACAGAGCCCTTTAAAAGACCTAGTCCTTCATGCTCACCATATTCATAGCTTTTTTCAAAAAGGAGCTGCATACCAAGACAGATGCCCATAATTGGCTTGCCGTTTTTGGCTTCTGTGGTTATAACCTTATCAAGACCTGTTTGTCTTAATTTTTCTATGGCATCGCCGAAAGCACCAACACCAGGGAGCAAGATTTTATCGCTCTTTTTTATAACCTCTGGGTCGCTTGTTACAACAGCCTCTTGTCCTATATATTTAAATGAAGATACTACGGAAAAAAGGTTTCCTATTCCATAGTCAATAATTGCTATCATTAGATTACTCCTTTTGTGGAGGGAATTTCGTCCTTGTATTTTTCGTCAACTGCTACTGCAGTTTTTAAAGCTCTTGCAAAAGCTTTAAATGTGCCCTCTATTATGTGGTGAGAGTTTGTACCAGCCAAGGACCTTAAATGGATTGTAATGCCACTCTCACGTGCTAAAGCCATAAAGAATTCCTCGCAAAGCTCTGTGTCAAAATCGCCAACTCTATATGAAGGGATATTTAGTGTGTAGTATAGTCCACCTCTGCCAGAAATATCAACAGCGCACAAAATAAGTGATTCGTCCATTGGCAAAATAACATCGTCGTATCTATTTATGCCCTTTTTATCACCTAGCGCATCCTTTATTGCTTTGCCTAGGCAAATTGCAATATCCTCGGTGGTGTGGTGATAATCAACATCTGTATCACCCTTGCAGTAAACATTCAAATCTATTCTTGAATGGCGAGAAAATAGAGTAAGCATATGGTCAAGAAAGCCACAGCCTGTGTTTATTTCGTTTTCGCCCTTGCCGTCAAGGTTTAGCGAAAGCTTTATATCTGTTTCCTTGGTTGCTCTTTCGATTTTAGCCTCTCTCATTTTTTCGCCTCCAATATTTCTTTAGTTTTTGAAAGGAATATATCCATTTGCTCCTTTGTGCCAATTGTAATTCTATTGTAGTCCTTAATTTTTTCGGTTTTGAAATGACGCACTAATACACCATTCTCCTTGAGCTTCAGATAAAGCTCCTCGCCACCGATTTTGTCGCTTTTAGCGAAAAGGAAGTTGGCACTCGAAGGAAGAACAGAAAATCCTATTTTTTCAAGCTCTGTTTTAGTGTAATCGCGTGTTGCTATAATTTTTTTACAGTTATCCATATAGTAGCCGTCGTCATCAATTGCACACGCGCCTGCAGCTTGGCTTATACGGTTAACATTATATGGATTTGTAGAATATTTTATTGTATTTAAGTCGTTAATAATAGCTTTTGAGCCTATACCAAAGCCTATTCTTGCACCCGCCATTGAGCGAGATTTAGAAAAGGTCATAGTTACTAACAGGTTGTCGTACTTGTGAACTAAGTCTACACAGCTTTCTGCTCCAAAATCAACATATGCCTCGTCAATCACAACCACATTATTAGGATTGGATTTAAGAATTTCTTCGATCTGATTGCGTGAAAGTGCCATGCCTGTTGGTGCATTTGGATTAGCTATTACTATTGTTGTGTTTTTTGCTATATAATCGTTTGTATCGATTGAAAAATCGTCCTTCAACGGAACTTGGCGATATTTAACGCCATTCAAATCTGCAAAAACGGTATAAAAGCCATATGTAATTTCAGGGAAAAGCATTTCCTTTTGTGCGTCACCATATGCCATAAATGCAAAGTTAAGAACCTCATCACTACCATTGGTAACAAGCACCATATCGGGGGATACACCATATCTTTTTGCGATTTTTTCAGTTATCACGGTTGATTGCGGATCGGAGTACAAATGGAGCTTTTCAGCCTCTTTTTTTACCGCATCATATACATTTTCGGATGGCTTATATGGGGATTCATTAGTATTTAACTTTACATATTCCATATTTTTAGGTTGCTCACCTGGAGTATATGGAATTAATGAAGAATATTTATTGCTGAAAAACTTACTCATTTTTCCTCCTTCTAGATTTTCTCTAAAATCTTATTTTTCAAATCTAATTGTTGCACTTCTTGCATGTGCGTGCAAGCCTTCCTTATCAGCAAATGTAGCAACCTTATTAGCTACCTTGCCAAGTGCTTCTCTTGTATAGTAGGTAAACTGTGTCTTTTTAACAAAGTCATCAACTGAAAGTGGAGATGAAAATCTTGCGCTACCACTTGTTGGGAGTGTATGGTTTGGCCCAGCGAAATAGTCACCGAGTGCTTCTGGACAATATTTGCCCATAAAGATTGAGCCTGCGTGCTTAACCTTATCAAGATAATCAAATGGATTATCAACGGCAAGCTCTAAGTGCTCTGGAGCTATTTCATTTGCTATATCAATCGCGAGCATTAAATCATTTTCTGCCACTATTATTTTTCCGTTTTTATCGATGGAGTATCTTGCAATTTCCTCTCTTGGTAAAAGTGGAATTTGTTTTTCTAGCTCGTCGCTAACTGCAAGAGCCATATCGTATGAATCAGTAACTAAAACGGCACTTGCCATTTTGTCATGCTCAGCTTGTGAAAGCAGGTCAGCTGCAACATACACAGGGTCAGCTGTTTTGTCGGCAACTACCAGTATCTCGCTTGGTCCTGCTATCATATCAATAGAAACCTTGCCAAATACCTGCTTTTTCGCCTCGGCAACATATGCGTTTCCTGGTCCTACTATTTTATCAACGCAAGGAATAGATTCTGTACCATAAGCAAGGGCTGCAACTGCTTGTGCGCCGCCCACCTTAAAAATTCTATCAACGCCTGCTATTTTTGCGGCAGCCAATATTGCCGGGTTAACAAGTCCATCCTTTGATGGAGGAGTAACCATAACAATTTCGGAGCAGCCCGCAATTTTTGCAGGGATACTGTCCATCAAAACAGTTGAAGGGTATGCAGCAGTACCACCAGGAACATAAAGTCCTACCTTTTCAATAGGAGTGACCTTTTGACCTGTGATAACGCCATTTTCCTCTTGAATTTTAAAGCCCTCTCTTACTTGGTTTCTATGGAAGCGAGTGATATTTTCCTTTGCTTCCTTAACTATTTCGATAAAATCGGGGTCTACGCTTTTAAATGCGTTTTCTATTTCCTCCTCGCTAACCTCTAAAGTATCCAAGGAAACCTTATCGAATTTTTCTGCGTATTCAAAAAGAGCTTTATCGCCATTTTTTCTAACATTTTTAATTATATCAGCAACAACAGCCTCAACGCCAGAGGCAATATTGTCGCGCGCGAAGATTTCACTATTTGGAACCTCGCCATATTTATATATTTTAATCATTGTCCTTTACCTGCTCTACCAAAAACTCTGCTATTTTTTCAATTTCTTTTGTTTTGAATTTAAAGCTCGACTTGTTTGCTATAAGACGTGCGGAGATTGGAAAAATCTCCTCCTTAACCTCAAGGTTGTTTTCCTTTAGGGTTGTGCCTGTTTCAACAATATCAACAATAACATCGGAAAGTGATAAAATAGGTGCTATTTCAATTGAGCCATTTAATTTGATTATATCAATATCACGGCACTTACCCGAATAGTACTTCTTTGCGATGTTTACAAACTTTGTAGCTACCTTTAAGGTTTGAGTATTATCGTCGTAAAAGTCCTTTTTTCCTGCTACTGCCATACGGCATTTACCAATATTAAGGTCTAGTAGCTCATATACATCAGGCTCGTATTCAAGCAAGATATCCTTGCCACAAACACCGATGTCGGCAGCCCCTCTTTCAACATAAATTGAAACGTCAGAGGGCTTCACCCAGAAATATCTTACTCCCTTTTCCTCATTTTCAAAGATAAGCTTTCTGTTGTTTTCCAAAATAGATGGACAATCATAGCCACAAAGAGCGAACATTTTATATACCTTTTCGCCAAGTCTGCCCTTTGGGAGTGCTACATTTATCATTACTAATTCCTCTAAATCTCTATTTTTTCTTTATATCTTAATTTGCTTGGTATACTTTTTTGTGCGCTGACGCTCTTGTTTTCCTTTTGCAAGCGTTCAATTTCGTTTTTAATTACGCTCGGCGCTGTTTTATCAGAATACAAAAGCAAAACATCAACATCGTAAGCGTTTTGCTTTTCGTGAAAGCCCTCAAGCAAATCTGTATAGATTGCAAAGCCAACACCTGCCAAGCCCTTGCCCATTTTCTTAAGTAGCTTGTCGTATCTGCCACCAAAAAGCACGCACTCTGAAACTCCACTTAAAAATCCATTAAATACTATTCCATTATAGTAATTCATATCATTTACTATTGAAAAGTCAAGACGGATTTTGCCCGTTTTGTCATCAGTCATTAAAAGTGAAGTGAGCTCCTTCAATTCCTTTGTATAAAGAGCAAAGTCCTCACTAACATTCATTTTTTCAAGACTTGAAATAACACTCACTGGCTCACCATATATGGAAATGAAGTCGGAAAGAAGCTTTGTTTTTGCTTCATTGATTCCATATTTTTGCGATAGTGCCTTTATCTCGTGCTTACTCTTCTTTTTTATACATTCGAGTGCCTCTTGACGATACTCCTCATTTGCGCTAACGCTGTCAAGGAGTGATGACAAAATGCCCATATGTGAAATTTCAAGAACATAACTCTCGGAAACTGCCTCAAGGCTCTTTTTTGCAAGAGTAACAACCTCATATGTGTCATAGAGGTCAAGGTCACCCACACATTCAAGTCCTGTCTGCATTATTTCCTTATATTCCCTTGTTTTACCAGAGATACGATACACGTTTTCGCTATAATAAACCTTGTTCTTCGTGCCCTTTCCCTCTGTTGCGTTTTTTATAATCGACAATGTAACGTCAGGCTTTAAGGCAAGGAGCTTTCCATGTGTGTCGGTAAATGTAATAACGCCATCACCAATCAAAAACTCCTTATTTTTAGCATAAAGGTCATATTCCTCAAATTTATTCATTTTGTATGGCAAGTAGCCATATTTTGAATATAAAGAACGAAGGGATAAAATAATTTTTTCTTCGTTTTTTAAATAATTAATCACTTTTTCGCCTCTTCTAATCTATCTAAAATCATGGAATAACCACCGTCGCCATATTCAAGGCATCTGTTAACACGGCTAATGGTCGCTGTGCTCATACCCGTTTCTTTGGTAATAACCGCATAGTTTATTCCCTCTCTTAACATTTTTGCCGCCTTTAGTCTTTGTGCAATTTCAAGAACCTCTTTAATTGTGCAAGCATCTCCAAAGAACTTATAGCATTCATCTACTGTCTTTAATGATAGTATAGCCTCAAAAAGCTCCTCTACCTCTTTTGTGTGTAATTTGCTCATAATTACCGTTCCTTTTTAAGTATTTTTACGATAAGTCAATTGCGTTTTTAGACTTTATCACTTTAGTGTACTAAAATATTATAATACTTTTAAATATACTTGTCAATAGATTTCTTTATATTATTTATATAAAAAGAAAACCGCGTTTGTGCGGTTTTCTTTTTACTTTTATTCAGTTACAACTGTAATATCCTTTTTGGTAGCTGTAGCACTTGCGGTTTCACAAATATATGTAATATCTGTGCCTATTGTTATAAATGCGTTACAATAAAGTGATGTGCTTACATTAATTCCTGTAATTTTAATTTCAAGGGCTGTGTAATCATATCCTGTCATATTTACAATTACTGTTGAGTTATCTGCTACAAGCTTTCCTTCACTATCTACAGAAATTGGTGTTCCATCAGATGACTCAAACGCTATGCCTGCAACCAATCCATATTGAACTGTTTCACCAGATAAATCTTTGTATCTTTCAAGAGCTTTTTGATTAACCTTAACCTCGTAGCCTAGTAAAGGCTCACCGGTTTCCGGTTGAGTATAGCCAACAGGTGTAAAGATTATTGCGATATTCTCTGTTTCTTCTACTGTTTCGCAGAACTTACAGGTGTGGGATGCCACAATAGCCTTTGTTAAATCCATTGTGTTGCCTTCAGCATCAGTAAATATCCACTCACTTGTGTGAACTGGGGTAGAAAGAAGTTCGGTGTTACCACAATTTTGACATTTGCCTTGACAACCGTTAATTGCCTCGGTTTCATGGATTCCATTATAGAAGGCTTCGCAAGGATTATATTCACAAATCACGTAATTGCCTGTTGCATATGTATCTTTTTTTTCTAGATACTCAGCATATGTAATAGAAGTAGCATTTATAAATCTACTATTATTTGAGGTTGCACTTTTTTGTGTTAAGAAATTTGCTTTTGCAATTTCAAACTCTGCAACTGTTCCGCAATAGAAGAATTTACAATCTGCAGAAACACCAGAGAATGCATATGAAACCTGATAACCTAAGCTTGTGTCTGGTGCAGTTGCATAGAAGCTCTTTGGAATGTAAATTTCTTTAACGTTTCCAGCTGAATATGTAAATGAGTTGTCGCCAGTATTGTTAAAATACTCAAATGAAGCACCCATTCTAATCACTTCAAGAGATGTACACCATGCAAATGCGTGGTTTGCGATTGTTTTAATGGAATTAGAAATACTAATTTCTTTCAAAGAAGTACAGTTTGAAAATACATTTTTTGGAAGTGATGTTATTGTGCTTGGCAACTCAACTTTTTCGAGCGCTGAACAAGAATCAAAGCAAGCATCACCAAATGTTTCTGTCTCACTGTTATCATAAAAATAGAGATTTTTCATGCTTGTACAGTGTGAAAATGTTGCAGCGGTTCCTCTTACACCATCATTTCCTCCGCCAGGAGTTGTTTTCACCTTTGGTGGATAATAAAACTCTGTAAGTCCAGTTGCATAATAGAAGCTATATTGTCCCATTTCTGACCAGTTTGAATTCTTTGTAACGTCAACAATTTTCAATTTTGATGTGCAACGGAATTGGTTTGTTACAGTTTTTGTTAGTGTGTCAGGAAGGTAAACATACTCAATCGTATCGTTATATGAGTGATATGCTCCACCATTTGCACCGTAATAGTATGATGGAACTTGCGTAACTCCAAGTTCCTCTACCTCAGCACCTTGGAAGTTAGCAACAACTACACTCATAGTAGTTATACCATTATATGTAGCAACTCCGCTACCATTTACAGAGATAACATCTACGGTCTTTTTACTAACAAGGTTTTCACCATCCATGTACCATGTTAGAGCGTTTCCTTCTGAGTCGTACAAAGCAACCTCTGTACCATTGTCCAAGGTAACTTTTCTTGTAATGTCATGAGCGCTTATGCTGATAGCGAATAAGCAAACAAGCACTGATACAAGTAAAAGTGTAAAAAGAATTTTCTTTTTCATAATTTTCTCCTTATATATTATTACATACATATATTAACACATTTGTGGAAAACTGTCAAGTTAAACAAAAAAAAAAAAAAAATGCATTGTTTTTGTGTATTATATACAAAAATCAGACAAATTTTACTTTTCAAATAATTCTCTAGATAAAAGAACAGACACAGGGTGAAAGATATATTTTTTAAATTAAGTAAATATTAGTTAAAATAAACAAATCGAAAGCAAATGTAATTTTTTGTGAATTATAGTAAAAGCATTATCAACGGCTCAATAATTACAAAAGAAATTCTTACAACTCATTTCATTCGTATACATAATTCCACTAACAAAAACGAGTTTTCAAGTGTAATTAATTGCTACGCTCCAGAACACTAAAATTTACGATATTGTTAAATGTTTCGTTCTATAAACGATAAAAAAAGTCGCACACGTGGTGCGACTTTTTTATTTGTTTGTGTAAATAAGCTAATTAGATTTTTCCACTTCGGTCGAAATGACGTATTCGTTTTAACCGATTTTTGCGATTAATTCAACCTCGCAGAGTGCTCCCTTTGGTAAGTCCTTAACTGCAACACAGCTTCTAGCAGGCTTTGAGGTAAAGTATTTTGCATATACCTCATTGAATGCACCAAAGTCAGAAATGTTATAAAGGAAGCATGTGGTTTTTATCACATTATCAAAGCTTGTGCCTGCTGCCTCAAGTACAGCACCTAGGTTTTTCATAACCTGCTCGGTTTGTGCGGTTATATCAGTAGCCTCGATATTGCCTGTTTGTGGGTTGATTGGAATTTGACCAGAGGTGTATAGCATATCTCCGCATACGATTGCTTGTGAATATGGACCTATTGCTCCTGGTGCTTTATCTGTTGAAATTTTGTTTAACATAGTTTTCTCCTTTTAAGATTTCTCCACTCGCTACGCTCGGTCGAAATGACAGAATGAGGGGCGTGATCCCAATGACAAGACTAGTTTTTATACAAGTCTATCCAATTAGGGTTTATGCTCTTAATTAAATTGTCTTTCTTTTCTCTACGCCAATGTTTTAATTGTTTTTCTCTCCTTATCGCATCATTTACATTGTTATATTGTTCGTTATACACCAACTTATGCAAATGATATTTTTGAGTGAAGCCTTCAATCAATTCATTTTTGTGTTCATAGATTCGTCGTTCTAAATTATTCGTTACACCAATATACAACACTGTGTTATTGTGATTGGTAATTATATATACATTGTACATATATTTTCCTCTTTAGATTTCTCCACTCGCTACGCTCGGTCGAAATGACAAGTTCGCTTTCTTTTTGAGATTTCTCCACTTCGGTCGAAATGACAAAATCGGGTGTGGTCGAAATGACAGAGCGTTTTCGCAAGTCAAAAATTGCATCCGTTTAATTAAGCAATTCATTTTGTCACCCTGAACGAAACGCAGTGTAGTCGAATGGGTCTATTCATTTGATTTTTAGACACGTGGTGGGGTGTTTATGTATTATAGTAGCTTAAATCCAAAGTCTGTTAGTGCTTTTTTGATTTCGTTGATGTGGTCGTAGTTACGAGTTTCAAGCATGATACGTAGGTAGCATCCTGTAACGTCAGAGCCCTCATTTGCTCTTTCGTGATGGACTGAAATAACGTTACCGCCAAGGTCGGCGATTATTCTTGAAACATTCTTTAGTTGTCCTGGCTTATCAGCAAGCTCAATCATAAGCTGTGCAGTTCTGCCAGACATCAAAAGACCTCTCTTGATAACACGGGAAAGGATTGTAACATCGATGTTACCACCTGACAAAAGACACACTGTCTTTTTGCCCTTGATATCAAGCTTACCAAACATAGCGGCAGCAACGGCAATAGCGCCAGCGCCCTCTGTTACTAGCTTATGCTTTTCCATAAGAGCAAGGATGGCGGCAGAAATTTCGTCATCTGTTACTGTTGCTATTTCGTCAACATATTTTGAGCATATTTCATATGTAAGGTTGCCTGGCTTTTTAACTGCTATGCCATCAGCGATTGTAGAAACTGAAGGTAATTCCTCAATTTGTCCATCCTTGACTGACTTATACATTGATGGTGCGCCTGTTGCTTGAACACCATAAACCTTTACGTGTGGCTTTAGTGTTTTTAAGGTGTAAGCAATACCAGAGATAAGTCCACCACCACCGATTGGAACGATAACTGCATCCATATCAGGTAGCTGTTCAATTAGCTCAAGCGCTATTGTTCCCTGTCCTGCTATAACATCCTCGTCATTGAATGGGTGAATAAAGGTATAGCCTTCGCTATCGCGTAATTCAAGTGCTTTATTGTAGGCATCGTCGTAAACGCCTTCAACTAGACAAACCTCTGCTCCATAACTCTTTGTTGCTTCGATTTTTGAAATTGGAGCACCATCGGGGAGACAGATTGTAGCCTTAATGCCGTTCTTTTGAGCGGCTAAAGCGACACCCTGTGCGTGGTTACCAGCCGAGCAAGCAACAACGCCCTTTGCCTTTTCTGCCTCGCTCAATTTAGACATTTTATAGTAAGCACCTCTTACCTTAAACGAGCCTGTAATTTGTAAATTTTCAGTTTTTAGATATAATTCTGTGTTCTCTGCTAGCTTTGGAGCACGGATAATATCAGTTTGGCGAATTACATTTTTTAGTGCATAATTCGCACGATATACGTTATCTATTGTCAACATATTATTACTTCCTTTTCGTCTCTCTGGAAATTACATTAAACTATCAATAAATTGCTCTGCACATCTTGCTGAACGATAACCACGATTAAGGGCAAACGCCTCTGCCTTTATAAATAGCTCGTTTTCGTCCATAGTTATGCCATTTTTCTTTGCTAATTCCTTTACTATCTCTAGGTACAAGGGCTTTGGTGGCTTTGCAAACAAAATTGTCAAGCCAAAGCGCTCGGAGAGTGAGAGAGTTTCTTGAACTGTATCATTTCTGTGAATATCTCCGCCTTCTCTATCGCCAAAGCTTTCCTTTATTATATGACGGCGATTCGAGGTAGCATAAATAACCGCATTTTTTGCCTTTGCACTTGCCGAGCCCTCAAGTGTTGCCTTGAGCATACTAAAGTTATCGTCATTTTGATTAAATGAAAGATCGTCAATAAAGATAATGAATTTTAGTGGGTTTTTTGAAATTTGCGCCATTATTTTGGGCAAAAGCAAAAGTTGATTTTTTCTAACTTCTATCAAGCGAATACCACTTTCAAAGAGGTGGTTTGCTACTGCCTTTACAGTTGAGGACTTGCCTGTTCCCGCATCACCATACAACAATATATTAGCAGCAGGACGTCCCTCCAAAAATGCTTCGGTATTATCGAGTACCCTTTGTCTTTCGGTTTCATAGCCGATAAAGTCATCAAGAGTAGTTGTGTCTGCACTCTCGACAGGAACGATGTGCCCATTATCAGTTGAGGAGAACATACAGTTGAAGGCGAAAATGCCATAGCCGTATTTATGAATTTGCTTTAGTCTTTCACTATACGCCTTAGAAATATCAACCTTGTCAGTATCGTACTCTGGGAGTCTTGTATTAATACCCATATCAAGTGCGAAGCTATCACTACTTATAGATGCAAGCTCTGTCAAGGTATTGAGTTCATAATTTAGTGAGCTTTCAATTTTTTTGCTTATTTCCTCGTTTTTGGAGGCCGATTTTACATAAACATTTTCATCCTCAAAAAGTGCTTTTTGAACACATTTTGAAAGATTTCCACCATTTTTATAAACCTCGGAAACGAAATTACCATATTTTTTAAGCTTTTCTTGCTTTTCGGTCTCCTCGCAGTAGTCTATAAAGGCTTTTATAACAGGTGTTTCTAAAACACCCCTAGTTACTGTAAAAAGGCACAGTGAGGAATACACTTCTGTTATTTTTGACATTTTATTTTACCCCCGTTTGGGTTATGCCTCAAAGATTTTCGATGATTTTTTCTGTTACTTCTTTAGTAGTTAGATACTCGCCACCGTGAGCTAGGTCAGCGGTTCTATAGCCTGCGTTTAGCACCTTATCTACTGCAGCCACGATTGCGTCACTTTCTTCTTTTAATGAGAAAGAATAAAGGAGCATCATAGCACCTGAAAGAATTGTTGCAATTGGGTTAGCAATATTCTTGCCTGCAATATCAGGAGCAGAGCCGTGGATTGGCTCATAAAGACCTACTGTTGTATTGCCGAGAGATGCTGATGGGAGCATACCTATTGAGCCTGTGATTTGCGAGGCCTCGTCAGAGAGAATGTCGCCAAACATATTTGTTGTAACAATTACATCAAATTGTGCAGGGTTACGAACTAACTGCATAGCTGCGTTGTCAACGAGCATATCGGCAACCTCTACATCTGGGTAGTCCTTTTCCATTTCGTGAACTATCTTACGCCATAAACGAGAGGAATCAAGCACATTTGCCTTATCAATGCTTGTTAGCTTGCCATTTCTCTTCTTTGCTGACTCGTAAGCCACCTTGCAAATTCTTTCAATTTCCATACGGGAGTAACATTCTGTATCGTATGCTTCCTCACCATATTTGCCTTCACGCATACCGCGCTCGCCAAAGTAAATACCACCTGTTAGCTCACGAACGATTAAAATATCAAAGCCGTTTGCTACGATATCTGCACGGAGTGGGCAATCATCCTTCAAGGCTGGATAAAGCTTTGCAGGGCGTAGGTTTGTAAAGAGTCCCATAGCCTCACGAATTCCAAGAAGTGCCTTTTCAGGACGCATATTTCCTGGGAGGGTGTCCCATTTTGGTCCTCCTACTGCGCCAAGGAGCACGCTGTCAGAAGCCAAGCAGCCTTTAACAGTTTCCTCTGGAAGTGGCTTGCCAGTTGCATCTATTGCCGCCCCACCTATTAGATATGGTGTAAAGTTAAATGTGTGACCAAACTTTTTGCCAACTGCTTCTAGCACCTTTACAGCACTGTCAACAATTTCGGGACCAATTCCGTCACCCTTTAATAATGCTATATTGTATGTCATAATTATACCTCTAAAAATTACATTTGCGAGTGGGATCTCTCCCTCCGCCACCATTTGGTGGCACCTCCCTCGTCAGATGGAGGCTTTTTAGTTCCTTCGGCTATGCTCAGGATGACGAGTCTTGTTTGTCGTCTTCATTTTCCTCTGTTTTTTCCTTTAATGGAATAAGCTTTTTTAGAAGCTCATCAAGCTCTTTTACTTGTTTATGGCTTGTCAAATGAAAGGAACAATCTCTTCCATTGTAAAAGGTAAATTCAACTACATTTCTTTTGCCTGTATACATCTCTATTTCTTCAATATCTTCAAACCTCTTTTCATGCTTGAACGGATTATAAATTGTTATTTCTTTTTTATATTTGTTAATTACAATTTTACCAAAAAATAGCGATATTGCAATAAATATATACAAAATAATACCAGATACATAAATAATTATGGCAATAGGTCTTTCCCATATATTATAAACAAATGGTAATGCAATAGCTGAAGCTAGAAAAAGAAAGATTGTTATAACAGTAGATGATAGCTGTGGCTTTTTCTTTATGACGATTTCGCCATCATGCTCTGTTATTTTTAAAGTCTTTTGTTCCATTTTTTAATTTAACTCGCCCTTCTTGATGGACTCGATAAGTCCACCATTGGTGATTATCTTTTGAATGAACTCTGGGAATGGTTGAGTTTTAAACTCTTTGCCGGTTGTTAAATTATAAATAATGCCATTATCAAGGTCAGCCTCTACCTTGTCGCCGTCGTTTATATTGGCAACTGCCTCTGGGCATTCAAGAATAGCAAGACCGATATTGATTGAGTTACGATAGAAAATTCTTGCAAAGGTATTAGCTATTACCAAGGAAATACCACTTGCTTTAATTGCAATTGGTGCGTGCTCACGTGAGGAGCCACAGCCAAAGTTGTCACCTGCAACCATAATGTCGCCTATCTCTACTCTCTTTGTGAAGTCCTTATCAAGGTCCTCCATACAGTGAGATGCAAGCTCCTTGTGGTCGCTTGTGTTTAGATATCTTGCCGGGATAATTACGTCTGTATCTACATTATCGCCATATTTGATTACTTTTCCTGTAAATTTCATAATTATCCTCCTTATATTTTTGCAGGGTCTGCAATTTTACCTGCTATTGCACTTGCTGCTGCAACTGCCGGGGATGCGAGGTAAACCTCGCTTGTTACGTGACCCATTCTTCCTACAAAGTTACGGTTAGTGGTTGCAACTGCGCGCTCACCAGCGGCAAGAATACCCATATAACCACCAAGGCATGGACCACAGGTTGGTGTTGAAACTACGCAACCTGCATCAATAAAGATTTTAACAAGGCCGTTTTCAATAGCCTTTAGATAAATATCTTGAGTTGCAGGAATGATAATTGCGCGTACATTTTTAGCAATCTTTCTGCCTTTGAGAATCATTGCAGCCTCTTCGATATCCTTATATTGACCATTAGTACAAGAGCCGATAACCACTTGGTCGATTGTAATGTCGCCAATTTCATCAAATGTCTTTGTGTTTTCCGGTAGGTGTGGGAAAGCAACGGTTGATTTAATGCTTGATAGGTCTATTTCGTAAACCTCGTCGTACTCTGCATCGGAGTCTGCCTTATAGGAAACGATTTCACGGTCACTTCTCTCTTTTATGTAAGCGATTGTTTGCTCGTCAACCTCGAAAATACCATTCTTTGCGCCTGCCTCAATTGCCATATTGCAAATTGTAAGACGGTCGTAGATTGTAAGGGAGGAAACGCCCTCACCAACGAATTCCATTGACTTGTAAAGAGCTCCATCAACACCGATTTTACCGATGATGTGAAGGATAACATCCTTACCAGAAACATATTTATTAAGCTTGCCCTTTAAAACAAACTTAATTGCGCTTGGAACCTTGAACCAAGCCTTGCCTGTAGCCATGCCACAAGCCATATCAGTTGAGCCAACGCCTGTTGAGAATGCGCCAAGTGCACCATATGTACAGGTATGTGAGTCAGCACCGATAACAACGTCTCCACTAACTACAAGTCCTTTTTCCGGGAGCAAAGCGTGCTCAATGCCCATTCTACCAACGTCATAGAAGTGTGTAACCTCCTTGTCGTTACAGAATTCACGACACATTTTGCATTGCTCTGCCGCCTTTATATCCTTGTTTGGTGCAAAGTGGTCCATAACCATTGTTACCTTTTCCTTGTCATAAACCTTATCTACACCTATTTTATTAAATTCCTTAATTGCAACAGGAGAGGTAATATCATTACCTAAAACTCTATCTAGATTAACTAGAATTAGCTGTCCTGCCTCTACCTTGTCAAGCCCTGCGTGGGAAGCCAAGATTTTTTGAGTCATTGTCATTGACATAATATGTACTCCTTTCATATCAAAGCAATCCAATATACACCATTAATGTACATTGGATTACTCCACCACCAAAATTGGTGGTGGAAATAATTCTAATTTTTCTCGTTAGGTAATTTTCTAAAGACTTAGAAGCAAGTTAGGCTAGGCGCACCGCAAATTGAGGGCGACAACGTACTTATACGTACGTTGAGGTCGCAATTTAGGAGCAACGCATAACGAAGCTTATCAGTCTTTAGCGGTTGATGATAGCGCCCTTGTCGGCACTACTTACCATTTGAGAGTAGCGCTTTAAGTAACCAGTTAGATTTTCCTTTTTCTTAATAGGCATCTCTTGCTTTCTCTTTGCAAGCTCGTCATCGCTTACCTTAAGCTCAATCTTATATTCAGGAATATTGATTGAGATAATATCTCCATCCTTAACATATGCGATTGTACCACCGCTTACAGCTTCAGGGGAAACGTGACCGATTGATGCGCCACGAGTAGCACCTGAGAAGCGTCCGTCGGTAATTAGCGCAACGTCCTTATCAAGTCCCATACCAGCGATTGCTGATGTTGGGGAAAGCATTTCTCTCATACCTGGGCCACCACTTGGTCCCTCGTAGCGAATAACTACAACATCGCCCTTAACTATTTTTCCTGCATAAATTGCGGCAATAGCCTCCTCCTCGCTCTCGTAAACCTTTGCAGGTCCCTCGTGAACGAGCATTTCCTTAGCTACTGCACTTCTCTTAACCACGCATCCGTCAGGAGCGAGATTTCCTTTAAGAACTGCGATACCACCTGTTTTTGAATATGGGTTATCTACTGTACGAATTACTGTTTCGTCATAGTTTTTAGCATTTGCAATATTTTCACCAAGTGTTTTGCCAGTTACTGTCATAACGCTTGTATCAAGAAGCCCAAGCTTATCAATTTCCTTAAGCACTGCATAAACGCCACCTGCTTGATATAAATCCTCCATATATGTAGGACCAGCAGGAGCTAGGTGACAAAGGTTAGGTGTTTTTTCGCTGATTTCGTTTACAAAATCAAGGTCAAACTCAACACCACACTCGTTTGCAATAGCTGGGAGGTGAAGCATACTGTTAGTTGAGCAACCAAGTGCCATATCGGCAGTGATTGCATTTTTAATAGCAGCCTCTGTCATAATATCTCTTGGTCTTATATTCTTCTTTATAAGCTCCATAACCTGCATTCCGGCATGCTTCGCAAGCTCAATTCTCGCAGAATATACTGCAGGAATTGTGCCGTTGCCTTGTAGTCCCATACCGAGAACCTCGGTTAAGCAGTTCATAGAGTTTGCTGTGTACATACCAGAGCATGAGCCACAGGTAGGACAAGCCTTATTTTCAAATTCGCAAAGCCCACACTCATCAAGTGTGCCTGCTTTATATGAGCCAACTGCCTCAAACATACTGGAAAGACTTGTCTTGTGTCCGTCAACACGACCAGCAAGCATAGGTCCACCACTAACAAATACAGTAGGGATATTTAGTCTTGCAGCAGCCATAAGCAGACCTGGTACGTTTTTGTCACAGTTTGGAATCATAACAAGACCATCAAAGCCGTGAGCCATAACCATTGCCTCTGTTGAGTCGGCAATTAAATCACGAGTAACGAGTGAATATTTCATACCCACGTGACCCATAGCAATACCGTCGCATACAGCAATAGCTGGGAACATAATTGGAGTTCCACCTGCCATGGCAACACCAAGCTTTACAGCCTCTGTAATTTTATCTAGGTTCATATGTCCTGGCACAATCTCGTTATATGAGCTTACAATACCGATAAGTGGGCGGTCAAGCTCCTCCTTGGTTAAGCCAAGTGCTTTATATAATGAACGGTGTGGGGCATTATGTGAACCATTTACAATTGTATCTTTAATCATTTTTTGCTCCTCCCTCACGTATAAGGGTCAATCCCTCAGTCAGCAAGGCTGACAGCTCCCTTTGCACAAGGGAGCCTGTCGCGTGAAATCATATTTATTAGTTGTTGATAAACTTTTCTTCGTCAGCCCAGCTATAAAGCTTTCTGATGTCCTTACCAACTACCTCTGATGGATGCTCTGCAGCTATCTTTCTCATTGCGTTGAAGTGAACTTGGCTACCTGCATCTGACATATCGAGCAAGAAGTCCTTTGCAAATGTTCCGTCTTGAATGTCTGAAAGAACCTTCTTCATTGCCTTCTTTGTGTCTTCAGTAATGATCTTTGGACCTGTGATGTAGTCACCATATTCAGCTGTGTTAGAAATTGAGTATCTCATACCCTCAAATCCGCTTTGGTAAATAAGGTCAACGATGAGCTTCATCTCATGGATACACTCAAAGTATGCGTTTCTTGGGTCATAGCCAGCCTCAACAAGTGTTTCAAAGCCAGCTTGCATAAGTGCACAAACACCGCCACAAAGAACTGCCTGCTCACCAAAGAGGTCTGTTTCTGTTTCTGTTCTAAAGGTTGTTTCAAGAACGCCTGCACGTGCACCACCGATACCAAGAGCATAAGCAAGACCTAGCTCAAGAGCATCGCCTGTTGCATCTTGGTGAACAGCGATAAGACAAGGAACTCCCTTACCTACCTGGTATTCTGAACGTACTGTGTGACCAGGTCCCTTTGGAGCAACCATAATTACATTAACGTTCTTTGGTGGCTTAATGCAACCGAAGTGAATATTAAAGCCGTGAGCGAACATAAGAGTTTTGCCCTCTGTGAGGTTTGGCTCAATGCTTTCCTTGTAAAGCTTTGCTTGCTTTTCGTCGTTGATAAGAATCATAATCATATCAGCATTCTTTGCAGCCTCGGCAGATGTCATAACCTTAAGACCAGCCTTTTCAGCCTTTGCCCAGCTTTTTGAGCCCTCGTAAAGACCAACGATAACATTAACGCCTGACTCCTTAAGGTTAAGTGCGTGAGCATGTCCTTGTGAGCCGTAGCCGATGATTGCAACGGTCTTGCCGTTTAATTTGTTAAGATCACAATCTTGTTGATAGTAAATGTTTGCCATGATAAATTTCTCCTTAAAATATATATCAAATTTATTAACTAGTTTTGTTTGTGGACACCTGTTTTGGTTTTCTTTGAAAGAAGTGTGCCCTCTCCTCTTTCAAGAGCTACGATACCTGTGCGACACATTTCTAAAATGCCATATGGTAGCATATATTCAATAAATGCATTAATTTTTGTAGGGTCTCCTGTGATTTCAATGCACATTTCAGTAGCGGTAAAATCTATTACCTTTGCACGATATACATCAACAGCAGATAAGACATCTGCACGAGTTTGTGAGCTATTCTTAATTTTGATAAGAGCTAGCTCTCTCTTTATAGATGAATTTTCCTCAATAACCTCTACCTTTTTTACATTGTAGAGCTTGCGAAGCTGATTGATTAGCTGTTCTCTTGCGTAACCATCGCCACTCATGCAAATTGTTATTCTTGAGTACTCGGGGCTTTCTGTTTCGCCAACGGTTAATGCGTCAATATTGAAGCCACGGCGAGTAAACATGCTTGTTACTCTTGTTAAAACACCATATTTGTTCTCAACATAAACCGCAATTACAAACTTATTAGTTTTTTCCATTTGCGTCGTCCCCCTTTTCTGTAATTATATCGTCTATTGAGCCACCTGGTGGGAGCATAGGAAGAACAAATTCATCCTTGTCAATATAGGTGTCAATAACTACTGGGCCATTAATTTCAACTGCTTTTTTGAAAGCATTTTCAAACTCGGAAATATTTGTTGCGCGCATACCTGTTGCGCCAAATGCCTCGGCGAGCTTAACAAAATCAGTTTTTCTTTCAAGCACTGTGTTTGAGAATCTCTTGCCAAAGAATAGGTTTTGCCACTGGCGAACCATACCAAGAACGCCGTTGTTACAAAGAACTATTACAAGTGGAACATTATATGTTACCGCTGTTGCAAGCTCATTTAGGTTCATACCAAAGCTACCATCACCTGTAATTAATACAGTTGGGTCATTTGTAGCTACTCGTGCGCCGATTGCCGCACCAAGGCCGAAGCCCATTGTGCCAAGACCACCACTTGAAACAAAGCGTCTTGTTGTATCAAATTTTGAGTATTGTGCCGCCCACATTTGGTGTTGGCCAACATCTGTGGTAATAATGGTTCTTGGTAATTTATATTCGTTAATTACATCAAACACCATTTTAGGAGTCATGCGAGAGCCTGCCATTTTAGCTGCCTTCTCTGCTATTTCCTCCTCCTTTATCTTATAAGATGCAACCTCGTTTTTCCATTCTGGCTTTTCGCTCTTATCAACCTTTTCTAAAATTCTCAAGAATGAATCGCGAACATCAGCAACGATACCGAGGTCAACGTTTATATTCTTGTTAATTTCAGCAAAGTCTGGGTCGAGCTGAATAATCTTTGTTCCCTTTGCAAATTTTGCGGTATTTCCTGTGGCTCTGTCACTAAAACGAACACCAACACCGATAATCAAATCCGCGTGTTTTTGGGAAATTGATGATGCAAAATGACCGTGCATACCCTGCATACCAAGGAATCTGTCATAGTCATCAGGAACGGCGGAGAGTCCCATAAATGTACAGCCGATACATGCGTCAATTTTTTCTGCAAGCTCGATAATCTCCTTGCCCATTTTAAGTCCCGCGGCACCGCCACCTATGTAGATATATGGCTTCTTTGACTCATTGATAAGAGCAACTGCCTCGTCAATTGAAGCATCGTCTGCCTTTGGCAAAGGGATTTTCTCTACTATTCCTTGTGGCTCAAAATCGTAGACTGCAACCTGTACGTCCTTTGGCACGTCAACCAAAACAGGTCCAGGTCTTCCCGATTTTGCAATTTGGAATGCCTCTCTAATAGAATCTGCCAAATCTTCGATTCTATTTACAAAATAGTTGTGCTTTGTAATTGGTAAGGTGATACCTGTAATATCAATCTCTTGGAAGCTATCCTTACCGATAAGTGAGCATGGAACGTTACCTGTAATTGCTACCATAGGGATTGAGTCAAGCATTGCAGTTGCAATACCAGTAACTAGGTTGGTCGCCCCTGGCCCGGAGGTTGCAATACAAACACCAACCTTACCTGTGGCTCGAGAATAGCCGTCTGCCGCGTGCGCCGCGCCCTGCTCATGTGCTGTTAAAATGTGATTAATTCTATCTCTATTTTTATAAAGTGCGTCATAAATATTAATAACCTGTCCGCCTGGGTAACCGAAAACATCGGTAGTGCCCTGCTCAATCAAGGTGTTTATAATTATTTCTGCTCCTGTCATTTTCATAATGTTTTCCTCCTATTATACTTTTGGGGTAAGCTCTTATTTACCTAACATAATATTTACAGCGCTTACAAGTGCTTTTACTGATGAAACAATAATATCGCTATCAATTCCTGCTCCATAATATGCTTTACCATTGTGCTTAATGCTAACATATGAGGATGCCTTTGAGCTTGATTTACCCTCAAGGTCGTGCTCTGTATAGCTATCGAAAATATAGTCTATTCCGATAACGTCCTTTATCGCATTGGAAACGGCATCTAATCTACCATTTCCCTCAAAGACTCGGACAAAGGAAACCCCATTATATTTAATAGTACATTCAGCCTCGATGCCGTTTTCCTTATCCTTATAGATAGCCTTTTCAATATCAACTGGAGCATTTACATTTACAAAATCGCGAATGAAAATGTCGTAAACCTCTTTAGGCTGTAATTCTCTGTGCTCGTGGTCGGAGATGCTCTTGACGTGATAGCCAAATGCCTCTCTCATTTTTGGTGGCAATACGTGCTTAAATTGTGTTTCAAGTATGTAACCGATACCGCCCTTACCTGATTGTGAGTTAATTCTTATAACATCTGCTTCATAAACTCTACCAACATCAGTTGGGTCGATTGGAAGATATGGTACATTCCATACCTTATCTGCGCCCTCTCTAAACTTCATACCCTTTGCAATCGCATCTTGGTGTGAACCACTAAATGCTGCAAATACGAGCTGACCACTATATGGCTGTCTTTCGTAAACGTGCATTCTAGTAACCTTTTCATAAACCTCTGTAATTGCAGGAAGGTTAGAAAAATCAAGCTCCGGGTCTATACCCTGTGAATACATATTAAGCGCTAAAGTGATAATATCAACATTACCGGTTCTTTCGCCATTGCCAAAGAGTGTGCCCTCTATTCTATCTCCGCCTGCTAAAAGTCCCATTTCGCTATCTGCTACTGCGCAGCCACGGTCATTGTGTGGATGGAGGGAGATGATAACATTCTCACGACATTTTAGGTTCTTTGACATATATTCAACTTGATTTGCATATACGTGAGGCATAGAATGTGATACTGTAACTGGAAGGTTGATAATAACCTTATTATTGGGTGTTGGCTTCCAAATATCTATAACCTCGTTGCAAATCTCAAGCGCAAACTCGGGCTCTGTGCCTGTAAAGCTTTCGGGAGAATACTCAAAGGTAACCTTGCCCTTTGCTTTCGCCTTATATTCATTACAGAGATTTGCGCCGAATTTAGCAATTTCTATAATTTCTTCCTTGCTTTTTCTGAACACCTGCTCTCTTTGAGCAACTGATGTTGAGTTATATAGGTGAACAACTGCGTGCTTTGCGCCATCTATTGCTTCAAAGGTTTTAGCAATGATATGCTCTCTTGACTGGGTAAGAACTTGAATTGTAACATCATCTGGAATTAGATTGTTTTCAATCAATGTTCTGCAAAACTCATATTCAGTTTCAGAGGCGGCTGGAAAGCCTATTTCAATTTCCTTAAAGCCAACCTTACATAGAAGCTTAAAAAACTCAAGCTTTTCCTCAAGCGACATTGGAATAATGAGCGCTTGGTTGCCATCGCGCAAGTCAACACTACACCAAATAGGTGGCTTTTCAATTGAATCCTTTTTTGTCCAATCCATAGTAACGCCGCTTGGGGCGAAATACTGCTTGGAATACTTCTTGAAATTTTCCATACTTAAATCCTTTCCTTGAGTGAGCATGGGATACTATACCGTTGGCTTTAAAAACAAAAAGCCTCTTTACGCAACTATCCCTGTGCATAAAGAGACGAAGATATTCTCCGCGGTACCACTCTTACTTGACGAATAAACGCCCACTCATGTTCTGTCAATCAACAAAACTCCTCGATAACGGGAGGACCCGTCCAAATCTACTAAATGCTTTTGCATCGTTGGGTTGGCGACTCCAGGATGAGACAAATATATCAACCTTATTGCCTTGCACCAAACGGCAACTCTCTTAAAAGGCGCATATATTTTATTTCCCTTCTTTGTCTATATGTTATGTATTTTATAATATTTGAATTGATTTGTCAACAGTTATTTTAAAAAAATTTATTTTTTATAATATTAATGGCGAAAATATGAACAAATTATGAAAAAAATTGCAAAAAGTATTGACAAAAAACTTATGATGTGCAATAATTAGTTATCTTTTTTAAGGAGGCTTCTCGATGGACAGAATAGAAATTAGCTCCGATATTGCTGCTGATGCTGCACAAGATGTCATAAATCAAATGACACAAAATGCTGAAGTTAGCTTCACTACTCACTCAGACGAGGTTTGGTGCAGATTTTTCAGTGATGGATTTTTTGGCTATGGAGCCAAGGGGGATTTTCAAAACTTTACTCTTGCTCACTTTATTCCAATTATTTTATTTGGTGTTGCTATTTTCTTAATTTGGAGATTTAGAGCATTTTTTAGAAATTGGAAATTCGAAGAAAACTTCCGCTATATTTGGGCTGCTGTTATGATGCTTGTGGAAATGTCTTATTTTTGGCGACTTCTCTATGTTGGAAGTGGAGATACCGGACAAATTGTATCGTTACTTGATAAGCTACCCTTACAGGTTTGTGAATGGACTTGTATTCTTGCCTGCTTTATGATTATGAAAAAGAAAAACAATTGGCTTTTCCAAATTTGCTTTTTCGTTTGCTTGACTGCCGGTTCTTGTGCTTTAGTTGTTCCAAACAACGCAATTGGAACAGCAGGTCCTGCTTACTATAGATACTATCAATTCTGGCTTGAGCATATGCTACCAACTCTTGCAGTTCTTTATATGGTATTTGTTCACGGCTTCAGACCAAAATTCAAGGGAATATTTATAAGTGCAGGCTTTTTAGGTGCGCTTGGTGCTATTGCCTTGGTTCTAAACGCTAACTTGACCGAGCATAATGCAGAATACTTGTATTTCCATTTATTCAAGGACATCCCGGTTATCGGAATTCCTTGGGTTACACCTATTTTCTTTGCTGTACTCGTATTTGGTGCTTTCTTTGGAATTTACTATCTATCACTCTTAATTCTGAAATTAAGAAGACAGTACAACGAAAAAAAGGTGCTCAAAAGTAAATAAAACAAAAAAGGCTGTTCAACAGCCTTTTTGTTTTAGCAAATTTTGTAAATCCAACCGTATTTGTCTTCCTTTTTGCCCCATTGAATACCTGTTAAGGTGTCGTAGAGCTTTTGAGTTACCTCGCCGATTTGACCATTATTAACATCATATTCCTTGCCCTCGTAACAGAATCTACCAATTGGAGAAACAACGGCAGCGGTACCACAGCCCCAAGCCTCCTCAAGCTTGCCATTTTCAAGTGCTTCAATTAGCTCGTCAATTGAGAGTAGTCGTTCATTAACCTTATATCCCATATCCTTAAGAACCTCGATACAGGATTTTCTTGTAATACCCGGAAGGATTGAGCCTGTAAGCATTGGGGTTACTATCTCGCCATCAATCTTGAACATAACGTTCATAGCGCCAACCTCTTCAATGTACTTTCTATGTACACCGTCAAGCCACAAAACCTGTGAATAGCCAACCTTGCTAGCCTTTTCGCCAGCGCGGTTTGATGCTGCATAGTTACCACCACATTTTACTGCTCCGGTTCCACCCTTAACAGCTCTTACATCCTCGGACTCTATCATAATTTTGACAGGGTTAATTCCTTCTGCATAATAGCTACCACTAGGAGAAGCTATAATCATAAAGGTAGCTCTTTTTACTGTATGAACACCAAGTGTTTCGTCATTACCGAACATATATGGACGGAGATAAAGTGATGTACCAAATGAATAAGGAACAAAGTCTTTTTCAAGCTCTACAAAGGTAGTAAGTGCTTGTAAAAAGTCCTCCTCGTTTATTTTTGGTAGGCACATTCTATCAGCGGAGTCATTCATTCTCTTAATATTTTCCATAGGTCTGAATAGACGAATTTCGCCGTTTTCTGTGCGATATGCTTTAAGCCCCTCAAAAATTTCAGAGCCGTAATGCAAAACTGTTGACGCAGGATGCAAGGAAATATATCCAAATGGCTCTATTCTTGCATTGTGCCAGCCCTTGCCAGCCTCATAATCCATAATGAACATATGGTCAGAAAAGAATTTTCCAAAGCCAAGCTCATTTTCAGGCATCATTTTTTTAGGGGAATTTGTTTTTGTAATTTTAATTTCCATAGTATACACCTCATACTATCTTGTGATTTATAGAAAATATCATAGCACACATATTTTATCAAGTCAATATTTTTACGACAAGTTTTTTAAAAAAATTTAGCTTGGTAAAGTATTAAAGTAATAAGGAAGAAAACTTTTCGTTCTCTTCCTTGTTTTTATCCAATTAATAGCTCTTTTATCTCATTGCAAGAGCCTGCTATATAGGTTGCACCAGCTGTTTTTAATTCTTCTTGCGAGCCATATCCAAAGGTGACCCCTATTGAATCAAGTCCGAATTTGTTTGCGCTATTTATATCAAACATACGATCGCCTATCATAATAGTACTGTCGGGCTTTGCGCCTGATACTTTAAACGCATATTTCATAACATCATCTTTAGTTGCACGAGTTTTTTCATCCATTGTTGCGCCACATGCGTGGTCGAAGTATTTCATAATGCCAAAATGATTGAGTATTTGTTGTGCGTATTTTTCGGGCTTTGATGTGCACAAAACAACCTTATAGCCGTTTTTCTTAAGCGCGCATAAAAGCTCCTCTATTCCTTGGTATATATAGCACTCAAAAATGCCCTTTTCTCTATAATATTCTCTATAAATTTCGATACCCTGTGTCGCTTTTTCGTCGCTAAAGCCATAAAACTGCTTAAACGAATGAGCAAGTGGTGGACCTATAAATTTAAGCGCATTCTCCTTGGTTTCCTTAATGCCAAATTTTTCAAGTGCATAAAGGACAGAATTAGACACTCCCTCACCCGAATCTATTATTGTGCCGTCCAAATCAAAAAAGACGGTATTATATTTTTTTGCCATTTTCCTTCTCCTTGAATTGATGTATTAATACTACCATAGCATTTTAATTTTGTCAAGAAAAAAGGGTGCGATTGCACCCTTAATTATATTGCTTTAGCTTCTTCCAGCTCAATTGCCTTTTCTTCACTAATCGACTTGCCATTTGGTTTACTAGCAATAAATCTGATAAGGTAACAAATGCCGTACAAGGCAAGAACTGCAGAGAAAAATACAATTGGATTTATTATCATAAGCGACCATTTTGGAAGTATGCCATCTTCAACGAGTCCGATATAGAAGGCATCCTCCTCCAAAAAGAACCAATTATGCTCTAGCAAAAGGTTTCCTAGCTTTGCCCATAGTGTAATTCCCACTAGCATAATAGCAGATGTATAGCATTTTTTGATATTTGGCTTTACAATGCCAAGGGCGAGATTTAAAATACCCCAAGCAAGCAAAACCCCGTGATAGAACATCGTTTGAACGGCTTGATAGCACCAAGGCTCACCACTACCTATGCTTGCAGGAACAACAATATACATAAGCGGAGCTAATGAAGCAAGCATAACAACAGGCTCTATTATCTTTTTTCCATATTTATTAAATTGAGCAAACAAAGCAAGAGGGCAAAGCACAGTACAAATATGGAAAGGAAGCTTATCCATATTTAAGCCTCCACCTGACAAAAGCTCTCCTGTTTCATCACTATATGATGCATAAACAAACTCATGAACGAAAAAGTCGGATATGTAAGACACTGCAACTAATATAAGTAGTATCTTCATTACCATAATTTTGCGCTCCATTGTGCATTTTCTTAACAAAAAATATCCACCAACTATTGCGCCAACAATTATAACAAGGTAAACGATATGTGACACAGACATAGGCGTGATTTTAATACCTGTATCAAAATGGGATAGTGCGAATAATTTAAAAAACAAGTCTCTCATTTGCCCTCTCCTTTTATACTTTCGTCCTCTTCTCTTACATCGATATTTTTTCTAATTTTTGAATACCACCTATCATTTTTCTCAAGTGAGAAAAATTCTACTATTACACCTATTAAGAATGTGGCAACAATCCCAACAATACCAATGGTTATTGTGTTTAAGTAAGGCATATTATCAAATGGTGCGCCCTCTAGATACATAGAATTAACGCTTGGCATATCAAATATTTTATTTAGTGCGTTTACTACTGCACCATCTACCAAAAGAATCAAAAGTCCGCATGCCACACCAAATACGCTATGTACTCTTATTTTGACATACTTTCCAACCATTATATAAATACATCCAACAAGCATTGTTGAATGGCTTAAAAGCCCCTTTACAGTATCAAAATCAGTCAAGCCGTTTCTGTCATACGCTTCGTTTAGCAAAATGCCTACAGCGCCACAAACAATTCCTCCTAATGCCAAGAAGTGAGACACTAGCTTCATAAATTTGTTTTCTTTATTTGCAAATGCGTAAATAACAAGTAACCACATACAAACATTGCAAGCAAACGCAGGGATAAACATTGAAAGCTCAAGCTCGGGGTGTTCGATTTTAACAATGAAATAATCATAATAAATCGAGCTAAAATGTATCACAACTGTGATAATTGCCCAAAACCTCAAAAACCAATCCTTACTCGTCTGCTTTTTTATGAGAAAAGAGGCTGTAATTAAAATTCCTGCTGTGACTATGCCTGAAAATACCATATATAGAATATGAGGTAAATCAAATAGCATAATAATCTCCTTTAAATAGTTTTTTTAATAATATAATAAGCACTTCTGCACAAATTGTATCACCACTTATTAATAAAGTCAACAATTTATATAAAAAGAGTCATTTATTTTTAATAAAATTTACAATCAGTTCATATTTTTGGCTTATCATGTCAAAGATTTTTCTATAAAATTCCACTTATTTACTCTCCATAATGCAATAAAAAGGTCGTATTTTGCGAACTTTCATGAACAAATTATTAACAAAAAAATCTCCGATTTCTCGGAGATTTTTGTTATTTTGTGAATACTATTTCTACCTCTGTGCCCTTGTCGATTTCGCTTTCTATTTTCATTTTTGCGTTATAAAGAGCGCAAATGTGTTTCACTATTGCAAGGCCAAGACCTGTGCCTCCAGTCTTTTTTGAGCGCGATTTATCAACTCTATAAAATCTTTCACAAAGACGTGGAATGTGCTCTTTTTCAATACCAATTCCTGTATCTATGACCTTTAATGTGACGCTCGAAGAGGTATTGGTAATAATTATATCAAGTCTTCCGTTTTCCTTATTGTAGCTTACTGCATTTGAAACAAGATTGGAGATAAGCTCGTAAATCTTCATTGGATCTGCTTGTACTTCACCATTACCCAAAATGGTAACGGCAATTTTTTTGCGCTCTATCTTTTCGTCAAGCTCCGCTATTACTTCTTTAGCAATAGCCTCCAAATCAACTGTTGTAAGAGTTTCCTCGGTGTCGTTTCTTTCCAGCTTACTTAATTTGAGCATATCGGAAATTAGGCTTGCCATTCGTAGGCTCTCCTTGTGGATTCGCTCCATGCTTTTTTTAGTGCTAGGCTCTAGACCTTCCTTGGAAAGTGAAATTTCTGCAAGTCCCTGCATAACCGTGATTGGTGTTTTAAGCTCATGAGAAGCATTTGCAAAGAAATCACTCTTTTGCTTGACCATTTGCTTTTCCGGTGTTGTATCGGTAATAATCACAATAGACGAAGCGACATTTTCAGGATTTAAGCTATCCAGAATTCTTTTAACTGTAACGGTCAAATCCTTATCCTCAAGCCTATATTCAAAGCTTGTGTTTTGAGTAGGAAATGTAGTTATTTTTTCAACTAGCTTTAAATCGCTTATGAGATAAAATAGTTTTTTGCCGACACAGCCTGCGCCGTTGTTAAAAAGTGTTAATGCGCTATTGTTGGCAAAAACTACTCGATTTTCATCATCAAAGACTATTATGCCTTGAGTTACATTATCAAGCACCTCATTGAGCTTTCGTTTTTCCTGCTCCTCGCTTACAATCTTTGCATGAACATAAGCATTTAGCTCATTAATTTCTGCATATACGGAGCGCAGTTCTGGCTCGTTTGAGTTTATTTCGATTGGAACATATTCTCCGTCATTCAGGCTCTTAAGTCCGTATGCCACCTGTGAAATTTTTGTAGAAACGTCTTTTGAAATAATTGCCGAAAACCAAGCTGATACAATTATAGCAACTATAAGAGCTACTAGCAAAACCGATAGTGAAACGTAAACATATTCGGTGATTTCGCTACTTCTTACTGCCAAGCGCAAAACTATATCTCCATAGCTACCCAGCTCGACCTTTTCTGCATAATATGTCATTGTGCAATCAAAGCTATCAGAGTATCTTTCAACTGTCTTGCTCTCTCCGTTTAACGCGTATTTGATTTCTTCTCTATCAAGGTGAGTTTCATATTCTCCCTCGTCCTTTCCAGGCTCACTATCGTAGATAACTGTTCCATCTGTTTTTATTACAGTTATTCTAAATTCATCCTCGCGATAATGCGCTTTTAAGGATTTCAATAAGGTATCCATATCGGTGCTGTCACCGTTTGCAATTTCATTTTTCAAAACATTACTAACAAGAGAACATTCAGTAACCAGCCTATCCTCTGTCATTCGTTTGCTTGTTTGGTGCATACCAATCAAGCCTGCAACAAAAACCACTAAAATAAGACACAGGGCGAGGGTAAATATCTTTATAAATGTTTTTCTTCTCATTTTACCTCAAAGCGATAGCCTATTCCTCTAACCGTTATTATAGGATCAAGATCACTTACATTTTTTATTTTATCACGCAGGGTTGCTATATGCATATCGAGAGTTCTTGTTTCGCCCATGAAGTTTTCACCCCAAACATTCTTAAAAAGCTCTTCTCTTTCAACGGTAACTCCTGCCCTTTGAATCAAAAGCTTTAGAAGCTTAAATTCCTTTAAGGTTAAGCCAAGATCTTCTCCCTTGTATGTGGCCTTATAGGTGTTTTGGTCAATGGAAAAGCCATCTGTTGCTACAAAATATAGGTTTGTGCGGCGCAGGTTCGTTTTAACTCTAGCTATAAGCTCAAGCACCGAAAATGGCTTTGACATATAGTCATCTGCGCCCTTGTTAAGTCCCTTGACAAAGCTAATTTCGTCACTCTTTGCACTTACTATAATAACTGGAACTTTCTCGTTTTGCTCACGAATTTTAGTCAAAATTGTGTATCCATCCATATCGGGAAGCATAATGTCGAGTATAATTAATTCAGGTGTTTTTTTCGAAAAGGCATCAAAAAAGTCCTTTCCGTTTTCAAAAATTTGAGTATTATATAAATCCTCGAACGCGCCATCATATACTTCGCAAATGCCCTCGTCATCCTCGACGATGTAAATTAAAGGAAGATTTTCTTTCATAATTTCTCCTTATTTTCGTTATAAGTACATTATAGCTTTTTTTAAGAAAAAAATCAATGACCGTCTAACTATTGTTAGGTAAATTTTATGTAAAATGACTATTATACTTGTCATTTGTATTTGTTTTGGTATAATATACAGCAGTATATTAGATAAAGGAGAAAAAAATATGAAAATTCAATTATCCGATCATTTTACATATAGGAGAATTTTGCGTTTTGCTTTTCCTCCTATTATTATGACGGTTTTTACCTCTATTTATGGAGTTATCGACGGTGATTTGTTTCAAACTTTATACTTTATAAATGATGATGGTGCTTCTTTATTTTATGAAGTTGATAAATTCGTCTAGTAAAAATTTCTTTTCTTCCTTGGTGTGATAACAATGCCATGAATTATTAAGCGAATGAACATTAAAATTGGAGTGCTTTTTCAGATACTTTATCGACCTTTTTGAAACTACCTCGTCCTTTACGCTTTGATATACATAGGCTGGAGTTTTAATTTTTGGCAATAGCTTTTTTGTTCTGCGAATCTTACCAAAAAGCTCAAATATTCTAAAGCTCCAAGGAATGTAGCTAAATGGGCTTTTACGTTCAGTGCAGCCGTAATATTCCTTTGATGCCATTGCTATTTCATTATTAGGATTAACCTTGTTAAAATACACCTTTATAATTATTTTTATAAGTCTTGGAGTGACAAACACCTTTGCAGGAATTGACATTAAAAACATCTTTTTTACACAAGGATTTTTCGATGCCTGCTCAATTGATAGGAGTGTTCCCATTGAATGTCCGACCATATATATTTCATCGTGGGTACTGGAAAGCTTGTCCACTATTGACTTTACTTGGCTTTCCCACTTTTTCATAGAGGCGCGAGAGAATTCCTTGACGCCCTTGCCATGTCCGTCAAGTAGCACATTGTAAATTGAACAATCGTCAGGCACTAGCTCAACAAATTCCTTAAAAAAGCCCGCATGACCAACGATGCCATGTATAAAAACGATTGCTTTTTTTGCGTTGTCAACTATACGAATGTATTCACAAAATGCCATTTTACCCCTCCTCCGTCAAATTCATATTATTGATTATATCACAGATTTTTTATAATGTAAAGAAAAAAGAATGGCTATCTATCATTTAATTATGAAAACAAAAAACGATAAGCATAACTATATTTGAAATTTTTTAAATTATTTGAAATTTACTATTGACAAAACGAAAGTGCTTTGCTATAATAGTAAGGCAATTGAACAAAAATTGCTTTACGAGATTAATGAACTTCCAAGAGTACGCATTATTATTGTGTAAGATTGGATAAAGTGAATTATCCAGCGAGTGCTTTGCATGAGTCGGAGTAGCGCCTCGTTAAATTGAGAAAACCAAAGCAAAAACCGAGATGTAGCGCAGTTGGTAGCGCGCATGGTTTGGGACCATGATGCCGCAGGTTCGAATCCTGTCATCTCGACCAACTATGACTAAGTTGAACACACGGGACCGTGACGCCGACTTAGTCATTTTTGTTTTTATTATAAAATTTATAGCGAGTGTCGAAAAATGATATGCACCCCAAAAGTTAGACACTTTTGGAGGTGCATATTTTTTATGTCAAAAAAGCAAAAAAAGTACTCGTCAGAATTCAAATTAGGTGTTATAATGGATATGCGAGAACATCATTTAGGCTATTGCGAAACAGCTC
>JAFUOQ010000013.1 GCA_017472695.1 Clostridia bacterium | reverse complement strand
TGATATAATCCTTAAAAATTCTCAGATCACAGCAAGAAATAATGGCTACGGTCTTGCTTCTGTAATTGGTGCAGGCGCTAATATGCATGTATATGTAACCGGAACTTTGGGAGATATTGTCATTACAAATACCGAATTGAATCTTTCTATGGAGATCGGTACGACACACTGTTATGCCGCACTTATAGGATCGGGCGTCGGCAAATCCTATGCCTATGTTAATATGGGAAAGATTATCTTTACCGATGTAACTCAGGCGGAACTGGACGAGATTATTCCTACATGGCTTCCATCAGACTTTAACGAATGGGGTGCTTATGCTCTCGGTAGAGGATATGATGGCAGTATTTATAAGTATGACGCTTTTGGTGGCGTATGGGTCAGCGACGGCAACGGCGGTACTGTACAAATTGGCGACGAGAGTGGCTACCATAATCCCGAATGATATACCAAAACTAAATAAAAAGAGCCTGCGACGCACAATGTACGCACAGACTCAATCCATAAGCGGTGAGCATAAATGCTTGCCGCTTTTACTATCCCTACATATCAAAAACTGATACGCAGTAAGCAAAGAAAAACCGACATAAAAAGTTATCAATTTAAAGTCGTATAATCCCGAATAATCTCTGGACTTATGGAATCTTTTGTGGTATGTTGTAGTTGCTCAGGCGACAGCATGGAAACGATGTCCTAAACTTAAAAAAAGAAAAAAGCCTTGGAACATAATGCTCCAAGGCTCTGGCGGAGGCAGAGGGATTCGAACCCCCGTGGGCTTTCAGACCCAAACTGTTTTCAAGACAGCCTCGTTATGACCGCTTCGATATGCCTCCGTAGGCTATTAAATTGTCCCAAATAGTCACCGAACCAATTCAAAATGGGTTCGAAAACATTCGGAAATTGCGAGAAACCTGCGAGAAATTTGCGAGAAAACTGCGAGAAAGCCATCTCGCAACGTGCAGATGAACCCCCGAAAAGCCCAATAAAATCAAGGGTTTTCACGATTTTGCAGTGACAGTAACGAGAGTTTTTCAAGACCGCCTCGCTTACATAGGATGGGTTCGAATTACCGCTCACAAAATATTTGGGAGCAATAAACAAAGAAAAAGATTTCCGAAAACGGAACAAAAGTTCCGAACAGGTATTGACAAACTATCATAAAAATGTTATAATGAAACAACAAGTCCCGAAAAGGAAAAAGAGGTGCTTTTTATGAGAGTTATGGACCAGAAAAAACTGCAAGAAATTACGGAGTTCATCAAGCAGTATGCGAGAGAGCACAACGGCGATGCTCCCGGACTTGCGGATATCATGGACTATATGAGCATGGCGAAAACAACGGCGTACCGTTACATGCTTGAGCTTAAAAAGCGCGGAGTAGTCTCTTACAACGGAAAGAAAACATTGGAGATTCCATTGCAGCGTAAGATGCGTTGCGAGTTCCACCGAGTGCCGATTCTCGGTAGTGTCGTTTGTGGTTCGCCCGACGAACAAGAGGAGCACGTGCGAGGATATCTCGCAATCCCGGAGGATTGGATTGACGGCGAGTGTTTCTTGCTTGAAGCCTACGGAGATTCCATGGTGGATATCGGGATTGAAAAAGGCGACTTAATTCTGGTGAAGAAAACTAATACTGCTAACAGTGGAGATGTGGTTGTCGCTCTGATCGAGAATGAAACTACGCTTAAGCGTTTGTTCTGGGAGGATGGAAAGCCAAGACTTCACGCAGAGAATAAAACATATACTAAACATAAAATGGATATATATCCGTTAAAACTTGAAATTCAAGGGATTGCCTTGAAAGTTATTAAAGATATAAGATAAGGAGACTATTATGGCAGAATTAATTTTTCACAAGATTATTAACAGTACAATTTTCACAACCGATTTCTCTACTTTTGTTTCCAATAATACTATTGACTTTAACGAAAAAGGGATCTCTGTTGTTTACGGTCCAAATGGTACAGGAAAAACGAGTTTGATTCATGTGCTTTCGGGAGATGAAGGGACTTCATATAGTGTGGATTATGATGGTGTTTCATATGATGAACACAACACCTCTTTGTTCTATGTAATACAAGATCAAAGCAGCAGAAACATTATTGCAGGCACTACAAAGGATTTCCTCTTGGGTGATAATATTCAGCGTGAATATGCATTGTCTGAATATCTAGAAGCAGAAAGAACTCGTATTCTAGGTGAGATTATTGCGAAACTTAAGAATGAGTTTGGCATATCGTCTGCCTCAAGCAAGGTGATCGATTTAATAACTGTCACTGATTTGAAAGCATTGATTAAAGATTTGGCGAACGCTAAATCTAGGGGCGGAAAATATAAAACGCCTAACATAATAACTATCATAGAATCACTTCCGACCATTGCTGAAGTTGATTACACGGACGATAAATTGGCTTTTGTTATTCAAGATCTTTGCGATAAAAATTCGCTGATAAGAAAAATTGAAGCTTTGGTGCTAGATGACTTTTCTGCAAATCCTCATGTTCATGAAATTGAGGAAAACACAGAAGCGATGCGCATCCTGGAAAGATTTTCTAGAAAATCCCAGTGTATTGTGTGCGATACTGCAGGAATCGATAGTGAGCAACTTTTGGAGAGAAAAACGCATAACAGGGAAAGTGTAATTCAATCTATAAGTGATAAATTAAGAGGAGCGGTCGAACATGTAATATCGTTGGCAGGTACTCGTGACCCTTTCGCTATAAAAAGCACTTTGTTGGATGCGATCGATAAAGGGGATGTAAGTATCATCGCTGCTTTGAAGGAAAAAATCGCTAGTTATTATTCTATTTTCAATCAGAAACTTTTTAATTATCTTAAAGCGGTTATTACTTCTAGTGATATAAAAGCAAAAGGCGAAGAATATGCTCGAATTCTTTCCGAAAGACCAGTTATCAGTGATGAAGATTTACTTTATATCGAAGGAATTATCAGCAATAGCATGGGCAAGTCTTTGCGCGTGGATAGGGATGAGAACAATACCCTTAGAATTAGTTTGTCAAATCACGAATTCTTAAACAAGGATAGAGATGAATTACCATTAAGCACAGGAGAACAAAACTTTTTGTCTTTAAGCTTTGAGTTTCTCAAAGCCAAAAATTCTGCAAGCCCTATTGTTGTAATAGACGACCCTATTTCTAGTTTCGACTCTATTTACAAGAACAAAATTGTATTTGCACTTGTAAGGATGCTCAAGGATAAAAAGCGTTTAGTTCTTACCCATAATACAGATGTTTTGAGATTATTAAACAGCCAATATCCCAATTGTTTTAACCTATATATTCTCAACAATACTAGCGGAGAGAATAACGGTTTTATAGCATTGCAAGCAAAAGAAAAGGATATGCTTATCAATCTTGAAAAACTTTTGGACGGTTTTCGTGATGATGTAGTAAGATCGGTAATCAACATGGAAGAGTATCTCATATCTATGATATCGTTTTGCAGAGGATATGCGACTCTTATGGGTAATAGCGATATTAAGAATCAACTTACAAATGTTATGCACGGATACAAAACAGAATCTGTTGATATAGCCAAGGCATATGTAGCATTGTTTGGCAATCAGACTGGTTTAATACCCGAATCATACGTGGTGAAGGTCGATGATATTTTGCGTAAGAATCCTGAGACTGTAGAAATCTTGGATTCAAGCGTATTCCCGCTTTTGAATAAGACATTAAAGCATACGATGACATATTTGACTCTTCGATTGTTGGTTGAAAAAACGCTTGTAGAAAAGAAAAGCATTCCCATTACTCACCACATGCAAATGGGACAAATTATTGATAGAGCGTTTCCTGGAACAGATTTGAACGAAGTGAGAATGCGTGTTCGGTTAACATCAAAAAAGACTTTGATAAATGAGTTCAATCATTTCGAAGGTAATTTGAGTATTTTCCAACCAGCTATAGATATCACAAATTCTTCGTTGGCACAGGAAAAGAATGATATCTTAAATGCCATGGAAACTATCGTTAATGGGAGTGTATAATGGAGAAAAAACGAATTCCAATAGCAAGATGTCCGAACCCGGATTGTAGTCGAACTCTTCTGTTCAGTTGTGATCCGAAAGACAAGCTTCGTATTACAACCAAGATAGCTGGTGAAAGTTATCAGGGAAAAACAATGATATGTTCGCGGTGCAAAACTACCGTAGCTATTATTGAAAAGCCGAAGGTGGCGCGTGGATACGTGGCGATACCGATTACGGGAACGGTGCAGTGCTGACCGAAAACGGCACAAACAATTGAAAGTGATCTATCCTCCCATCGGTGAACATGGGAAGCAAGGATGAGCATCAGAAGATCTCGCAGAGCATGGCTCTGCTTTCTTCGGGTGCTCATTTTTCTTTTCTCTGCCGTGGGGGTAGATATAAATTCTTATTCAAATCGTTCATTCAAAACCGAATAGACACACCGAGGTTGCGTTACTTACATGAACCTAAATTCTAAAAAAGGAAGGTACAAAATATGAAGCAACCACTTATTAAAAACTACGATGAGCTCCCAATGTTCATCAACGCAGCAACTCTCGCGCAACTGTTCGGTGTGTCACGCGCATCGGCTTACGAGCTGATGAGTGAAAAAGATTTTCCGTCGTTCAGAATCGGCAAATGAATTCTTGTGACGAAGGAAAAGCTCGTAGAGTGGATCGAAGGTCACTCGAAGAAGGGAGGTAATCGATGATGGAGAATAGTCGATACAGCCTTCACGATGACAAAAGATTCAAGGATGAGCTTGACGAATGTTACTTTCATCCGTCAAGAAAATATGCGAGCGAGGAAATAAAATTCATTGCTCGCAATGCAATGCTGTTGCTTTGGGATATGGACGGAATCAGCGTGCAAGGTGTTCATTTTTCAAAATCAGATATTCGCTATCGGATGCTCCACGAGATGTCTTGCGATGATCTTGATCGAGCCATCGCCGAAGCGAGTGCGAGAAATTGGAATATGAAATTCGTTGACTTTCTCGTTCTGATCCTATGGCATATTCTCTTTGGCAAACGACTCGTAGAAATTCAAATTGAACAATCGCTTGGCAGATACTCTGCCTAACGGGGGCGTGGTCGATATGCTTTACTACGGTCAGAAAAGAGAACCGCGTGAAAATTATTTTCCCGTGCACAATCGAATCTTTGATCTCGGATTGTGTGCGGAGGAGCTGGCGATCTATTTATATCTTGTGAGGTGTGAGGATAAGAAAACCTATACTTGTTATCCAAGCCACGCAACGATTGGTTCATGTATTGGTCGTACGGCAAACACGGTTCAAAAATATGTCAAGGAGCTTGAGAAAAAGAGATTGATCACGACGGAGTTGACGATGGTAAGAGCAAAGAACGGTCGTTTTTGTAACGGCAGCTTGCGATATACTATCCGTCCGATTCAAGATGCGATCGATTACTATGACGAGCAGCAGATGCGAAGATTAGAAGCCGAGATGGCGAGAAGAAACGCAGAAAAAGCGTTGGAACGATTCGATAAGAAGCGCCGAAATCGGGCGGTTTAACGCCGTCCGAAAAGGAAGCAGGATAAAGCCGAGTCTCTTCTCGGCAATCTGACACCGCACGGCAACGCCGAGCGGACGAAAACCGAGAGATTTCAAGGCTTTTCCGAGTTGCAAAAAGAGGCGTTATGTGTCTCTTGGCATTTGGAAAGGCTTTGGACTCTCTTTTAAGAAAGAGCAGGAGAATTAGCGATATATGAGCAAAAAGCAAAATGAAGTTATGGGCTCGACAGGCATCAGATTTACAGCAGAGCAACTCAAGCGATGCGATGAAAAGAGCACCGAACTTGGAATTTCTCGAAATGAATTTATTCGTGAAGCGGTCGAATTTTATCTCGAGTGGTTGAGTAGAGAAAGCTCGGAAAAATTCTTAACGCCGGCGTTTGAATCTGTGATATCCGCCAAGCTTCGTGATACCGAGGATCGCCTCTCAAGAATTCTTTTCAAGATGGTGGTCGAGCAAAATATCCTCACTCATTATTTAATGACCGATCCAAACGAGCAAATTTATATTGAGGATCTTCGTTCGATGGCGGTTCAAGAGTTGAAGGAAACGAATGGAACGCTTGGCATATCGAATATTCTTACAGGTAACAGAACGTTATGGCAAGACTGATTTTTAAAGCACCGTACTACAAGCCCAAAAGCAAAGTCAGTCGTGGTGGATACGCAAAATATATTGCCACGAGAGATGGCGTTGAACTTCTGCGTAGCGGTATGGCTGACTATATCAACGAGAGAAAAGGCTCGAACGGATTGTTCTCTGACGAAGGTGTTGTGATTAATCTCTCGCAGATTGAAGAAACGATCAATAACCACTCGGGAAACGTGTGGGGCATGATTTTTTCTATCAAGCGTGAGGATGCGGAGCGACTCGGCTATAACTCAGCGGTACAATGGATGAATCTCTTACGCTCGCATCGAAATGATATTGCGAGAGAGATGCATATCGCTCCCGGGAATCTTCGTTGGTATGCGGCGTATCACAACAGCGAAACGCATCCGCACGTGCATATGCTCGTGTGGTCAGATAAGCCTCAAGAGCCGCACCTCTCGACGGTTGGCATTCACAATATCAAGCATACGATTGCGAACGATATCTTTCGTCAAGATTTGATTTCGGTTTACAAGGAGCAAACGAAGTCACGGGATAATATCAAAGCAGAATTTCGTTTGCGTATGGCTGAAATCATCGAAAGCGTTCAGGACGGTTCGATCAGTGGTGATTCGGAAATGGTCATGAAGCTCCAAAATCTTTGCCGAAAGTTATCAGAGCACAAAGGCAAAAAGGTGTACGGATATCTTGATAAGGACACTAAAAAAATGGTTGACGAGATCGTAAGTATGATAGCGAGTGACTCAAGAATCGCGGAGCTGTATGATTTATGGCACGAGTGTAGATGCGAAAGCTATCGAGCCTATACCGACGTGATGCCAGAAAAGATTTCGCTTGAAGAAAACGAGGAGTTCAAAAGTATTCGCAATGAGGTTGTTAAGATGGCATCTGACTTGCAAATTACTCGTGATTTTCACGGGCAGGACGATAGAGAACCAAATGATAATACTTGGGAAGAAGATCTTGAAGAAATGGAAGAATGGGCAAGGCGCGGAGATGAGAATCAAATGTATTTGCTAGGTAAGAAGCTTCTTGACGAGTACGATGATCCCGAAGAAGCAGAGTATTGGCTAAAGAAGTCCGCAGAGAAAGGAAACATATACGGCTCGTATTTCCTTTACAAGTGTTACCGCGACGGAAGAATATTGGACGGAGATGATTCGAAGATGAAATATCTCAGAATGGCGGTGACCAAGGGCTACGATGCAGCCGAGTATGAGTATGGCAAATTACTCCGAGAGAAAGATCCCGAGGAAGCGATGAAATATTTCAAGAAAGCGGCACACAAAGATAATCCTTATGCATCCTATGCGTATGCAAAAATGTGTGCGGAGCGGGGAGATATTGAAAACGCAAAGGTATACTTTGGCAGAGCAACGATGCAAAAGCCTGCGCTTGGACTTCGAGTTGGGCTTTGGTATTATTACGAGCTTGGAGCGTACGAAAATGGAAAGGCATATTTACAATATGCTGCCGAAAGGGGTGATTCTGCCTCTGCGGAAGCTTTGAGGGCTATAAACAAAGGACACGATGCAAGATTGATTTTCGGAGTTCTTAATTTGCTTTATTACGCAAGCAATATCATTGATAGTCGCGCGGATGATCATTCGAAGCATTGGCCGATTAGAGGTGTTGACAGAAAAAGGTTGAATGAGCTTCGCATGAAGAACGAAGGACTCGGTATGCGTATGAACAGGAGATAATTATGTCTTGTGTGATAACTCTTCAAAAAATCGCTGGATATATCAAAAGGATTGTGGTATTGTCTTGTGGTAAGAAAGGAGGCGATTAGTAAATGTCTAAAAGACGACCGTCAGGCGACGGATTGATAAGAAAAAGAAGCGACGGACGGTGGGAAGGAAGAATCGTTGTCGGTCACAGAGCCGACGGTTATCCAATCTACCGATCAGTGTTCGCCAAAACACAGCGAGAGCTGATGCCAAGGCTCAATCAGCTCAAGGAGTACTACGCAGGCATGGAGTTGACCGAGCATAGCAAGATTACGCTCGGCGAGTGGCTTGACCGATGGCTCACCGAAATCAAAGAGCCGATGCTACGCGAGAGCACGGTGGTGGGTTACCGAAGATACATCGAAAATCAAATCAAGCCGTATCTCGGCAACAAGAGCATCACGAGCGTGAGCAGTACAGACATCCAACGCTTGTATAACAAGCTGAAAAGAGAAGGACGGATAGCGGCTCGGGAAAAGAACGGAGAAGGACTTGCCAACGCAACGGTTCGCTCGGTACACATGCTATTGCACGAAGCGATGGACGGAGCGGTGAAGGAAGGACTGATACCTTTCAATCCGACCGAAGCTACGACGATTCCGAAGAACGAGAAAACAGAGAAAACGATCCTGCTCGAATCACAAATCGAAACCTTCATGCAGGCACTCGAGGGCGACGAAATATGGCACGACTTTTTCTACACGGCAATCATGACAGGCATGAGGCGTGGAGAAATCTGCGGACTCAAATGGACGGACTTCGATGAAGAACACGGAACGCTCCACATTCAAAGATCGGTGCGATATGCTCGCGGAATTTATATCGTCGGTGAAACCAAAACGAACGAAGGGAATCGAAAGATTGTCCTGCCGACGAGCGTAGCCGAACTGCTGAAGGAGAGAAGGAAAAAGGCTCTCACCGAGTGGATCTTTCCGAAGCCGTACTATCCCGAGCATCCTATGATCCCCGAAGCAGCCTACACACAACTGAAGAAGCTACTGAAGAAAGCAGGACTTCCCGATATGAGATTCCACGATCTACGGCATACCTTCGCAACGCATGCAGCCTCGAACGGAATCGATCCAAAGACCTTGGCAAGTCTGCTCGGTCATACGAAAGCGAGCTTCACGCTCGACCGATACACGCATGTAACGACCGACATGCAAAGGCAGGCATCGGGAATCGTCGGAAACTTTATAACGGATATGTTTGGAGAGGAGTTGAAGCCATGGCAAGACGAAGAAAATCAGGCGAAGGCACAGTAAGACTGCGCAAGGACGGTAGATGGGAAGGAAGAATCGTCATCGGCTATGATGATAAGGGCTTGCCTAAAACTAAGAGCGTCCTTTCCAAAAAGAAAACCGAATGTGTGGAACGGCTTGAAGCACTCAAAGAAGAACTCGGTGCGTATGCCTCGAAAACTACGCCCGACATGCCTTTCGGCGAGTGGATGGACTTCTGGTATCAGACCTACTGCAAGCCTGCTCTCAAGCCTTACACGCAGACCACCTACGAGCAGAGAATCTACAATCAGATCATCCCGAAGATCGGAGATATTCCTCTCAATCAGGTAACGACCGGCACGCTTGAAAAGTTCTACGCTCACCTAAAAAGCGACGGCAGATTGGTAAGGCGTGAGCAATTCGGAGCAGGGCTTGCAAACTCGGTAATAAGGAGCATACATGCTCATTGCCGAGCCGCACTTGAAAAGGCAAAGAAGGAAAATCTCATACGACAAAATCCTGCGGTGCATTGTGATCTACCGCCAAAGAAAACTCCCGAAATATCGGTGCTTACGCCTGCCGAAATGCAACGCCTGCTGATACAAGCAAAATACGAAACCGAGGGCTTCTACGAGATGTTCCTGCTCGATCTATCCACAGGACTTAGAAGGGGAGAATTACTCGGGCTTCTGTGGGATGATATCAACTTCGAAACAGGCGAACTGAAGGTGACGAAGCAAGTCAAATTCGTGGAAGGTAAGTTGCAGATCATGCCACCGAAAACCAAGGCAGCCGAGCGAACGATTATCCTTCCTTCTCAACTTGTAGAGGTGCTGAAGGAATACAAGACGAGAGTGAGATCGAAATGGTTGTTCCCATCACCATATAAAAACGAAGATGTACCACGCGATCCCTGTTCGTGCCGAAAGAAACTCGCGACGATCCTTGAGAGAGCCGAGTGCAAGCACGTGCCGTTTCACGCACTCCGTCATACCTTCGCAACGCAAGCACTCCGATACGGAATGGATGTGAAAACACTTGCAAGCACAATCGGCCATGAAAGCGTAGAAACAACACTTAATGTCTATTCGCATACCACCGACGAAGGAATGAGAACGGCAGCACAACGCATAGACCGAGCCATAGGAGCGATATCTGGCGTTACAGACGAAAATAACGGCACACAAGGCGCGGTAGAGCAAACACCCGACACAAGACCGCAAAAGCCGCCACGAGAGAAATTTGAGCCTCGTAAGGGCAAATACAGACGGCAGGGAACAGGCTCGATCCATCAGGTAAGCAAAAACGTGTGGGAAGGAAGATACTCACCGAATATAAACGGCAAGCGAATCATCCGAAACGTATACGCATCAAGCATTGAGGAATGCGAGCAGAAGCTTGACGAGCTGATAGCCACAATGAACGCGGAAATCGCAGAAATGAAAACGGCAATCCACGCATAACAAAAGGGAGCGATCGACAACGACCGCTCACAAACAAATTGGGAGCAATAAACAAAGAAAAAGGGATTCTCGGAAAAGAACGAGAATCCCTTTTCGAGTCTAACGAAAACGAATCAATTTTTAATACGGATAAGTAATGAGACCACCCGAAACTCGAATTTGCGGAGATATAAAAAATTCAACGCTCGCACAATTTGTTTTAGGAAATCACTTGCTTTTTGTTGAGAATAGTGATATAATGGTAAATGTATAAAAATACTTATTTTTATGAGGTGGAAAATGGCTGCAAGCTATAAGAAACTATTCAAAATGTTAATTGATCGCGAGATGAAAAGCAAAGACCTTGCCGCAAAAGCAGGTGTTAGCACAGCAACTCTCGCAAAGATGAAAAAAGACGGTGCGACAGTGTCGAGTGACGTGCTTGTAAAGATTTGTACTGCACTTGAATGCAAATTGGATGATATTGTTGAGATAGTGCCTGACAATGCAGAAAACTAAAGAACAAATAAGCTTCAATATGCAACAAGTAAAGAACAAAGATTCCAAGATTGAAGTATTGTTGCGTAAAGAATTGTGGTCACGCGGTATTCGTTACAGAAAGAACGTAAACCGTATATATGGAAAACCCGATATTGTATTCATCGGTAAGAAGATTGCAGTTTTCTGTGATAGTGAGTTTTGGCATGGATACAACTGGGAAGAACGAAAAAAAGATTTTAAATCACATCAAGAATTTTGGATACCAAAAATCGAGAGAAACATGGAACGTGATGTTGAAGTGACGACACGTCTTGAGTCTGAAGGATGGACGGTAATCAGATTCTGGGGAAACGAAATTAAAAAGAATACGGCGCAATGCGCAGATATAATTGAAAAGGCGGTACATTCAAAATGAATCGGTTAAGATCTATTGACTTATTCGCAGGCATCGGAGGTATTAGGCTCGGATTCGAAAGAGCATTCGGTGACGATATTGACACGGTCTTCGTATGCGAATGGGATGAAAATGCGCAAAAAACATACAAAGCCAACTTTAACGATGGCTTTGCAATCGCAGGAGATATTACAAAAATTGACGAGAAAGATGTCCCTGAATTTGACATCTGCCTTGCAGGATTTCCGTGTCAGGCATTCAGCCTTGCCGGTCAGCGAATGGGGTTTGAGGACAACTACAAAGGCATGTGCAGAGGTACGCTCTTCATGGATGTGGCGAGGATATGTGAGTATCATAAACCCAAAGTGATATTCTGTGAGAATGTAAAAGGACTTGTTATACATGACAAAGGAAGAACGTTCAAAATTATATGCAAAACATTCGAAGATCTCGGATATAGAGTGTTTCATAAAGTCTTAAACAGCAAAAACTTCGGAGTTCCTCAAAACAGAGAAAGAATCTATGTGGTGGCATTCAGAAAAGATATCGCTCCCGAGAACTTCGAGTTTCCGGAGATGACCGACGATACCAAACGTTTATGGGATATCCGAGAAGAAAATCCCGTGCCTGCCAAATATTATTTGAGTGATGTATATCTTGAAACATTAAGACAGCATAAAGCACGTCATGAATCGAAAGGCAACGGATTCGGCTATGAAATTCGCGATTGGAGCGATGTTGCAGGAGCGATTGTGTGCGGAGGTATGGGTCGAGAGAGAAATCTTGTCATCGATAAACGCCAAAAAAACCTTACACCAACAACACATATCAAAGGCAAGATTAACAAAGAAGGTGTACGTAAAATGACTCCGCGAGAGTGGGCTCGACTCCAAGGATTCCCGGATACATTTGAATTACCGCTGGCTGATACACATTTGTATAAACAATTTGGAAACAGCGTAACTGTTAATGTAATTGAAGCAATAGCTAAATGTGTACTAGACGTTCTTGAACATCCCGAAAGAGCAAAAACTAACAAGCCAACAGAAACAACAACACAAAAGGCACAGGGTGAACAGATGTCAATGTTTGACGATAATTGATTAACAAGGTGAGATTATAAATGGCAGAGTTTAGATTTGTAGACCTGTTTTCCGGAATTGGTGGATTTCATTACGGATTAGCAAGATGTGGTGGAAAATGCGTTATGGCTTCGGAAATCGACCCGATTGCTATTGAGACGTATCAAAAAAACTACAGTATAACGCCAAAAGGCGATGTTAGTAAAATTGATATCGCGGATATTCCTCAGTTTGATTTATTGTGTGGAGGATTTCCTTGTCAGTCATTCAGTAATGTTGGACAAAAAGGTGGACTTGAAGATCCGAGAGGCGCGCTGATATATCAAGTTATCAGATTGTTGAAAGGATGCAAGCCGAAAGCTTTTATTTTGGAAAATGTTAAGGGGTTACTTTCACATGACAAGGGGAAAACCTTCAAAATAATTATCGAGGAGCTTGAAAAATGTGGTTATAAGGTGTATCACGAAGTATTGGAAGCCAAAGATTATGGTGTCCCTCAGATCAGAAAAAGAGTTTTCATTGTTGGTGTGCGAAATGACATAAAGAAATTCTTTACTTTTCCCGAGCCAACGGGATGCGAAAAAAAGCTTTCCGATGTTATGCGAGGAGAGACTGAGCGTGAATATGCTTTTACGATAAGAATTGGCGGGAGACGTTCGGGGATAGATAATAAGTATAATTGGGACTGCTATCGAGTTAATGGTGAGTTGCATTATATTACGGTTGAAGAGTGTCTTGAGGTTCAGGGATTCCCTCGCGATTTTTATTTGGCTGGAAACAAAGATAATCAATACAAGCAAATAGGTAACGCAGTTCCTACTGTTATTATTGAGGCTATTGGAAAACAGCTACAGGTTCTTGGAATAATTTGATTTTTATAAACGTTAAACATTCAATGAAATGGCCTGAAAGGCCTTGTTCTTGTTGCAAACAAAAAAGTTATAGGAGATAGTGATGTCTAACATTAGAGAATTGTGTAAGGTTTGGTCTGAAAAAACGTATAGAGATGGGATAGAATATCTTAAAGATGAAAATGAAGAACTTTTTTCTTCGGCGGTAAATATTTTTGAAAAACTTCAGATTATTGACATACCAATGGACGGATATTCTTGTGAGCACCTACCTAAAACCGAGGAATCAAGAACAGGAATTAAGAAAACCTATAGTGAAATTTTCCATGAAGAAATAGTCAAAGATGCCTTTTCGCCGGCGACATATCTTGTTCGGCTACTCTGCGAGTGCAAAGGAACAACGGACGATGAATCACAAATAGCAGGTGCATTGGCAAGAGGTCTTCGTACATTAACCTCATTATTGCGTGAACCAGATTTCGCTTTTATCATCAAAGAAAAATTAAATGTTAAAGATGCAAACACCGAAACATCATTAAACGCAAAACAAGACAGTGGAGACCATACGGATGTGTTGCTTCAATATAACAATACCGAATATCGTATATGGCTGTATCAATTCTCTTCGAGAGGATTGCCTCACGATATCGAAAGATTGACGGGCAAGCGTGGGGAACTTCCTCCCGGCAATCATTTGATTTGTCCGTTAAAAACGGAACTGGCTATAGAATACGACAAACTGCGAAAGAAGAAATTGCGCTTAGAACTGAAAATAAAACAGTATAAAGAGAAGCTAAATTTGTGCTCCGTAAAAGCAGCAAAAAAACGTGAAGAAATAAGTCTCAATATAGTGAAAATTGAAGAAGAAATAAAGACTCTTATACCGGAACTGAAAAAACAGAAAAGAATTTCTGATAAAGAGCTTGACATAGTTTGTGGTTGGTATTTCTACTCGGAAGCTCATATAAAGAGAATTATTAAGTACATAGATAGTGGAGTTAAACCAATCCAATATAAGAAAATGGTGAAAATACTATCTGCACCCGAGAAATTCGTAAGTGAAATACATATGTTTGAAAAAGGAGAAAAAATATGAACGTAGGCGAAAGAGATGAATTGATTTTTAAGATATACATGACTTATAAGAGGGATTATGGCGAAGCTCTTTTTGGCGAAATCATTGACAGTGTAAGTTTTGATGGAGAGGAGTTTGGTTCTTTGCCCGAAGGATTTGATTTGCGTTCTATGCTTAGAATGGACGATTTTGCATTGGATAGATTGGCGTCATCTCTCGGAATCAATAAAGCGCCCACAGGAGCAAAAGCGGACGTATATATCAACGGAGAAGGAGTATCTTTGAAATCGTTGGCTGCTGCACCTGCAGCCCTTGTAAATCATACAGCTCGTCCCGGCTTTGAATTTGCATGTGCTAACGCAAATACATCAATAGATCTTCTTGATGATATTGTTGAAGATTATTGGGATAAGCGTATACAAGGAATAATTACTGAAGATACTCGAATTAGCGATATAAATTGTCCTTTCAGAAATTATAAAGAATATCTTCGCCCTATTTTAGAGTATTTTCTGTTCGAAGGTACAGGTAGTAAGTTATCAGATTTCCCGGCGGATTATATCATTGAATTTAATAATCCTCTAAATGAATCTACATATAGACTGTTAACTAAAGAGGATGCCGTAAACGATGTGTGGCCAAAATTGATTTTCAGCTTAAGGTCTAAGAAGGGAATGCCCAGAGATTATAATCTTAACACATACAGAGGGAAGAATGCAGCAAGTATAGCCCGTTGGGTTAGATACCACAGTGGAGACTATCGCGGAGCACTTCATATAAGAGCAACTAAGTAATTATGCCGAATACAATTAAAGTCGGAAGTTTATTCTGCGGAATAGGCGGTATAGATCTCGGATTTAAACAGGCCGGATTTGAAATTGCTTGGGCAAATGACATAGATTCTGCTTGTTGTAAAACATATCGTCATAACTTACCCGACACACATCTTATAGAAGGAGATGTGCGTGATATCGATCCGCGTACACTTCCCGATATTGATGTGCTTGTTGCAGGATTTCCGTGTCAGCCATTCTCAATTATGGGCTATCGTCGCGGTTTCAAAGATCCTCGCGGAAATCTGTTCTTTGAGATCTCGCGGTTTATTGATATTAAACGTCCGCGAGTTGTATTCCTGGAGAATGTTCGCAACCTTATGGAACACGATAACGGCAAGACGTTTCTCGTTATCTATAACACTTTAGCGCAGTTCGGTTATTCCGTTAAGTATAAAGTGATAGATGCGACTGATGTTAATATCCCTCAAAATCGTGCGCGAATCTTCATTGTGGCGTTTCTTAACATAGAAGATTGTGATCGATTTGCATTTTCCGAGGCTGTGCCTCTTGAAGCTACAATTGAGGATATCCTCGATCGTAGTGTAAAGCACGATGATATATACTACTACGGCTCAAGCAGCCGATATTTTAAGGAACTTGATGCGAAAATCGTCGATAAATCGGGCATTTACCGAATTGACGATAGTGGCGTGGCGATATGCAAGTGGGAGATCTGTCCTACATTGAAGGCCAATATGGGAACGTATCCCGACCGTGTACCGATTATCCGTGACGATTTTGGTATCCGCAAGTTTACGCCCATGGAGTGTCTTGCGTTTCAAGGATATCCTAAAACCTATGCTTTCAAGGGAGTCTCTCTTGAAAATGCATATAAGCAATGTGGAAATACAGTCTGTGTTCCCGTTGTAAAAAGTATAGCAGACAGAATTTTATGTATTTGGAGATAGACATGGATAACAGTTTGAAAAATATGTTTTATCGTTTTATAAACGAATATGCAAATTTATATGCCGAGGTTAATAGAACCCAAAATTATCGGCATCCTTTTGGTTCGTTTATAAGGAATGATATACCTAACGAAATTCGTAGGAAAGGTGATATTGATCAATCCAAATACATAGTAAAAGGAAGCAATGGCGCAGGGCGGTGGACTACTGTTCCGTGGATTGCAATATTTGACAGAAGGATAACGGAATCTGCACAGCGCGGAGTATATCTTGTTTATCTTCTGAACAAGGACAAGAAAGAGCTGTATTTAACATTGAACCAAGGAGCAACCGATGTTTCACAGAACGGTGCGGTTGGTAATGATGGAAAACTTGCTTTTACGGGAGTGACAGGTTCTTCCAACGCTAAATCCCTTTCAAAGCTAAGAAGCAACGCAGTTCATATTCAAAGCGTGGTGGGAAGCGTTCCTTTCTCTACAGATGAGTTGATAAAATGCGGAGCACCTAATTACGATGCGGGAGCGGTCTGTTATAAAAAGTACACTCTTGAAAATCTTCCCGATGATCAGCAGCTATTTAAAGATTTGAAGGAATTTATTGCTATATATGCACGGTATGCAGAATGGTATTTGAGCGGTGCTTCAAAAACAGAAGAAGATGCTTGGTGGCCTTCTCAAACAGAGTATCCTTTGAATCTCACCAAAGAAGATTGGAAGGATTATATTCTCAATATTGAGATGCCAAATCATCCCGTTCCTATGAGAATGCTCAAGGCGATGATGGAACTTGACGGTGAGGCAAGCTGTAAGAAGCTTTCTGATCTGTATGGTGGACATCCTTCTGTGTATGCAGGATGTGCGATGAATATTGGCAGACGTGTCAAGAAGCACTTCAACTTGCCTGCATGTATGGACGGAAATCAGGAAAGATATTTTCCGTTTCCGTTTCTTGGCAAATATCGTGGCGGCAGCGAAGATAATTACATCTACCGCGTTCGTCCCGAATTGCACGAAGCACTGCAAGAAATCGATCTGTCAGCAATAAGCCCTTACTATGTGGAAGAACATAAAACAGGCAAATTTGATTCATGGGAGATTGTTGACGAAACAACTGCAATCAAAACTTGTGATAAGTCCTTTTTCGATTATAACGGCTCGGGAGTTCCGAAGGAAATATGTTGGTTCTTCGATGCCGAGAATATATCTAACGGAAGTGGCAAATCCATTACGCTGATTTTCAATGGCAAAGAATACAGCGGAAGTTTGAAAAATGATACGACTGATAGAAGAAGAATCCAAATACGATGGAACAGCGATCTTGGAAGGTTGTTTGATACATACAAAAACGAAGAAAGTAAGGCTACTTTCACTAAAAAGCAAACAGGAGTTTACGAAATAACACTTAAAGGTGGTGAGAAAGAGATGACAATCAAGGAGCGGGTTGCTGCAATAAGAAAATATATTGAGGCAAAGGGATTCAACTATGATGGATCTCTGATCGAGAACTTCTATCTCGGATTGAAGTCTAAGCCGTTTGTCATCCTCGCAGGCACTTCGGGAACAGGTAAGACGAGACTTGTTCGTCTGTTTGCAGAAGCGATTAAAGCAGAGTATAAACTCGTTTCTGTTCGTCCCGACTGGTCTGACTCATCCGATCTTTTCGGTCATGTAGACCTTAATCAGAAATTTGTGCCCGGAGCAATCATTGATTTTGTAAAGCAGGCTGAACTTAATCCTACCAAGCCTTATTTCCTCTGCTTGGACGAAATGAACCTTGCTCGCGTTGAATATTACATGAGCGATATTCTCTCAGCTATCGAAACGCGTCGCTATGAGAGCGGTATGATCATAACCGATCCTGTTGTATCGTCCACGAATTACGGCAATGATACTGTTTCTGCCGGAAGATATGGAAAGGTGATCCTTCCCGGCAACCTCTACATTGTTGGAACGGTAAACATGGACGAAACAGCGTTCCCATTCTCTAAGAAGGTTCTTGACAGAGCGAACACTATAGAGTTCTCGTATGTCGATCTTCTTTCGATGCCTTCCTTTAGCACAGCGACTGCGGATAAGATCACTGTCACTAACGAGTTCCTTGTTTCGAAGTATATCACTCTCAATGATTGTGATGCAGCTGACAGGGAATATATTGGCAGCGTGTGCACAACGCTTAGCAGAATCAACAGCATTCTCGAGATTGCAAACGCGCACATCGGATACAGAGTTCGTGATGAGATTGTGTTCTATATGCTTAACAACCGCGAGGCTGATCTGCTTGATGACAAGGTGGCGTTTGACAATCAGATCATGCAGAAAATTCTTCCGAGAGTTCAAGGAAGCAGCGAATCCATCAAGACGATGCTTGGCGAACTCTTGAAGATTTGCGAGAGCGAAAAATATGAGGCTTCCGCAAAGAAGATTAACTTTATGATTAAGAGGTACGAAGAAGATGGCTTCACTTCCTACTGGCTCTAATAAGATATTAGAAGTCCATACGGAAAGTGTCAGCGTTGTAATAAAAAGCAAAAAGTCGCAGGTTTTCATTGATCCCGATGCGATTATGTCTCAGGATTCGACCGTCGATATTACGGCGATAAATCTGAGGCGAGTTAAGATCTACCCATGCGATATTGATGCTGATTATGAATCTTCTTCTCAGTCGTGCGTACAGCTCGCTGTTGCTCCGTTGTTCTTTGAACAAACAGATTACGAAATCGTTATTCAAAGCAAAGACGGAAAAGCGGTGACCTTTTGGCATGAGAATCCTCGAATCCGTGAAAAGATTGACCTTGTTACCGACGAGAATCTCGGGCTTATCTCGGGAATTGTAAACTTCGGAAACAATGTCGGATATTCGGATTTTGAGATTATGCATGACGGACATAAACATCTCATTCTCAGAATAGAGGTGTTTCCGTCTAAAATCAGTTACAAAGAAGATTATAAGCTGATGCTCGAAGATATATCGAACGAAATATATTCGGCTGTTATAGACTTCTTGCAGAAAACTTATGAATGGATAAGAGTCGGTAATTCGGGAGAAACCACGCCTGCGCTGTTCTTCCAAATCATTTCCACAATATTCGAGAGATATATGAAAGCGGCAAAGACGATTATCGCGTCTCCGCACCATAAGCTCGCGGTTGAACATCAAGTGATGCCTGCTTATAAGGCTCGCAGAACCGATGCGAGAAGCGAGAAATGGCTCGTAAATCATCCCGAATACGTGCAGAAAAGAGCAGACGGAATTGCCGCCTCAAAAGTGCTTGCGGTTCGCAAGCAGATTACATATGACACCGTAGAGAATCAGTTTGCAAAGTTCATACTGAATTCTACTGTAAAGCAGCTTCAGGACTTCAAGAGAAGATACCTTGAATCTGCCGAGAAAGTCGATACTGTTGTTGTGGACAAGGCAACATCGATGATATCGGCTATCAAGCGTGCTATTTCTACATCCTTCCTTGAGGATGTGTCGGAGTATAAGGCTACGCAGAGCATGTCACTCGTTTTCGAGATGGCTCCTGGATATCGTGAGCTGTACAAGTATCACTTGATGCTCAAACGCGGTTTGTCAATCAATGGTGACGTGTTCAAGGTGTCGATGAAGGATACGGCACAGCTTTACGAGTACTGGTGCTTTATCAAACTTGTGTCTATCATGAAAAAACAAGACTATCGCTTGTTTACGGACGATGTCATCAAGGTGGACAAGTCTGGCGTAACAGTAACACTTGTTAAAGGACGAGCTTCCGAGGTTAAGTTTATCAATCCGAGAACAGGGGAGAAGATTACTCTTACATACAACCCTGCGGAGAGAAACACACCTACAGTCAGCCAAAAGCCCGACAATGTGCTTACACTCGAAAAGGTTGGTGCAGAAAGAGAATACAAGTATGTGTTCGATGCGAAATACCGTATCGAAGCACGCCCCGATTCTTATTATCCCGACAGTAATGTAGGCCCCAAACTCGACGATATCAATACGATGCACAGATACCGCGATGCTATTGTTTACGATAGTGGCAGTGCGAGCCGATTTATGTTCAAGAAAGAGATGTTCGGAGCTTACGTATTGTTCCCGTATGGTGACGAAAAGAAGTACGAAGATCATCATTTCTACAGAAGTATTGATACTGTTAACATTGGTGGACTTCCGTTCCTTCCGGGTGCAACGCGCCTTGTAGAGAAGATGCTCGGTGAGCTCGTTGCAGATTCGGAAGAATCCGCATTTGAGCGTGCATCGTTGCCTGCAGGCATTGAAAAGAGATTGTCTCAGGTGGATTGGTCGCACCGCGATGTGCTTGTCGGCTCGTTCAGAAAAATGGATCAATTTAATATCAACTATAAAGAGGGATATTATTATGTTCCGTTAACGAAAGAAGTAACCGATAGACTTCCGATACGTTATGTTGCCCTGTATCAATCTACAAAGCTTTTTGGCGTGAATGCAGGCATCCGTTACTATGGAGAGGTGTTAACAACAACCAAGGTGAGGAGAAAACAGATTCCTGTGCCGATGACAAGAAACAACGGCGAGGATTGGTATTATGTGTTTAGAGTCCGCGAATGGAAGTCGCTTAATACACCTATTGCCGTAAAGGAAGAAGGTGTAAGTGAACCTAAATATACGAATATGTTCTTGCTTACGCATTGCACGCATTCGTATGAACTTTTCAATATTCATTCGGAAGAACAGTTTAGACTTTTGCATGAGTTAAAGAGAATGTTCGACCATACCGAAATGAACGCCAAGGGCAATGATCCTGTGTATAGAATTGATGATAAGCATTCAATTTTGGTACATGAAGGACGCTTTGACATTCTTAACGAAAACGGAGAGCGTCTTTTTGATCCGCCTCTTCGTGTATCCGATTTCTCTCGTCACCCGAGATATTATTTCAATATGATAGCAGAAAAATTAAAGTAAATGTGCGGAGGTGTTGGCATGACAGAAGTTGTTTCAGCTCTTATATGGAAAAACAATAAATTTATGATCTGCCAACGCCCGGTACACAAAGCAAGAGGCCTCCTTTGGGAGTTCGTTGGCGGCAAGGTGGAGCATGGAGAAACAAAAGAAAAAGCTCTTATCCGCGAGTGCAGGGAAGAATTGAATGTTCTCCTTTCTGTAGGTGACGTATTTATGGATGTCATTCACGAATATCCCGACTTGACGGTGCATCTGACATTGTTTAACGCAACTATTGCAGACGGAGAGCCGCAGAAACTCGAACATAACGATATTCAATGGATCACTCCGAGCGAAATACCAAACTACGAGTTCTGTCCGGCAGACGAAGAAATACTTGCGAAGATTTGCGAGGTATACAAATGAAAAACTATGAAACTGAGGTTCGTGAACGTTACGGTCAAACCGCAGCCTATCGCGAGCACGAACAGAAAACAAAGAATTACACAAAAGAGAAGTGGGCAGAGGCAAACGACGGCATGATGGCGATTTTTGCCGAGTTTGCCGCGTGCAAGGATATCGGAGCGAGTGCCGATTCTGCCGAAGCGCAGGCACTTGTAGCCAAGCTTCAGGCGCACATTACTGCCAACTACTACACTTGCACAGACGAGATTCTCGCAGGGCTTGGCAAGATGTATGTTGCTGACGAGCGATTCAAGAAGAATATCGATAAGTATGGAGAGGGAACAGCCGAGTTCGCAGCTGATGCTATCGAGGTTTACTGTCGAAAATGAGCACGAACAAATTCAATCTCTTTCTTGAGAATGCTCGGCTTCTGTCGGACAAGTTTGGTATAGTTCTTCTGTTGTACGGCTCGCTCGGCTTGGAGTATCTTACAGGCGATGTTCTCGGTGTGGACGATATCGACATACTTGTTCCGCGCGTATTTATCACCGAGCGATGGTATGAATTCAAGGTGCTTTTGGAAGTGCAGGGATACGTTCTTGCAGATGAGCATGAGCATACTTTTGTGCGTGACGGTGTGGCATATTCCTATGCCGCTATTGAGGATCTCGAGTCCTTTGCAGGTATCCGCATGAAAGATATCGAAATGCGCGAAGCAGACGGCGTTAGCTTTTTGATGTTGTCGCTCGAGCAGTATCTTGCTGTGTATAAAAAATCGAGCAAAGACGGCTACCGTGTGAACGTACGGAAGAAAAAGGATGCCGATAAAATCAGATTTATTGAGAGCAAATTGTGATGAAAAAAGTAATAGTTATCGGTTGTCCCGGAAGCGGCAAAAGCACGGTTTCGCGGGCGTTGCATAATAAAACAGGAATTCCGCTGTATCACCTTGATATGATGTATTGGAATGCGGACAAGACTACGGTAGAAAAGAGTGTGTTTCTTGAACGGTTGTCCGTTGTGCTTGAAAAGGACGAGTGGATCATTGACGGCAATTACGGCTCTACAATGGAGCTGCGAATGGCGGCGTGCGATACGGTGATTTTTCTCGACTATCCGCTTGACGTTTGCCTTGGCGGTATCAAAGAACGACGCGGAAAGCCGCGCAGCGATATGCCGTGGATCGAAACCGAGGAAGATGCGGAATTCATCGAGTTTATAAGAAACTACAACGAGCAGCAAAAGCCGAAGGTGCTTGAATTGCTCGAAAAGTACAGTGATAAAAACATTATCATTTTCAAGGGCAGAGAACAAGCGGATGCGTTCTTGAATGGAGAAAAACTATGATAAAAGAACTTATGCATGATCCCATCTTCCTAGCAGGAAAGTCGGAGGTTGCTACAAAAGAAGATTTACAAGTCGCACAGGACTTGCTGGATACGCTGATGGCGCACAGAGAAAGCTGTGTCGGCATGGCGGCAAATATGATTGGCGTGCGCAAGCGCATCATCGCCTTTCTCGACGAGAGCGGACGAGTTCCCACCTATACGGTGATGCTCAATCCCGAGATCATCAAGAAAGACGGCGCGTACGACACCGAGGAAGGCTGTCTGTCGCTTCTCGGCGCCCCTCGTAAGTGCAAGCGCTATAGGACCATCAAGGCGCAGTATCAGACCTTGGAGATGCAAACGCGCACAAAAAACTTCACCGACTGGACGGCGCAGATCATTCAGCATGAAGTAGATCATTGTAACGGAGTATTAATTTGATTTGGAGTGAATCATATTGAGCAAAGACTACAACTTTTATTTTGATGAAACATATCATGACAAAGCGATTACATTATCCGATAGCAAGTTGAATATACTTGCCGATAATATTTTGGATGATTATATTGGCTTTTTCTGGGGAACTCGCGAGGATAAAATACCCGAAATATTAGAATTGTTTTCGCAGTTTGAAATAGAACAAAAGAAGGCTTTTTCAATGCCTTCCGAAAAAGAATTAAAGAGTCGCAGCTTTAGCAACAACCAATTTAAATATGGTGTGAAATCCTTTAGTAATGTGCTATTGGATTTTTACACTAAACTGTTTGATGCGTGCATAGACCAAAAATTAATATTTCAAATAGAAATCATCAGCAAAATGGAAATCCTCGTTAGAAGATTATTCCCTGACAGAGAGTGGTTTCGCAAAAATTATTTTATATACGACGTATTTGTGTACTCGTTTTCTAAGATGCTTGTTAACTACAACCATCAAGAACTCATAGATGTATTATGTCGTTTAGATGGGGCATCCAATGAAGAATGCATAGATGTATTAAACAAAACAGTGCTTAATATCATAGCGGCTGGTGAAAATGTTGCTAGAAAAGGCGCAGAAGTACACATATACAAGCAGTTCTTGCCGATATTTAATTGCCCCGGACTAACAATCAATGCCGTAGGCATTCAAAAGTGGATATATTTTGCTAACTTTGATGGATTGTGTAATCTTTTGAAAGAGCTATCCATTAATCCTAGAAGAATTAATCTATATATCGATAATGAGGATAATACTGTTACCGCGGCTCAATCATATCCATTTAAGTTGGCTATCGGTGTTGAATCTAAAGAGAATATCGGGGTTAGGATATCTGATTGGTTGGTCGGATTTATTGGTAAAATGATTTGGGGTTTGATTCACGATCCACAAGTTGTAGAGGAGAAGATTGCAGATATTGAAGCAATCAAAACACCGGATTTCTCAAGAAGAAGGCTGATAAATTCAAAGTGGTTTGAGCTAAACGAAAAGCAATTTAATTGCTACAAGAAAGCGGCGAAATGTTTTATAACGCATCAACCTCATAAATGGACGATTTTGCATTGTGCATATGCCGATCATTCTATTCAATTTACTACTTTGTTGAGATATATTGATCAGTTTAGTTTCGAACAATATACTCAAGCAGATCCCGAAAAACACAGAGATAAATACACAGAATTTTGTCTGCTCGAAATGCAGGCATATTATAAAACCATAGAGAAAATTTGATTTTGCATACTAAAAACGAGGAAAGACATGGAGAAAACTTTAGAGAAACTTATATCAAACAATAATCGTGGATTGTTCTTGCTTGACCCTCCTACGGGCTTTGGAAAGACAACGGCAGTCATTGACTTGATTAAACGTTTTCTAAAGGGCGATTCATGTTTTTCTGGCGTTAAGAGGATGTTCTTCGTAACAAACCTCTTAACCAATCTGCCTTATAACGAGTTGCTTGATTTGTTGACTGAAGATGAGAAAAAACAATGCTTCAGAGCTAAAGCTACTGTTGACTATGTTTTGGAACATTTTCTTGAAGTGAAAATTGATGATTCAGAGATTGTTAATAGTAAAGAGTATCAAAACTTACATAGGGATATTGAATCGTATCAGTTTACCAAAGATTTGCTTGATGGAGAGAAAAATTCAGCTCGCAAGACAGGACATCGCAACACCTTGCGCATCTTGAGACAGAAAATTAGCACAGACAGCGAGCCTGCTTTTAGACAGTTCTTAAAAACAAAATTTATATATAATAAATCCATTCAAGAACGAAAGAATTTTATTAAAGAAAACGGTTGGTTTGCATATCTGTATCCTATCTGCGATATTGAGAAATACAAGGTGATTTTTCTTTCAACGAAGAAATTCATATCGCCGATTGATACCTTCCGCCGTGTGCCTTTTTATGCTTATTGTGACGATACATTGATAAAGGATTCGGTTGTGTTCATTGACGAATTTGATTCGACAAAGCAGGAGTTTTTGAATCAGATAATCGAGGATGGATTGAAAACGCATGCTGACATTGTCAGTTTGTTTTTGAATATTCATTATGCACTTCAAAATCTGACTTTGCCAAAGAAAATACTCCATACATCCGAGTATCACAGAGAAAAGGTTGAAAAGGGTGAATGGTATGCTACGGAGCAGCACTTTACTTATTGGCGCGAGCAATTCGAGGAGAAATACAAAAAGCATAATATCAATTACTTGATTAAAAGTGTTGATTTTGAATGGAATAAGGCGTTCTTGTTTGATGACGGAAGATATTTCACGATCATTAAGGACTCGTCAAAGAAATTTATATATGCAAGTGTGGATCAAAGAGAAGATATCCTTTCTTTGAGAGGTCAAGGTTTCCAAAGCGATAAAGTACTGATAAACAACATTATCAGAGATTTGGAATATTGCATAGATGGATTTACTCAGGCTTTGTTCTATGTGGCAAACAACTTTTTATATCACAAAAATGAAGGAAAAGGCAGAGAAGAAACACAATACACGCTTGAAGAAGCTATTTATACCGTCCTTGATGTGTTGAATCTCAGCGAAGAAGAAAAAACATACTTATTTACAAAAATTCAAACGGGCGAATATAGCTTCAAAAAGGCAGACCAACAGGATGGTATGCGAAAGGGTTTTAATTTCACCGAAATAGAGGATAGCAATTACCACGATATGAAATCCGTGGTACATAACTATAGTTTTCCTACTACACCGGAAGATGCGATACTTAAATTAACTGAAAGAGCATTGGTTGTTGGTATTTCCGCAACTGCAAAGGTTGAGACTTGTATTGGAAATTATGATCTTCCATATTTGCGCAGTAAACTTGGAGATAATTTCATTAATATTGGCGAAGAAGATATTGATCGTATATCTTCTGATTTTGCCTCTATGATCCAAAGAACACAAGGTCAGTATGCAATTCATACCACTGTTGTGGATAATTATGATGTCTTTTCAAACCGAGAGTTAGCAGAACGATTGATTGGTGGTTTGTTTGAAGGTGAAATTCTTGAAAAGTACAAGGATTATATCTCCAACGCAAAAGACACGGCTTTGTATTATTTCATTATTGAATTGAAGCTCGCGTTCTTTTACAAAGAAATAGGCGATAAGAATATCAAATCTGCAATCGCTTTTATAAACAGATTTCCAAAACCTAAAGATAAACTTGATCGTGATCGAATTGAAGAAATGTTTGCAACTATTGATAAAAGATTCAATAGAACAGCAATCGAGGTTAAAATTGTAAGCTCTCAAACCTTTGACGAAGAGTTTGCGGATGCTAGAGAATTGTTGGCTCAAGGAAAGCAGGTTCTTATTCTTACGACTTATCAAACCGTTGGCTCAGGAAAGAACATACAGTATCCGATTCCCGAAGGTCAAGAGGACACTATGGTATATGATCCAACAGACACTAGAAAGCTTAAGGACTTTGAAGCGATCTACGTTTGTATGCCGACCAATCTTTTGCAGAATCTCTCTTTCAATGGTGAGGACAAGTATACTGATCTGGCTAAGTATCTTTTTCAACAAGAGTATCTGTACAAGAACGGTTATCTCGTATATGCACAGATGAAAACCAATATTGAAAATGGATTTAGACAGGTGTTCTTCGGTGACACAGGAAGAAAATATAATTGCAACGGTGACTTGTATTTCCACACTCTGAAAATAATTATCCAAGCAATAGGAAGAATCTGTAGATGTAGGAGCAAAAATAAAAACATCTATATCTATGCCGATAGAGAGCTTGTGGAAAACGTGCAATCAGCATGCGATCAGCACAGACCAGCGTTGTTGAATGAGGAATTCAAGGCGCTATTAGGATTGGATCTGCACAGAGAGGCTATTGATTCTAAGATAGCGCAATATTCAAGGCAAAGCAAGGCGGCGTATACTAAGATAAGAACGGCAGCATACACAGTTCGCAGAAATCCGCAAAATGTTGTGGAGTGGCAAGATCTTCGAGAGTTTGTTCTCAAAAATCCAACAGCAAAGTATGTGTCACCCAAATACCAAGATCTTTATTTTGAAATGCCGAATACAACTTCAGGATATTCGTATAAGCAAAATAACAGATATGATATTGTGGAAATGCACATGGATGCAAGATATGGATTGGATCAAGTTTCTGAACAATCGTGCGATTTGCCTATAATCTTGTCTGTGCCGCGTGTGGCTAAAATGTTTGTAGAACAGAAGTATGCCCAGAGCTTTAGTAGAAATCGATTAATAATGTCTCCATCGCTCTTTAAGCAAGTGTATCTTGGAGCACTTGGCGAAGTCGTAGGAAAGTGTATTTTAGAGAGTCAACTTGGATGGGATGTCAAAGAACTTGATGATCCTTCGTTTTATGAGTATTTCGATTACAAAATGGGCAATGTTTATTTCGATTTTAAGCATTGGAACGAGTTTAGAATTGACAATGATACATATGTGAAAAAGGTCGAAAGAAAACTTGCTAAAATCAAAGGAGCTAAATGTTTTGTAATCAATCTTGTAAAACGAACTGATGCGCTTGTTAAGCAAAATATCGGTGAAACAGTTGTACAAGTTCCGTATCTGATAGATGGTGAAACGGGAATGATAAACGATGAGTTTATTGATGAAATAGCGGGATTAATAGAATAATTATTTTCCGAATTTCGCTGGACTTTTTCTCAAACTTGTGGTATTGTTGGTGTTACCAAAGAACAGGAGGTAACAAAATGATACTGCAAGCATTGAAAAACATGTATCCGAAAGCGAGTGAGAGGGTGCTCGTCGCAGTCATGAAAGATCTCGAAAAGTGCCGTGGCAAAAACATGAGCACCGAGGAGCTCGCGGATTGGATAGGGAAACTCGTGACAGCGCATACCATCGAAGAAGCATTAAGAATAACAGAGGACGATTCAAAGCCGAGTCAAATCGGTGATGAGTCGTCCTTTACTATTATGGAGGGCAGCGATGAAGGGAACAATTGAGGAACTGTGGCATGGCAACATCATACCGCATGAGGATAGCCGGACGAACTCAAAGGAGATGAAAGAACTTCTCGGATACATAGCAAGGCATCACGAGGACTTAGAGAAAAGCTTCACTGACGAGCAGAAAGAAATCTTCGAAAAGTTCCACGACTGTTGGAGCGAATATGCGAGTTTGGCAGAAGAAGCAATCTTCGTATATGCATTCAAGCTCGGAGCGAAGCTGATGATAGAAAGCTTGAAATAGCGTGGAGATGTATATGAACAAGAAGGATTTTTACGGAATACGATTAAACAACTATTTTTCGCCGAGTTTCTGCTCAAACCATAAGATGTATTTCGGTACAATGGATGACATAAAAACATTCATCGAAATCATGGGAAGTAGTGAGCAAAGTGGTATGATAAGAAATAGTTTCGAACGATATCTATCAGGAGATAACGATGCCACACACGAAGTTGTATACATACAGCAAAAGCTTATTGAGAATGTTGAGTTGATTGCGGAAGGAGAGGTAAAGCTAGATCACGCCGCTTGGGAGTTCTTGAATGTATGGTATTATCCTCAATATATGGAGATAGACTCTGCTGTTATAAAAATGGCTCTTATAAAATACAAGGAGCAATACTTAAGGGTGATAAAAGCATCTGTGAGAGGACTCCGTACCTGCGCAGATATCAACCGACTTGAAGAGGAGTGGATAGCACTTTTGGACGGATTTTGGGGGCATCCTGGAATATTGAGTTCCACAAAGGATGGAGAAACATATATGGTTTACAGCAACCTTTATATTAAAGAAAAAGAGTATGCTACAAAAGAAGAAGCATTAGCAAAATTCTATGCTGACGAGGTGTGCCTCGACTGCTTATGCGAAGATGTATTTGGTAATGGATAAAAAGCGGCTCCGCTCCCAAGGAAATGGGGAGCAATAAACAAAGAAAAGGCGATTCGTGCGCGAATCGCCTTTTGGGTTATTGTTTTTGAACCAATCCCGGATATGTGATTGCATAACCGGCGTATTCCTGTGTATAGTCGTGGTAACAAATAGCATCACTCATATCAGGAATGTATGAGTCGTTTTCAATGTTAGTAAATAACACATCAAGGTTGTAATCATATCTAGATAGTGTGTGTTTGAATAGAAACTCATCGAAAACTGCAATTTTGTCCTCAATAAAACTGCTTCCCGAATAATTTTGAGAAACGATACACGATTTGATTTTGGGCACTTTAGGAGTCGGGGACATACCAAAGGCATCGCCGAGTAATACGTCAATGTGTTTCTCAGCTAGTTGTTGCTTAGACAATCTCGATTTGATAGCATCTTGAATCTTGAAATCGACTTTTTGATGACCGTCTTCTCCGTCCGCTTTGAAAAAGTATTTCAGTTCTGTCAGTAAAAGAGAATTGCTGTTATCGTCATAAATCATTATATCGAACTCTGCAACAGTATGGCCGTTGAGCATTAATTTATAGTTCGGAACGCATTTCAAGTTCGAATTCTGTGAAATGAAATTCACGATTCTTTCTGTCATAACTTGTTCGCGTTCTTTAGCTATCTTACTAATAACTTCGGGAGTGTCTTTGCGTTCTTTAACAAGGTAGAGAAGTTTGTCTACGGCATCGCTGTAGTATAGCAGCGAGGGAGAGAAGAACACGAATTTTCCGAATAAGAAAATCGGCTGTACAACAGTAACTTTATTTTTATGGAATTCATAATCGTATGTAAGTAATTCGAGGATGCTTTTAACGGCTTTACGCTTTACTTTTGAATTCTCTGTTATAAATTGAATGAGAGAAGTAATCTCGCTGAAAAATATAGGCGAGCTCGATTTGCTATATTGATTTCGTTCGCGCATGGTTCTCTGGTAATTGAAATTCATTACTCCGAGAGCCATCAAAACGGCATAAACCTTTTCATAATCTTCGAGCGTGAACTCTCCGAAATCAAAGTTGGAGTAATCCTCGGTATCAATCTTAACTTTCTTCAAACAGTCCTTATATATTTTGGAGAATAGCTGTTTATCGTGAGGACGTTTAGAAAAATCGTTCCAACGACTTGATTGATCAGGATTGATCATGTGTGCGAAGGTTTTCTGATCATATGAAATAGTTTTTTTATTTTCTGTTTCGGTATACTTTTCATGATCAATAAACCGTGCATAGAGATCTGCGTTGATATCTCGTTTGGATCTGGAAGGTGAGAATTTAATGTTATGGTCGGTTATAGATATTGTTAATTTACCTAAGTCTGCTTGATCAAATGCGTTTCTTATATTAGCAAACTCGGCTCCTATGCTGATAGTATCTCCGCAACAATCAAACTCGTATTGACATGTATGCGGAAGGAAATGCTTATCAGATTGAGCGCAGTATTGAAACGCCCATTTAATTGCAGCACGGTATCCACCTCTGAATCGATCTTGAAGAATAGCTATTCTATCAAAATCAGTCATAACCATTTGTGTGGAAAGCAAGCCAAGGAAGAGTTCTTCAATATCACAGGTTAACTTATAGCAGGCACTTTGTAAGTCGTTTGATTTAAAGAAATCAAGTTGACTTGGATAAGAATATATTTTTTCTTTAGCAATTGAGATGTCGTTATTCATGAAAAATCACTCTCTAAATAATTGTAAAATCATCACATAAATTATACCACATTTTAAGCTAAAAATCAATAAAAAATGCCCTAAGTGGTCAAACATGTGGTCAAGTGCGAAAAATGGGCTTGTTCAACCCCGAAAGCAGGGAAGAACAAGCCCATTCTTTATATTGCGAAAACGCGAGATTTCGCGAGAATTTACGAGAAAATAAAAGAAAAACGAGGGTTCGTTATGAACCCTCGTTTTGGTACGAGTGTTCATAACAGACTTTATACTACGGCATAGTGCCGAGGCGGTCGAAACATATTCCCAAAGTACCGAAAATGCTTGTGTTTACAAGGAATTTTGTAACACGAAAGGAATATGATTATGGAAAAGTACATCACCCAAAACGGTATCAAATACGAGCTTCGCGGAGAACAATACTACCCGATGCTCGAAATCGCAGAGCAAAAGGAACACAAAATCGGCAAATACGGACTCCTTCACCGCGACTATATCAAGCAGCATAAGAGAGGTATATACATCACACTTCTCACGGAAGATAAGATCAATGCATACCTTTATGAAATTGACGTACAAGCCAACGAAATGACAGAAGCCATAGTTGCTAACCTTGCCCGTGAACGCGGCATAGACGAAGAATTAAAGGCTTCTGATGCCATCAAATGGGTTGCCGAGATGAACAGCATCAAGGCAAGCGCGGAAGAAATCGTTTTGCGGGAGGTGATCTTTCAATGAAATCAATCATCAACGAGCTATGGCACGGCAATGTCATACCGCAAGAGGACAGCAGAACGAACTCAAAGGAAATGAAGGAACTACTCGGCTATATGGCAAGACACCACGAGGACTTGGAAAAGAGTTTTACCGACGAGCAAAAAGAGGTATTCGAAAAGTTCCACGATTGTTGGAGTGAGTATATGAGTTTGGCGGAGGCTGCCATCTTTGAATACGCTTTCAAGCTCGGGATGCAGTTCGCTATTGAAACATTAACCGAATAACACACGGCGGCGGGAGAAATCTCGCCGCTTTTTCAACATCAAAAGCAAGGGTATCGCGTGGAAAAATAGAAGGTGAAAAGTCTTATTTTACAAGGCTTTTCAAGAGTAATTTTGAGGTGGGCAAGGTGTTTATATCTCCAACCTCAATTTTGAGGTCTATTTTTCCATATTCAAAGTGAGAAAAATATCTTGCACGTTTGAAGCGTTTTGTCTTGAAATCTTAACAAATTTTTGGTATAATTATTTATGTATAACTTCCGATAGTTTCGGATATGAAGAAGTTGGAGATAGAGCTATGGCAAAAGAAAAGATTGAAAAGCCCCAATCCTTAGAGAAAACTCTATGGGCGGCAGCTGATAAATTGATTGGTGCAGTAATGCCCCACGACTATATGAAAATGGTTCTCGGTCTTATATTCTTGAAATACGTATCTGACCGTTTTGAAGCTAAGTATGCTCAGCTTGTCGCTGATGGTGATGGGTTTGAGGAAGAAAAGGATGCTTATGCTGAGGATAATGTGTTCTGGATACCCGAAAAATGCCGTTGGGGTTATATCAAGCAGTATGTAAAGAGTGAGTACATAGGCACTATTCTCGATCAAGCACTTGTCGATATTGAGAAGGAAAACGATGAGCTTCGCGGAATACTGCCCAAAGTATATTCCAAAGGTGACGTAGATAAGCGCCGATTGGGTGAGCTTGTTGACCTTTTCTCCAACAATCTTTCTACCGAAAATATGACGGGCGATTTGTTCGGAAGATGCTACGAGTATTTCTTGGGTGAGTTCTCCAAGAAGTTCGGACAGAAAGGCGGAGAATTCTATACTCCGCGTTGTGTTGTTGACCTTATCGTTAATATGATACAGCCCTTCAATGGTCGTGTGTACGATCCTTGCTGTGGCTCGGGAGGTATGTTCTCTCAGTCTGCGAACTTTATCAACGAACACCAAGGCAGCATAAATAATATCTCCGTGTACGGACAGGAGCTTAACCCCGATACTTGGCGTATGGCAAAAATGAACCTTGCTATACGTGGTATCTCTGCGGACTTGGGCGACTCCCACGGTGACACCTTCCACGATGATAAGCATAAGACCTTACGCGCGGATTTCATTATGGCTAACCCGCCCTTTAACATCAGCGATTATGGTCAGCCTTCTTTACTTGAAGATCCCCGTTGGATTTATGATATTCCGCCTTCGGGAAATGCCAACTATGCTTGGATTCAGCATATGATAAGCAAGCTCTCACCTCGCGGTGTTGCAGGCTTTGTATTGGCAAACGGTTCGCTTTCCACTTCCGGCAAACAAGAATATAATATTCGTCAAAAGATGCTCGAAGAAGGTATCGTTGATTGTATTATCGCTCTCCCCACAAATCTTTTCAGCACGGTCACTATTCCTGCTTGTCTTTGGTTCTTGCGCAAGGATTGCCGCAACAAAGGCAAAGTCCTCTTTATAAACTGCGGTGAGAAAGGTATAATGATTGACCGAAAGATTCGCGAACTCACTTATAATGACGCGACAATCGGTCATACTGATAATCCCGAACTCATTGAAAAAGTCAAGGCTTATAATCTCTCTGAATATGGTGACGAAACTAAGGGCGATGTCGAAAGCATTGCGGAAGTATATCACGCTTGGCTTAAAGGCGAAGGCTACGAGGATGTAAAGGGCTTCTGCAAATCTGCATCTATCGAAGAAATCCGTGAAGCTGATTACTCACTCGTTCCCGGTAGGTATGTCGGAACGGATGACTCGGGCAAAATGTCCGAGGACGAAATCAAAGCAGAGATCGTGAGAGTTAAGAAAGAACTCTTTGATCTTATGGAAAAAGGCAAGAAGCTTGATGAAAAGATCTATGCTATTTTGAATAGCGAGGATTAACACTTACTATCAACTATGTGCGATTGTTCGTCTGTTGATTTCATTGGAATTTTGAGATTTGCATATGATTGAGCATTGAGATTTCCCCTTGTACTTCCCGTCATTGTAGAAGAAATCCAATCAAAATACCCCTTTGTTTGACAATAGTATTTTACATATTTAGGGTTTACGAGATTGGGATTGATTGAAAAGCGAATAAGGAATCCTGCAAACACCAACGCACCATCGTTAGAATCATAAAAATAATTTCTACCTGTACTTGCTCCCGTTCGCGCGAATACAATATCGTTTTCTCGCAAATAGTATTTGGCATAATCGGGATATTCCAAGGGATCGATTGAAACCGCGGGTTCGGGGCAATATCTTCCATCATCAGATATGTCTGTTATGCGAATATATCTTGGGTAGTCAACACGCAACGGACAAGAAGATGCGCCGATACCATATTCGCCTTTTAGGTTGATTGATAAATCACCAAGCGTTTTATATGTCATTACGATATATTCCTCCTAATATCAACTATGTGCTGTTGCTCTGCCAAAGAAACATCCGGAAAAGCCATATTTTCTATGACATCTTTGTTAAAAGACGGAAAGGTTGATTGGCTTGTTTCTGCTATGGTTTGATACATTTTCACCTTGTTTTCTTCGGTAAGAAAATAGTACAAATATTGAGGGATAACTTTTAATCTGTCAGCTCGTATTTGAATAAAGCCCGTTGAGGCAATACCATTCTCAACAGTATGGCTGACATAATAGTTGTGCTTTAATATCGGTCTAACCGAGGAAATTAAAATGTCGCCTTCTTCTATCACGCGTTGAGCACGTGAAGGAATATTGTCGGTAAGATATTGAATACCGAGTAACTTACCATCTTCAACAGAGGATGTGTCAATGTAATTGACATAATCAGTCGGTTTCTTGCCTTTTGGATTGAACAAAACAAAATCTTTAATAAACATAGGACACCTTATATGAAAATTTGTAATATTGGAAAAATAATTACCGCCAAAATTGATGGGGCTAACTTAACTCGTGACAATTATATATCTACTGAAAATATGCTGAGCAATTGCGGCGGCGTTGTTGCCTCGTCATCCGTTCCCTCAACCAAGGTAACTCGTTTTTCTAAACACGATGTACTGCTATCTAATATTCGCCCATATTTCAAAAAAGTGTGGTTTGCTCGCTTTGATGGTGGATGCTCAAATGATGTTATTTGTATAAGAGCTAACGAAAAAGATTGTCTTTCGCAATATCTCTATTACGCGATTTCTACCGATAGTTTTATAGATAGTTTTTCTGCATCATCCAAAGGAACAAAAATGCCAAGAGGCGATAAAAATGCACTTCTATCTTATGAAATTCCCGATAGAACGATAGGCGAGCAACAGCACATAGTTGATAGTATAAGGAACGTTGCATAAAGGATTTATTATGAAATTACAAGAAAAAATACAATTCCATAAACCAATAACGACTTCAAGAGAATTTTTCAAAGATAACGTTGGGGTAAAATGCGTTCATTACGGTGATATTTACAAAAATTATAGTGGCAAAACTATTCCAAGTTCTTGTATCATCAATAATTTTGCCAATGAAGTATCTTCTGACAAGTTGCTTTATTGCGATTCAATCATTGTGCCCGATGTAACAGAAACGGTTAGCGATTGGGGACATTTCACATATATAAAGTATGACGGAATACCCTATATAAACGGTACACACGCCGTAGCACTTACTTGTGAATCAGAAGATGAATTGAAATATATTTTTCGCTATTTATCTTCCAATCACAACCGCAAAAGGCTTCAAACGCTTTTGAATGGCAGCACAGTTTTTCAGATAAGCATAAAGGATTTCGGGCGTTTTCTCTTGGAAAATTACCACGAAAGCCAAGACGAACAATCGCACATAGTTGATATTCTCGGAAGTATCGATGATTCCATTGAAAACAACGAGAAAATCATTGAAGCGCTGGAAGAAAAAATGCTATTGGAATATGACCATTTAATCGCGGGCACTACACTTACAGGAAGTGAAATGAAAGAGATTTTTGATATTTCCATAGGCAAAACACCACCGAGAAAAGAGTCGCATTGGTTTACCGAAAATCCCGAAGATGTTAAGTGGCTATCTATTTCTGATATGGGTAAGGCAAAGGTCTTTGCCTTTGATTCGAGCGAGAAAATCACGGCAGAAGGCATCGAAAAATACAACGTAAAAATAGCTCCTGAAAACACCGTATTACTCAGCTTCAAATTGACAATCGGTAAGGTTGCTATCACGGGGTGCGAAATGGCAACAAACGAAGCCATCGCTCATTTTGTGAGCAACGATGAAAATATTGTTGAATATCTCTATTGCTATTTGAAACGATATAATTTTGATATGCTTGGCAACACTTCATCGATTGCTACTGCTGTTAATTCTAAAACAATCAAGGCAATGAAGTTCTATTATCCCGATACAGAAACATTAGTAGATTTTCATAGGATAGCAGAACCATTGATTAAAAAAATAAAGCATTTGCTAATCACAAATGCCAAACTTAGTGAGTTAAAACACCTCTATCTAAAAAAGTTCTTCGGTTTTTAACCGAAGAACTTTTTATTATGAGATTACCAAGTCACCACCTTATCTACGATTTCTTGTTGCTCATTGGCGGTTTTGCGCAAATAAATGCGCGTGGTTTCTATACTTTCGTGTCCCATCAAGTCAGCAAGGAATGCCAAATCATTATACTTCTCAAGAAAATTCTTGGCAAAGCGGTGACGGAAAGAGTGGGGATAGATAACCTTTGTATCCATTCCGTATTCAGCGGCAAAGATCTTTAACTGATGAGCAACACCACGGGTGGTAATTTTCTCTCCAAAACGGTTCAAGAACAAGTACCCGCTGTCAAGCCCAATTTCATTGAGCCACTTGATCGTTTCGTTGCGGAGCGTTTTAGGAATATAAATTCTGCGAACTTTTCCGCCTTTGCCGTAAATATCGATGTACCCCTTATGTACGTGCTCAATCTTGATCTGCACAAGCTCGGATATTCTCGCGCCCGTTGCAGCAAGGTATCTTACGATAAAATACCAATTCATACGCCCATCTTTTTTGAGTTTGTTCTTGAAAAATTTGTAATCGGCATCACTGATTACGTTCTCAAGATAGGTTTTCTGCTGAACCTTTATCATCTTGAGCTTCAGCTTTTCCATCTTGTTAAATTCAAGATATTTGTTGATTGCAAGTATTCTCAAATTGACCGTCTTAGGTGAATACTTCTCAATCAAGAAGCCTTTGAAGGACAGCAGATTTTTCTTTGTAAAAACGCCATCGTACATTTCGATGTACTGCTTCAAAGAGTGTCGATACGATGTAATCGTATTCTCCGCGAGATTGGTTTGCCGCAATTGTTTTTCATAATTGTCTAACATAAGTTAAACCTCCTTAAAATATTATTTTGGGCTAATAATATTGTAAAGGAGGTTTGATTTTATTTCATTGTTTTATTGTGTCAACCGAAGAATTTATGGAGATATAGTTGTTTTAACTCTTTGAGTTTTTCAATCTCTGCTCTTATATGTATTATCTTCAAAAATAGTGGCTCTATTTCTTGGTTGAAAGTTAAAAGCTTGTTTTCATCAATTCGCGGCATTTCTAATGCACAGAGGTTGGCTTGATTTATCTTTAACTGTACTGCACCTGTTACCGCTGTATTAACCGAAAGTTTTTTCAATGCCACATACAAACTATAATTTGTATATCCCGCTTTGGCTTGCATAACATGAGCGTGATTATTTACCCAAAACTGTCCCGTTACAAGCTGAACAATAGGATAACCATTCTCGTCGATAACAGTTCCGTCCTCAGCAAGCAACACGTATTCACCATCAAAAAGATAGTCATTAACGTAATCAAGTACGCCTGTTGCACCATAATAACGGTAATTACCTTTGCGACTTTCTCTTTCTCGACTTGAAAGAGGTTTTCGCTTGGAATCATATATATCCACTATTTCTCCAAGGGTGATAAAATCGCTTATGCCTTTTGTAATTTCTTGATATTTTGATATAGCGTAGGTTTCCAAATTAGCTACAAATTTCTCGTTGTTTTCAATAGAATTATCGATACTTCCGAGAATATCAATTACAAGGCAGATAAAATACAAAAATTCTCCGGCGATTAACCGAAGAATTTTTGTAAAAATAGATTCTTTATCTCTTTTGTTTTTTCAATTTGATCTTTGTACGTTTGAATGAGGAACATTGAGTGTTTATCTTCAAAAGCAAGTAATTCATTAAGGTCAGGGATATACACGGGTGTGTTTCTAATATCGGTTTTGGTAATTAGTGGTTGTGTAGATCCTTTGTTAATGCTTGAATAATCTATATTTTTCAGGATGTTATAGACATACGCATAGTATTTGGATTTTATAACCAACGTATTATCTGATGCCCAACACCTCTTAAAAATAGGTTGAACTATACCGTGGGTTCCCACGCGACCGATTACCAAAATTGGTTCATCAAATAAAACGTTATCTGTATAACCCATAACATCTGATGCACCTATAATTGGAATGTTAGTTGTATTAGAAGGTATGCTTTCTTTGGTCATAGGTCGTTTTCCCGATTCTACTGACGCAATATCCGATAGGCAGGCATTACAACCTTTTCTCGAGATAAGAACTTTATAATCGAGTTCGCAAATTTTAATCAGGGTTTGGATTTTTTGTTCTAAGTTTTCAATCTTATCGTCCAAAGTTCCGAGAATATCAACCATAGGCATAATATGAACTTCTTATAGTTTTTTGCTATTGGCATATAAAAGTAACAAATTACAGTTGAATAATGGCAGATTTTATGATATAATTAATTCTGTATAAATAATTCGTTTTAAGAGGGTGAAACGATATGAGTGACATAAAATTTACAGAATCAAGTTTAGAAATAGCGGCAATTGAACAATTACAAGAATTAGGTTACGATTACGCCATTGATACCGATCAATGGTGCTTGTCGCGCGCCCTCGATTCGTTTATAAACGAAGAACTTCTTCTTGATAGATTGATGGCTATCAACCCCGGCGTTAAAATATCGGTGTTGGAGCAAGCTATCAGCCGCTTAAAGAACTTGGACAACCCCTCGCTTTTTGAACGTAATCATATCGTACACAGATGGCTCACCGATGGTATGCAAGTGGAAGATTATGAAAGCGATGTAAACCCTCTTGTTCGTTTTCTTGATTTCACCAACACAGAGAAGAACGTATTTCAAGTTGCAAATCAGCTTAAATTCAAGGAAAATCGCAATCTCTGTATTCCCGATGTCATTATTTTTGTAAACGGCATCCCACTTGTTGTGTTTGAACTAAAATCTATCGAATACAACGAGGACACGTTCATTGAAAGAGCTTACGAGCAGTTAGGTCGTAACGGCGAATCTGATGGGTACAGATACGATATTCCTACGCTGTTTAATTACAATGCTTTTCTCGTTATAAGTGATGGTGCAAACAACAAGGTTGGTACTCTTACAAGCGATATTACGCGCTATAACGAATGGAAAAGCGTAGATGGCGAGATTGGATATAAGAAGAACTATGCCTATAAGCTCGACGTACTTCTCGAAGGTCTTTTGAAGCCTGCTCGTTTGTTGGATGTTATTAAAAACAACTTGTTCTTTATGAACAAGGATAAAGAGAAGCCCATTAAAATTCTTTCTCAATACCATCAGTATTTCGGTGTTAAAAAAGCTTACGAAAGCATTAAAAAGAATTTGAAACCTGCAGGAAGTGGTAAGGCGGGTATCGTTTGGCATACGCAAGGTAGCGGAAAATCGTTCTCTATGGTTATGCTTGCACACAAGCTGATTACGGATATAGAAATGCGCAATCCTACGGTTGTTATTCTCACAGATAGAAACGACTTGGATAATCAGCTCTATACCACGTTTTCCAATGCTGCTGAATTTTTGAGAACTCGTCCTGTTCAAGTAGAATCAAGAGAAGATCTTCTTGCTAAAATAGGTGCGGTCAAAGAAGGCGGTATTATCTTCACAACCTTGCAAAAGTTTGACAAAGCTAATATTGTACCGAACAATAGAAGCAATATCGTAGTTATCTCTGATGAGGCACACAGATCACATTACGGAATAGACGAAAAGATAGTATTAAAAGAAAATCCCGACGGTACATATTCGTCGTATTCTAAATACGGATACGCAAAGTATATCAGAGATGCACTCCCCGAAGCTACATATATCGGCTTTACGGGAACACCCGTAGAGTCGGGAGATCACTCGACCTCAGCTATATTTGGCGAAACCGTAGATACTTACGATATGACACAATCCGTTGAGGATGGTTCTACTGTAAAGATTTTCTACGAAAGCCGTTTGGCAAAGGTTTGGCTTGACGATGGAAAGCTCAAGGAAATTGATGCTTATTACGACGATCTTGCACAGCAGGGCGTATCTGATGATATAATCGAAGAATCAAAGTCTAAGCTTTCTTCTATGGAAGTTATTATAGGAGATAAGGATAGACTTCGACTTCTTGCCACCGATATTCTTGCACACTATGATGAGCGCAAAGATATTCTCAGTGGTAAGGCAATGATTGTTTGTATGTCAAGAGATATTGCGTACAAGCTATACAAGGAACTCGTTGCCCAAGCTCCCGAAAAAGAGAGTGAGATAGCGGTTATCGTTACCGAAAGCAATAAGGATACCGATGAAAAACGCGAGTTGTTCAAAGACAAAGCCTATCGCGAAAATATGGCTAAAGAGTTCAAGAAGAAAGACGGTAGCATAAAGATTGTCATTGTTGTTGATATGTGGCTTACGGGATTTGACGTAACAGATCTCGACGTTATGTATATCGACAAGCCAATGAAAGGACACAATTTGATGCAGGCTATCGCCCGTGTAAATCGTGTTCACGTTGGCAAAGAGAGTGGTTTGATCGTTGACTATATCGGTATCAAACGCTCCTTGGAGGAAGCTCTTAATATCTATACTGCGAGAGATAAGGAACTAAATCTCCGTGACATACAAGAAACCGCCAAATCTATCCTTGATGAAAAGCTGTCTATTCTTGACGAGTTGTTCTATAAGGTCGATAAAAAGGGCTTCTTTAATGGTTCAAACTCTGTAAGACTTAAGGCTATTCAAAACGGTGCAGACTTTGTGTTTACAACCGAAGAAATGAAGAAAGCTTACTTACAGATAACCAAGCAATTGAAAGACGCATACGTGGTTGCAATCGGTATTCTCGATGCAGACTACAAGAAAAAAGTCCTTTATTATCTTGCGGTTCGCCACTTCGTTCAGAAGGTTGAGCGCGGCAATATGCCGCATAATATCACGCCGGAATCTATCAACAAACACGTTGTCGATTTGATTGCAGAAGCAATTAAAGGTGATGAGGTTAAGATACTTACCAAAGTTGAGGACACGGAAGAAAATCGTGATATTTGGGATTTGTTGTCCGAAGAAAAGGTTGAAAAACTTCGTCAATCTCAACCTCCGCACGTGTTCATCAAGATAATGGAACGCTTGTTGAAAGAGGCGGTTAAGGAGTATCGTGGTTATAACCTTGTTAAAGCAAAGGAATATAGCGAACGCCTGAGAAAGCTTCTTGAAGCATACAACACGCGCGAAGATGACTTGCAGACGGATATGACCATTGTTGGTTTGATTGCTTTCTCACAAGAGATGGTTGAGTCTGAAGCATATGCAAAGAAGAACAATCTTACAGGACGAGAGAGAGCCTTTTACGATGCCCTTGTAGCAAACAAGAGTGCAATGGAACTTATGTCGGATGATATATTGCGCGTTATGGCTATGGAGCTTAAAGCTATCGTTGAGGAATATGCAACGGTTGATTGGTCAAAGAAGAAGGATACACGCGCTAAAATGCGAATGCAAATCAAGCGTTTGCTCAAAAAGTATAACTATCCGCCGGAATACTCCGAAGAAGCAATTTCCCGCGTAGTAGATCAGGCAGAGTTTATGATGTAACAATTAAATATGCCGCTATCAAAGCGTGATTACCACGCCGCGATAGCGGCTTTTTTTGTTTTCGGGCGGTAATAATGAAATTCCACCTACGAAATTGCTTGTTCCCAAGGCTATTAAGTAGAAAGATTGTTCCGTGTATTTTGAAAAACAGTTCCAAAACACAATAACCGCTGTGTGGTTATATATGGCAGAGCCTTTCAAATTGGAATGCCAAATGGCAGGTTATAAGTAGATGCGAATACGAAAACAATTTGTGAATTTTTCGATTAGACCGTGTACTTTTTATGAAAAAGCAGCTTTTACATAAGTAGGAGGATTCATATTTTTTGAAGAAACTTATCTCAAACGTATAAGTTTTGATCGAAATTTTACTTTTATATAGGTGTAGGCAAAAACATTTTATACCACCTTGCCTTAAGTTTTGATTGCGCCCAAGGCTATTAGTTGAGAGGGATATTTGTAAATATACTTTGAATTTTTGAAAAAGTACCCAGCCAAAACGCCGTTCTCGTGGCTATTAAGTGAGGGAACTTTAGCAAAGCACCCCACCAAAAAGCTTTTACAGTTGCCTTTATATAGGCGAGGAGAAAAATTTTATAAGTTAGGGTGGTCACTTGACGTTGAAAACTGCTTTTATATAAGTGGAGGGGTGAAAATTTTGTTCGCATAATTACCCCCGCGAAGTCCCTTGTAAAGTGAGATGAAGTTTATTTTTTACTTGCAAAGATCCCCTTACGAAACGGCAGATATAGTAGAGGGGCACTCGTAAACAATTTGTAAACTGTACGCTTTTTGGTTGTACAAAAGCCCTCTGAATTCCCTTGTATAAGTGAGGGGTATTGTGAAAAACTTTCGAGAAAATTTCAAACAACTTGCCCTTTTTGTGCCTTTTCGGTGGCTACCAATTGAGGATATATATTGTTGTTAATCTTTGCGTATCAAGTATGCTTCTTTCTTTACATATCGCGCCTTAAAAATCGCAGGAAACTACCGCCCGTGAAGGAGAGAAATGGGCTTCGCCTCGCGGCTCGGAGGTGCGATGTCGAGTGGGTTTTCTCACAAACAATTGATGCTTGCAGAGCGTCCGTCACTCTGAGCAAGCACTGCCTTTGTCATTACAACGGCGCTTGGCTTGCTTTTGTGTCTTTCACTCTTAGCAAGCATTGGATTTGGATAGCCAAATCCATCTTGCCGACTGTCCGTCACTCTGTGCTCTTGTTGGTGAAGCATCCCCAAACCCCACTCGGTTTTAACAACGGTTTCACATCGAAAGGAGAGCAACAATGACACAAGAAATTTTATCAAAGCAACTTGAACCGCAAGACGATGTAACTCGCATCGTGTACCTACCGACAGAAAAGCTCCGCACCTTTGCCGAGCATCCGTATAAGATCATCGACAACGACGAGATGGCAAGCCTCGTTGAGAGCATCAAGGCACAAGGAGTCCTCACACCAATCGTCGTGCGACCGATGGAGAACGGCGAGTACGAAATCGTGTCGGGACACAGACGAGTGTTCGCTTGCAATAAGCTCGGAATTTTTGAAGTGCCTGCCGTGGTGAGAGAGCTGACAAGAGAGGAAGCAATCGTCGTGATGGCTGACTCAAATCTTCACCGTGACGGTCTGCTGCCGAGCGAGAAAGCCTTCGCCTACAAGATGAAGCTCGATGCCATCAAAAGACAAGGAGAGCGCACAGATCTAACTTCTGACCATCGTGGTCAAAAGTCGCTCACCTCGGTGGAACGAATTGCACTTGAAAGTGACGAGAGCAAGTCGCAGGTGCATAGGTATATCGCACTCACAAATCTCATTCCCGAATTTCTGCAAATGGTGGACGAGGGCAAGATGGCTTTGACTCCCGCCGTAGAGATTTCGCGCTTGCCAATCGAAGCGCAAAAGATGCTACACCGAGAGTGCGAGCTTTGCGATTGCACACCGTCTTACTCGCAGACGGTTCGTATGAGAAAAATCAACGAGGTGCGAGAGCTAACGTGGCACGATCTTTCCGAGATTATGAGTGAGGAAAAAGCAAATCAAAAGGAGAAGGTCACGCTCTTTATGGATGATCTCAAAAAATATTATCCAAGAAGCGCAACACCCAAAGACATAGCCGCCGACATTATGAAGATGTTAGAGAGCCGCTACAAGGCAAGGAGGAACAGAGATGGTCGCTAATATTGAGAAATTTTTTATAAAGCCGAGAGCCAAGGAGCGCACGTACCAAGTGAACGGCATTACTTATACCGTTACACCAAAATATCTTGATGAGGGCGAGCAAAACGTGAAAACTCGCTTTGAAAGAATTATCAAAAATAATCTCACACATTTGACGGATGATGCGGACGGTGATACAATAAAGGCGGAATATGTTTCGGCTGCCGATCCGATTGAGAAATCCTCGGATAGAAAGGAGAAGAATGCAGGGAAAAACGACAGCGAAACCAACTGAAAAAATGGGGATCACGGCACTCTATTGCCGACTCTCCCGTGACGATGGCACAGAGGGGGATAGCAACTCCATTGCCAATCAGAAAAAGCTCCTCGCTAAGTACGCAAAGGAGCACGGCTTTACTAACACAAGGTTCTATGTGGACGACGGCTACACGGGCACGAATTTCAACCGCCCCGACTTCCAACGGATGCTTGCCGATATGGATATGGGATATATCTCAACCGTCATCGTCAAGGACTCATCTCGTTTTGGAAGAAACTATCTTGAAGTAGGTCAGTACACCGACTACTACTTTCCCGAAAACAACATCCGTTTCATTGCCATCAATGATTGCATAGACAGTGAGAACGGAGAGGATGAGTTAGCCCCTTTCCGTAACGTGATGAACGAGATGATGGCAAGGGATATTTCAAGAAAGGTTCGTTCCGCACACAAGATTCGCGGTAACGCAGGAGAGCCGCTATCTCAACCGCCTTATGGGTATATGAAAGCGCCCGACAACAAAAAGAGATGGATCATTGATACGGAGGCAGCAGAGGTAGTCAGACGAGTGTACCGCTTGTGTATCGAAGGTAAGGGCAACGAAACGATTGCAAGAACATTACAAGAGGACAAGGTGTTAGTGCCGATGGCGTATTGGCAAAGCAAAGGACTTCCGCGGGGCGGAAAGAAAACGCAAGCCGATCCGTACAAGTGGTGCAAGACGACCATTGCCAAAATGCTTTCACAACAGGAGTATTGCGGTGATGTCATCAACTTCAAAAGCACGTCAAAGTCCTTCCGCAACAAAACGCGCGTTGAGAACCCAAAGGAGAATTGGGCAATCTTCAAGGACGTTCACGAGCCGATCATTGACCGCGACACTTGGGAGCAGGTACAGAAGCTTGTGGAAAAGACTAAACGCAGACCGCCAAAGGATAAGAACCAAAAGAAAAGCATTTTCACGAGTTTCCTCTATTGCGGAGATTGCGGACATAAGCTTTGGTTCAACTTCAATCAAAAGAATCCGAGCATCCGTTTTTTTAGTTGCTCGAACTACAAGGGAATGCGAGGCACTTGTGAGAATACACATTATATCCGTGAGGATGCTTTAGAGCAGATTGTGCTGATGGAGCTACGAATGCTTGCAGACTTTCTTGAAAGCGCGGAGGAAGCCTTTGCAGAGCTATTGGAGAAAAAGACAAACAAGGATATGCATCGTGAGAGAACGGCTGCGGAAGGAGCTTTAGCAACGGCGAGAGGCGAAGCCAAAAGCTCCTTGGACTCTTTGAAAAACTCTATGAGGACAACGTGGAGGGCAAGGTGACGGACGAGTGGTTTATGCGGTTATCTCAGAAGTACGAGAACGAGCAAGAGGAATTGAAGCGGCAGACACTTGAACTGAAAGAAAAGCTCGATAGCATCGATAGAATGCAGACAGCGAAGGATGATTTTCTCAAAGCTATCCGTAAGTTTATGGAGATGCGAACCTTGACGCCCGTTATTCTGCGAGAGCTGATCGAAAAGATCGAGGTGTTTCCCGTAGAGGGAACGGGCAAGGACAGAACACAAAGAGTCATTATCCACTACCGATTTGTCGGTACACTTGACATCCCCGGCATCATTCACAGACCGCCCTATATCCTCGACTCGCGCAAAGGTGTAGCCATCGAATACTTATCTAACGCAGTTTAACCCCAAAAACAAAAAAGAGCAGGCGAACCTGCTCAAAACAACTCAATATTTAACCGAAAAGTAAGCATAAGCAAAAAAATATCGAGTGTCCATAACTTGAATCTGTTATGAACACTCGATATGGTCTGAGTGACAAGACTTGAACTTGCGGCCTCTACCACCCCAAAAGGACAAAGGATTGCAATTGAAAAACTTTGGTTAAATGTTAATGGTATTCCCGTTGAGAGTTGTACAATAATTTCACAAGCAAATATGAGGGCACAAGGTTGACAAAAGGAGTTCAAAGATATAAAATTTAAATAGACGAAATCACTGCTATGGAGGGCGTGAATGAACTTAATTGATTTTTCAAGAACAGCTTATAAAAGTGCTAATATGTATTTTGAATACGTTAGGGAAAATGGAAAAAGCAGAGAAACTATAAATATTATTGCGATAAAAGAAATAGAAAATCGTTTGTTTTATCTGAGAATATCAAAAAAGCTATACCAAATAGATTCTACATATTTCACCTTTAATTCTCCATTGATAAAAATTGAAAGAGTAGACGAAGAAGCCGCTAGCGATAAACGAATTCGCATACTAGAATATGATGAAAGTGAGCCAAGCATTATAGTAAGTGTTGAAGATGATTTTTATGATACGTTTAGACAATTGAATGCTAATGAAATGCAGCTTGTATCAGACCTCTCATTTTTGATAAAGGCTACAAGGGATTGGTATAGATATAATCATAAAAGAATATGTTTTCCGGGAAAAAACTCATATGGCAATATTGCATTGATAACTCCAAAAAGTATTTCTGATGAGCAAACAAAGGCAGTCAAAACAGTTTTAAGTTCGGCGGTTTCGTATGTATGGGGAGCCCCTGGAACAGGAAAAACGCAGGTTGTATTGTCATCATGTATCGCTTCAATTGTAGATTATGATAGTGCCGTGTTGGTTGTGGGACCTACAAATAATGCAGTTGAACAATCCTTGAATGGAATAATTAGAATGTTCGAAAATGCTGATGTGGATATCAACATGGTTTTGAGAATGGGTAAAGCTTCAAGAGCGTTTTCTTTGAAATATCCAGATTTGTGTGAAAAGGGTTCCATTATGAAGGAGCTTGCACAGTTAGACAGTGAAATCAAAATAATAGAGAAAAGATTTTTAGAATATGAATTGGCTCGTCGTCTTACGAATGTAAAGGATAAAATCTTATCGTTGTACAATGAAAAATCAAAGAATGAGAAGGAATTTTTTGAAATCGAAGACAAGCTTGCGTTTTGTGTGAAAGAAGAAAAAAACTTGAAGTGCAAAATTTCAGATCTTGAAGCAAGTATAGCCAAGCTAACCAAAAGTGTAAATGACCATGATATTTATCAAAGAATGGTAGATATTTATGAGCCATTAACAACATTGAACGAAACGATAAATGAGCTTAAAGAAAAAATAAAGATATTAAATCAAGAAAAGGATACATGCACTTTAGAATCTTCTAAATTGGATGATAAAATTAAAGAGCATATAGAAGTTCTATGTAATCTCCAACGAAAGGTCACATCATTAAAAAAGAAAACTAAATCTATTGTTTATAAGGTATCGTCTTTCTTTGGTGGTAAACAACGTGACGAAGCGATAGCTGAAATTAACAGCTTAGAGCCATCGATAAAAGTTGAAGAGGAAAAACTTGCAGAGATTTACGTTCAAAGAGAAGCGAAAAATAATGAACAACAACGAATTAGTGAGCAGATGGAAGAAATTAATATTCAGTTGAGTGTTGAAACCAATAAAGTAAAAGAACTCATGTATAATAATGGATTTGTCCACTTGGAAGTGGAAGGATTCTATGATTATTTAAGTGGATGCGTTGAGCAATATCAAAATAGTGGTTGCGATATTGATAATATCAGAAAGCAACTAAAAGAAGCAGAAGCATCAGCTGAAGGATGCAGACAAGCACTTGCAGAAAACGATAATGATTTGAAGAAAGCAAATATAGAAAATGGCAAGTTGCAAGAAAGCAAAGAAAGAATAAGCAAAGAGATAATAGCCTTACTCACTGCCGAAGTAAAAGAAGACTTTGATTTTGGTAGTGATATGGGTGAAAAGTTGGTGCTTAGATTGTTAGCTCTAGACGTTAGTGATGATACATATAATTCGCTAAAGAAGAGGATAGAAGAAAAAGGAGAACAGTATAATTCTTTAAAGGGAATAGTAGACTCCACCTATAAAAAGAAACGGATATTTGCGTGTACTATAGATTATTTAATTCTGCATTATGCCGAGTTTGTAGATTTAATAGAAGACAAATTAAAATTTGCTTTCCTTGATGAGGCGGCATATTGTTCAATGATAAAGGCTGCTCCTATATTTTCCTTAGGTGTGCCTGTTGGTCTTTTCGGAGATCATATGCAGCTTCCTCCAATATGCGAAATGGAAAATAAAACAGTTGTAGATCGTTCAATAGACCTAAGCTTTTTGTGGTCACAATCTTCATTGTATTTTCCTGATATATTCATTAAGGACATTGATGTTTCTGAATTAAGAGATATGTACTATGATGGAGATGATCCAAGGTTTGAGGTTGTTGAAAGAGCCGTGCTTACGAATACATATCGTTTTGGCGAAAATCTGGCGAAGGTTTTGGATATGTTTGTTTATAAAACCGGATTTCACGGTGTTGATAGTGATACGGAAGTGATTGTTATAGACGCACCAAGAATGGCAACCGAAATTCAACTTCGAGAAAACCATTCTGAGGTAACCGCGATAAAAGAGTATTTGAAAAGCAATAAGCAAGAGAGCTTGATTATATTAACCCCGTACAAAAAGCAGAGAGATTTAATACAAAAGGAGTTGTATTATAGGCAAGAGGTATGCACGATTCATGCATCACAGGGCAGAGAATGGGATACTGTAATATTAAGTGTTGTTGATGCCGAAAGGAAGTTTTTCACTGATTCTGCGCACAAGCAATCCAAGGGATTAAAAATAATTAACACGGCAATATCTCGCGCTAAAAAACAGCTAGTAATTGTTTGCGATAAATCATATTGGATATCACTTAAGGACAAGCAGCTTATAGGCAACTTGGTCTATAACGCAAATAATTAAGAAAAGGGCTAATTTTTAGCCCTTTCTTTTCTGTGCAAAAATAAAAGCCGCAAGATGTCACAATTTTGGTACACTATCAACTTTACAAGTGAAAAAACATGTGTTATAATTTGAATAGAAAATTGTTCAGGCAATTAGAGCGAAAACAATCGGCTCTAAAAAATCAAATACTGCTTTTAAATTTTTATTCATTTTCGTTCTTGGACTTGTATATATTTCTTCCATAATATAACCTTTCAAAATTTCTTAACATTTGTTATTTTAACACAAATATTATAAAATAACAATAGTTTTTATTGCTTTTTTAAAAACCGTATGATAAAAAATATATAAAACAAAAATTCTTTGGGAGAAAGTAAAATGAAGAAGAAAATCAGCTTAATATTGTCATTAGCATTGTGTATTACAAGCGTAGCGCTTGTATCATCATGTGGCAACAATACCGATACTAACACAAATACAAACGGAAATACCGACACTGAATCAAGCATTGTTAATACTGAAACCGACACATCAACTGATGCTGAAGCAAAAACCGTTGCAGAATGGGCAGAACAAAACGCAGAAGAGATTAACACAATTTTAAGCGAAAAATGTTTGGATAAAATTGTGAATGATTGCTATTTTGGATTTTATACAAAAGACCAAATAAAAACTGGAAAGTGGATTTTAGAGGGTGATACAGAAATCACTGGTATCAAACTTTTGTGCGAGGTGCATGCTTCGGGGAATACTGCTCAATTGCAAGTTTTAGATATAAACATAAAAAATCCTATGCAATTATACGAAAACATGGAATTGTCTAATATAGAAATTAGCAGTGTTTCATTAGATTATAATTTAGGCTATAAAATTACAGACAGAACCTCCCGTATCGACTTGATAGATGCTCTTTTCAAAGCCGCAGGCGTAAACGAAGTCGGCGGAGAGAGATATTTGAAGGTGATAGGTGGTTCTATTGTATCTGATTTTGGGCAAACGTCTGAATTCGTTATTTGTGAAGTAGGGGAAAACGAAATCAAAGAATTTACTATTAATGTGCTTAGTGTGTATGGGGTAACTACCGATAGTGAATATATTTTAAAGTTAGAAGATTCGTCTAATTTTAAGATATTTTCACCAAAAGAAATTGATATCAGCGGAGTAAAAGTGGCTTATGTATCATCTGAAAGCTAATTAGAGAGAAAAACATACGCATATTCTTCTTTAAAAATTCCATAAATTCTTATAATTTTTTTCAAAAACTATTGATTTTTTAAAAATCATATGCTATAATACCAAACGTGTGTATAGTCGCAGTATACCCAATCGAGTTCGACTGGTTATGTTGCGGTTAAGCATACATAAAAAAAGGATGGTCCGCTGCCACGCTCTGCATGAACATCCTAAGTAATGGAGGCTTATTATGACTAAAATCGAAGCTTTTGTAAACGAGCAATTAAAAACAGAGGTACCACAGTTCAACATTGGTGATACTGTAAAGGTACACAACCTTATTAAAGAAGGTACAAGAGAAAGAATTCAAATCTTTGAAGGAACTGTTATTGCAAAGCACAACGGTGGCATTTCTGAAACATTTACAGTAAGACGTGTTGCTTATGGTTGTGGCGTTGAAAAGACATTCCCACTTCATTCTCCTAACGTTGCTAAGGTTGAAGTTGTAAGACTTGGTAAGGTTAGAAGAGCAAAGCTTTATTACCTACGCGATAGAGTTGGTAAGGCTTCAAAGGTTAAAGAGCTTAACTAATTATGAAATAAAAATCTCCACCCAAATGGTGGAGATTTTTATTTTATCTGTGCTTTCTTTTAATCTTTTTTTCTCGTTTAATGCCTAAAACCGAACCTAAAATGCAAACAAAAGGGATAACCGCCTTTAAAAGAAATTCAGCACTTATAATTTTAGTATCGGTAAAAAATGAGCCAACAACTAAAACCAAAAGAATCATTAGCCCTAAAATAGTACCGCCTAAAATATATTTTTGCCCATTTTTCTTTGACAAAAGAAAGGCAGAAATAAATGCAGAAATATAAAGTGATAAAACTGATGCTAAATCAAGCATCTTATCTGGATTTAATGTCTGATAAAAAATAAGTGAAAATGCAACAGAAAAGAGAATACATAGGGCTAAAAACACTGCAAAAAACAATAAACAGCTTTTGAATAATGAAAAAAGGGTAAATTCCTCATTTTCTTTATTAAATTTAATTTTTTTCTTTGAAAATCCCATAAAAAACCTCGTAAAATACTCTTTAGTAAAGTATATTTACGAGGCTTTAATTATATTCTTATTTATTTTCAGTTTGGTTTTCTGTATTTTCTTCTGTTGTAGCTTCAGCTGCTTCATTTGTTGTTTCTACAACAATATCCTCGGCAACCTCATTCTTGTTTTTCTTCTTTTTCTTTGAAGCCTTTACACCCTCAACCTTAACCTCTTTTGGTTGCTCCTCGGTAGCAGGTGTACCATACTTGTCGCTTGCATGAACATCAACAGAGCGGATAGCTGAACGAAGAATTCTGATTTTTGTTCTGTCCTTACCGGTTTCGATAGTAACAGTTTCATCCTTAATTCTTACAATCTCACCAATAATACCGCCAATAGTCGTAATCTCATCACCAATTTGAAGGTTGTTACGCATTTCATTGGCTTCCTTTTCTTGCTTCTTTTGTGATCTGAACATAAAGAAGAAGACTAAAATAACAAGACCAATCATAAGAATGGTTGGAATCATCTCACCTAATCCTGCTGCAAATAAAATATTTCCGTACATTTTTGTTCCTCCTTTGGAAATTTTCAATTCATTATAACCTATTTTTTCCATTTTATCAATACTTTAAACAAAAATTTTAAAAATAAAATATTATTGCAAAAAAATTAATACTATGTTAAACTAAAGCTATGAGATACATAATAGATAAATCTAATGAAAAAATAACTATTAAGGATTTTCTAAAGAAAAATCGTATTTCCTCAAACTTACTAAAGAGGTTAAAGAAAATTCCGAACGGAATACTTGTTAATTCTAGCCATCAAAATGTAACATATGTTTTAAAGGAAAATGATATTTTAGAATTAAATACAGAGGATTTTTTAGATGATGAAAACGAGTATTTAGAGCCTGCAAATATACCCTTGGAAATAATTTATGAGGATGAAAATTTAACGGTTGTAAACAAGCCAAGCGACATGCCAACGCACGAATCATTAAACAATAGAGGCAATTCATTGGCTAATGCTTTAAGGTATCGTTATTTAGAAAAGCCCTATGTGTTTAGAGCCACCAATCGTCTTGATAAGGACACAAGCGGAGTAGTTATTACTGCTAATAACCGCTTTTATGCCTCGCTTCTTTCCGAAAAAATAAAATCTGGCAAGGTTAAAAAGGAATATATAGCGATAGTAAAGGGAAAGCTTGAAGGAGAAGGAGAAATAAACGCTCCAATTGACAGAATCGAGAAAAGTATCATAAAGCGCGTTGTCCGCGAGGACGGAGAAAGCGCTATTACAAGATATAAATCTATTTTCGCAACAAGTGAAGCAAGCATAATTCTTTTAACTCCAATAACAGGTCGCACACATCAATTAAGAGTACATTTATCATACATCGGTCATCCAATAATAGGCGATAGGCTATATGGAGAGGAAAGCCAATACATAGCTCGTCAAGCCCTACATTGCTTAAAGATGGAGGTTGACGAGATAGGAAAATTTTATGCTCCTTTGGCACAAGACATAAAAAGCTTGATAAGGAGATATTTTGATAATGAGGAGCTTATACCAAAGGATTAAAAAATACATTCCCACTTGGGTACTCATTATCTATTTAATTACATTGATAAGCGCAATAGTGTATGCTCTTTGCGCTTTTTCTGTCATTTTTGCCGATTTTATTAATAATTTTTGCGCTCCTATTCGTGCAGTATTTTCAGTTGTAACCTCGGTAGTGCCATTTTTTATATTTGAGATATTAATTTTAATATCTCCCATTTTGTTTGTGCTTTTGATAATATTTGCTGTAAAATCTGCATACAAGAGCAAGGAAGCATCTATACGTTTTATATCGTATATTGTAGCTTTTTTCTGTTGCTATTTCATTTCATTTGTGTGGACTATTGCAAGTGGTTATTATACAACCCCGATTGAAAAAAAGATGGATTTAGAGCTTGATTATATAACCAAAAACGAAATATATGATACAACAATTCTTTTATCCCACGACCTAAATAGGCTATCAAGAAAAATAAAATATGATAAAAATGGTTCTTCAGTAATGGGCTATTCTTATTTAGAATTAAGTGAAAAAATTTCACAAGCATATAAGGACTTATCTAAAAACAAGTCTTTTCCACATACATTTGATTCAAAAATTAAGCCGATAGTTTTAAGTGTGCCAATAACCTATGCTAATATATCAGGGATTTATATTCCATTAACCGCCGAGGCTGGTGTCAATACAAATTATTCTGATTTTGTAATCGCCTCAACCTCTGCGCATGAAATGGCACACCAAAGAGGAGTCGCAAGAGAATCAGAAACATCGTTTGTTAGCTTTTTGGCTCTTTATAATTCTGGTGACTCATATTTAAAATATAGTGCAGAGCTAGATGCTTGTTCAAGGCTACTTTTATCCTTAAAGAAAGAGGACATAAATTTATATAATAAAGCCATAGCCCAGATTGATAACAAGGTAATAACTGATTATAATAATCATATCACCCATAATAAAAAATATTCATCGTCCTCAATTTTGGAGGCTTCAAATACTATTAACAATTCATATTTGCAGGTAAATGGAGAGGTGGACGGTATAAAAAGCTATGATAAGGTATCGAGTCTTATCTGTGCTTATTTTACAAGTAAATATTAAGGTGACACTTATAACCTCGACCGAATAAAATACTAATACTAAAAGTATTTGTTCGAGGTTTGTATGGAACAGCTAGTTATAAATGGCGGTCACTCACTATATGGCGAGATAGCAATAGGAGGTATGAAAAACTCCGCCTTGCCTGTGATTTTTGCAACATTACTGATAAAGGACGAATGTGTAATATACAATGTTCCACTTGTCAGCGATATAATAAATTCAATAGAAATTTTAAAGCAAATGGGAGCAAAGGCAGAGCTTACCGAAAATCATACCCTCATAATTAACACGCGCGATGTTCAAGATGAAATAAAAGGGTATGAGCTCATTTCAAAAATGCGTGCATCCTCATATTTAATGGGCACAATGCTTTCAAGAGCAAAAAAAGCATATTTGCCAATGCCAGGTGGGTGCAATTTTGGAGCAAGACCGATAGAGCAGCATTTAAAGGGCTTTTCTATGCTAGGTGCTAATTGCTCTTGTGAAAATGGTTTTATTTCCATAAATGCCTCAAAATTGCTAAAAAGTACAAAAATAACACTTGACAAAATTTCTGTAGGTGCTACAATAAATATAGTACTAGCATCCGTCTTTGTAGAGGGTGTCACTGTCATAGAAAATGTCGCAATAGAGCCACATGTAGATGATTTAATCTGCTTTTTAAATACCGCGGGTGCAAAAATACTCCGTGTGGGAAGAAAAATTTATTGCGAGGGTGTAAAAAAGCTACATTCCGTGAGATATAGGATTTTTCCTGATATGATTGAGGCGCTTACATATATGACCTTTGTCGGCGCTTGCTCGGGGGATATAAATCTTACTGGTGTAAACTATGAGCATATCAAATATGTATGTGATATTTTTAGAAAAATGGGCTTTGAAATAGACGCTTATTATGACGAAGCTCGGGTTAAGGCTGGGAAAAATCTTGTAGGAGCTTCGATAGAAACTGCACCATATCCGCTTTTTCCTACTGATTTACATCCTCAATTTTCGTCGCTATTGTGCTTTACTAAAGATGGTGGCGAAATAAAAGAAAGTATTTTCCCAACGCGCTTTGCGTATGCTTATGAGCTTGAAAAGATGGGCGCAAAGATAAAAAGAGAAGACAACGTGGTTAAAATTAACCCATCTAATTTGTCCCCTGCATCTCTTGATGCAACTGATTTGCGCGCAGGCGCAGCACTGGTTTGTGCATCGCTTGGCACAAATGGCACAAGCCGAATTAATAATGTCAACTATATCGTGAGAGGTTACGAGAACCTAGTTGGTAAGGTGAGCTCTCTCGGTGGAAAAATAAAATTACTAAAAGGAGAATAAAAATGGTAGTTACAAAATCAACAATAATCGGAGATGTACTTGATTACAATCCAGAAACAGCACAATTTTTCTTTGAAATAGGTATGCATTGCTTGGGTTGCCCACACTCAAGAGGCGAATCAATTGAGGATGCTTGTAGAGTTCACGGCACAGATGCAAATGCGCTTGTTGAAAAGCTCAATGCCTTCCTTTCAAAATAATGAGCGAATTTAAAATAAGCAAAAGACTCTGCACCGCCGCATCATATGTGCGAGACGGTGCAGTTGTTGCAGATATAGGTACTGACCACGCATATTTGCCAATATACCTCGCATTAAATGGCAAAATCAAAAGCGCATATGCATCCGATATCAATGTCGGACCAATTATGCGTGCAAAAGAAAATATTGAAAAATATGGCTTGGGAAATTTAATTACTACTGAAGTAGTCGGTGGTCTTGATAATATAGAAAAGATTGCTCCCAGTGATATTGTTATATGCGGCATGGGAGGAGAATTAATAGTAAAAATACTTGAAAGCTCACCTTACATAAGACAAAAGGGCATCAGATTAATTTTGCAACCAATGACTCATATCAAAGAGGTTAGAGAATATCTTTCAAACGGATTTTTTACAATCGCCGAAAATATTGTATACGAGGATGAAAAGCTCTATCAAGTCCTTTGTTTACAGTATGATGGAGAATTGCACCCTCTTACTGATATTGAGAAGGAGCTAGGCAAAATGAATATAGAAAACAAGACTGACGAGTTTATGCTCTTACTAAATTCGACAATTGTCAAAAAGCAAAAAAGACTTGAAGGCTTAAGCCTTGGTGGCTATGATACAAGGAAAATAGAGGAAGAAATTAAGGAGTTAGAGAAATTAAAATGACGATAAGAGAATTATATGGCAAGCTGTCAGAGTTATACCCAGAAAATTTAAGAGCAGAATGGGATAACGATGGCATAATGTGTTGTGACAACCTCGATAAAGAGGTCAACTCTGTGCTTATTGCATTAGATGTTACAATGCAGACAGTTGATTATGCTATTGAAAACAGCTTTGACCTGATTATTTCACACCATCCATTGGTTTTCAGCTCTCAAAAGGCACTTACCTGCGAGCATTATACACAAAATAAGCTGATTAAGCTCATAAAAAACGGAATATCCGTTTTCTCATTCCACACACGCCTTGATGCGGCAAACGGTGGAGTAAATGATGTACTTTGCTCGCTATTAGGGCTACAAAATGTACAAGCCGACCCATGCGATCCTGTCGGTAGATTGGCTTGCTTATCGCAAAAATACGAGCTTTCTACATTTGTCGAAAATGTAAAGAATGCTTTAAATACACCATTTGTTCTATATAATGGCGAAAGAGCTGTAGAAAAAATATATGTCGTTGGCGGAGATGGTAAGGACTTAATTTCCCGCGCAATTTCTATGGGTGCCGACACCTTGCTTACAGGTAGAGCTAGCTATAACACAATGATAGATGCTAAAGATATGAATTTGAACATTGTCGAGGCAGGTCATTTCTTTACAGAAAATCCTGTTTGTAAGAAGATAGAAAGCGATGTTTTAAGTATTCATAGAACTGCAAAAACTGAAGTTTTTTGCTCCTATCAAATAAAAAATATTTAATTTTTTAAAAATTTTTGTTACACTTTTTGGAAAAAATATGATAAAATATACTTGGTAATGACAATATGTTGAAATATTTTTTGGAGGTGTAATATGTTAAAGGTGGGCGCTATAATTGTTTATGGCGCGGAGGGCGTTTGCAGGGTGACCGATATACAAAGGCTTTCGTTTTCCGCTAAGGATGATGAGAAGGAATATTACATCTTGGTTCCTGAATCTAATGCATCTGGCAAATTATACTTACCCAAGGATAATCAGCTATTAATGTCTAGAGTAAAGCCACTTCTTACTTATGACGAGATTAAGGAGATTATCGCTTCCAACGATAATATAATAGAGTGGGTTGAGGATAGCAAGGCTAGGAACAAATATTATAAAGAGCTTATGGCAACATATGATAGAAGAAATGTTTTCGGCATAGCTAAACAGCTTTATCTTGTCAAAACAGGAAAACTACCTGTCAACGTTAACTTTACCGCATGGATGGAGGATGTTTTGAAGAAAACATCGCAAATTCTTTATTCAGAGTTCTCATATGTAGTTGATTTAACCTTTGACGAGCTTTTACCCTTTATCGCTGGTGAAATCGATTGTAAACAAAAATAAAAGGCTAGTTTTCTAGCCTTTTTTTATCGCATATAGGTTTAAGTCCCAAGCGGGAATATATGGTAAGCGCCTCAAATATATGGAATAATTCGGGTTTAGCTCCTTGATAAGCAGAGGTAGCTTAAATGTATCCTCGCTTTTATGATACATAGAAACAAGCAAATCTGGTTGACATTTGGCAATTAATTTTTTGCTTCCGAGTAATGCGTGATATTCAAGTCCTTCAACATCATATTTGATAAAATCAATTTTATCGAGTATAGAGTCAGGCGCTTTTGCTTCAATTTCAATCGTTTTATGCTCGTATGAGCCGTTTGATACAGCTGTTGAGTTTCTATTTCCCGAGGCAGAGAAGAAAAGTGATGTATTGGACGAATATACGGCATAATTTAAAGGTGTAATTTTTATATCGTTAATTTGCTCGCAATATGCGCAAAGCTTCTTAAAATTGCGCTTGTCAGGCTCGAAAGCATATATTTCTTTTAAATTATTGCAAAGGGACAAGTATTTTTTTATTGTATCGCCATTGTAAGCGCCTAAATCTAAATATGATTCATATTTACCAAGCGATAAAAGAGAATCGCACTCGGTATCACTAAAAGCGGTTGCTTTTAAATAAGAGAGCCTGCCACTCAATTTATATCTAATTATGTTATCAAAAACGTTTTTTGATAGCTCGTCCTCAAAGCATTCTCTTGCACGGCATATTTCGTCCAAATGCAAATTAAAAAACTCTTCACAGAAAAGCTCGTTACCGCAAACCTCAACATCTGGTGCGTATACATTATGCTTTTCTTCAAGTGAGTATATTCTTTCAATAACATCGGGTAGCTTTGAGCCAAAGGAAACGACAATATCAAAGCCATCCTTGTATTTTTCGCAAGCCTCGGAGTAGGAAATTACACGTTTACCCTTGTAAAAATGACCACGCACGAATCCATCACTTGCAAAAACATCTTGATACTCAATACCGTATTTTTCAAAAACATTAATAATTTTGTCAGCACCATTACCCATACCATATATTAAAATAGGCAATTTACTCCTTGAAAGAGTGGTCCAAACATCGCTATCAAAATCATTAAAAATGAACTTCTTGTAATTTATCATAATCATTCCTTGATTTTTTTTGATTTATCCTGTATAATTATACTATATTTTAAAATGAATATCAAGGAGAAATAAAAATGGACTGCTTATTTTGTAAAATTATAAAGGGCGAAATTCCTTCAAGCAAGGTTTATGAGGATGAAAAAATCCTTGCGTTTAATGATATAAATCCAGAGGCAAAGGTTCATGTTCTTGTAATACCCAAGGAGCATATTTGTTGTGTTGATATGGTAAACAAGGATAATAGCCATAATGTTTCATACATTTTTGAAAAAATACCTGAAATTGCTAAAATTGCCGGTATCACTAACGGATATCGCGTTATTACAAACTGTGGCGAGGACGCTTGCCAAAGCGTTAAGCACTTGCATTTTCATATCCTCGGTGGAGAAAAATTACCGGAGCATATAAGATAATGGAGTGGTATCAATACGTAGGAATAGTCTGTGGCATTGGCTCACTCTTTTTTGGCTTTGTTGCATTTTTCCTTTTTATGAAAATCAGGAAATTTATCAAGCTAATATCAGAGGAACAAATGGAAAGTGCTGCACCAATTATTTTGGAGCAAAATAAAAAGGTAAAGCTCAATTTGCTTTTATGCGCAATTTTAGGTATTGTTGGCGTTTTAACTTTGATTTTATAAACAAATATGAGGGCATTTTTGCCCTCATATTTGTTTTTTTATTCTTTCTAAAGCCCCTTTTTCAAGCCTTGATACCTGCGCCTGCGAAATTCCTATCTCCTTTGCTATTTCGCTTTGAGTTTTACCAGCATAAAAGCGCATATCGATTATTCTTTTTTCTCGCTCGTTTAGCTTTTTCATAGCTTCTCTTAAAGCAATGTCCTCAACCCACATTTCGTCGTTTGATGTTGTATCACTTATTTGATCCATAATATAAATAGAGTCACCAGAATCGTTGAATATCGGCTCATAAAGTGATATTGGTTCGGTTATAGCCTCAAGAGCGCAAACAACATCCTCCTTATTTTCACCAAGATGGTTGGCGATTTGATCAATAGTCGGCTCACAAAAGTCGTCGCGTGTTAATTCCTCCTTTGCTTGTAAAGCTCTGTATGCCAAATCCCTGACCGAGCGAGAAACTCTAATTGAATTATTATCTCGCAAATATCGCCTGATTTCGCCAATAATCATCGGTACAGCATAGGTTGAAAACTTTACATCTAAATCGGTATTGAAGTTATCAATTGCTTTTATAAGACCTATACAACCAACCTGAAAAAGGTCGTCTAAATTTTCCTTTCTGCCAGTAAATCTTTGTATTATTGATAAAACAAGTCGTAAATTTCCGTCAATTAACTCCTCGCGTGCCTTGTAGTCTCCGTCCTTTACCTTCAAAAGAAGAGAGCGCTTTTCTTCGTCAGAAAGCACCTTTAATTCGGATGTATTAACACCGCAAATTTCAACCTTATTATATCTCATTTTTTTGCTCCTTATCGTTAACACAATTATTGCCAACGGAGAGCAAAGCTTATACAAATAAATTCTTTCCAAATAATACTAAAAAAGGCTTATATGAGGTTAATTTCAGATAAGCCAAATCCTTTTATTATTTTTCCTATTTCGTCATCTAATATTTTTCTTGTGTCGTCATCAACGAAGCTAAAGCGCTTGTAGTTAGTCAACCAACCGCAAATGCCCATACCACGATTAAAATTATCTATTTTTTTATCTTGACCTTCCTTATGAAAAGAAAAGGCAATATCACCTAAAATGATATTGCCTTTAGCTTATTCAGCACTATTTAGCATATTTTCTATAAAAATACCATATCCGCTTGTAGGGTCATTAATTAGAACGTGAGTAACTGCACCGATTATTTTATCGTTTTGAATAATTGGAGAGCCGCTCATGCCTTGAACGATGCCACCAGCCTTATTTATTAAGTCAGGGTCTGTGACCTTAACTCTAAAGCTTTTAGCGCCTTTGCTTGATAAATCTATATCAGATATTTTTACTGTGTATTTTTGTGGTTCACCGCCGTCAAGAGTACAGAGAATATATGCGTCGCCGTCTTTAATTTCTTCTTTAGGACAAGCGTAAAGCCTTTCGCCAGTCGAAACTAAAGCACTACTAGAAAGATATCCAAAGACGCCACATTCACAGTTTTTTGTTAATGTTCCAATTTTCTTTGATAAAAAAGAGCCGCGAAGCTCACCAGCAGAGCCAACCTCACCCTTTAAAACTCCATTTATACTAACATTCATAACTAGTCCTTTACCAACGGGGATAATTCTACCATTACTTGAATCGCAAATAGCGTGACCAAGACCACCAAAGGATAAATCGCAAGGATTTATATATGTTATTGTCCCTATTCCAGAGGTTGAGTCCTTAACCCATATTCCTGTTTTGTATTTTCCGTCTTCGGTAGAGTATTTTGGTTTTACCTTGAATTCTATTTCCTTATTATTTCTAATTGCAACGATGCTTATTGTATTTGAACCAGCCTTGTCCACCTCTTTTATAAAGGTTTCGATTGAATTTACTGTAACTCCGTTAACCCTTGTTATTATATCTCCCTCTCGGAGCCCTGCCTTGTATGCGCTTGAAGCATCATTTCCTTTAGTTGATGAAAACTTGACTATTGTAAGTCCGGGCGAGGAAATTTTAACACCAAACGGCATACCGCCAACGTATAATTCAACCTGTGATATATCATCATAGTTACTTGCATAGGAGGTTATACTAAAGAATGGTACAAAAAGTAATAGTGAAACTAAAGCAATTGAAACAAAGGAATTTTTTACTCTTTGTTTTTGCATTTTGTTTTATATGTCCTTTCATTTTTGTACACAATTAATTTATGTAATCTTTCGATTATTATGTCTAACAAAATTATATGACAGTGATATAAAATTCCAAAAATAATCAAAAATAGGTTGAAAAATAAAAGTAATTAATATATAATCATTAGTAAACTAACAATTTTAGAGGTGCAAAATGGAAAAACAAGCTAAAAATCTTGATAATTTAGAGGTTTCACCTCTTGCTTTGATACGCTGGGCTAGTAGTGAATATGAGGAGTTAATTACCAAAGAAACTCAAGAAAATAAAAATTTAAATCAAAAGGCTGTTCGCTCAATTTTGAAAATATTAACTATTAAAAATGGTATATCACAAAACGAGCTAGCAAGGGAAATACACCTAAAAGGCTCAACAGTAAGTGTTGCACTTGAAAAAATGGAAAACGATGGGTTGGTTATGAGAGAAGGCTCTTTTAATGATAAGAGAAAGATAAATGTTTATTTAACATCAAAGGGATATGATCTGACCAAAAAACTCGATAAAATAGTAGAGAGAATGGAAGAGAAGATGCTAAAGGGCTTTTCCGATAATGAAAAATACGAGTTGCATAATTATCTAGCAAAAATTTTAAATAATTGTTGAAGAAAAAAGACTGCTTTTTAGCAGTCTTTTTAATTTATTATGCTTCTTCCTTTAGAATCTGCTCAAGCCAGATTCCACCGAGGTCTAGCGCCTCAAAAAGATCCTTTTTGAATGCTTGCTTGCCCTTAACAATTTTATTTCTATCATTTGAATGACAAATTTGTACCATAATCATATTTGGGTTTTCACTTGCATCCTTTCCCAAAATGTTAAGTGTCAATATATATTTTTCGTTAAGGTCGCCATAGCACAGAACATCGCCATCTCTAACAAGTGGAAGTCCCTTATAAAGAACATATTGGTTTTTGTTAAGCTCCATTATATTACCGCCTTTCATTCTCAATATGTATATAATACAATAAATTTAAGAATTTGTCAAGGCGAATAGCACGCAGAATTTTAATTTTTTTCTATAATAGTTAAATCAGTAGGTAAAATGCCACTTTGTGTATAAACAATCTCATTAATTTGAGCAACCTGGCTTGCAAGAAGTCCATCAGTACCTACAATAACAGTTGCCTTACCATCGCTAATAACTGCAATACAGTCTTCAAAGCCCTTTGCTTGAATTAAGGTTTCAATGTTGGACTCGTTTTCAATATCCTTTGCAATTTGAGCAATATCGTTAAGCGCAGATTCTACAGCCTCTGGCAAAGCAGTTTCGCTTTTCGCCACTGTTTGTAAAACCTCAAGTGCTTCGTCTCTTGCTTGTTGGCGAGAAAGAGCAGTTTGTGAAAAATAATCTGACGCATTTGGATCATTGTCTAAAACGTCATTTAAATCTGTTCCATCAAGGTCAATATCAACATCTGTGTCAGGAGCAGGCTCATTATTTTTGTAAAGCACGTAGTTTACACATACGGCAGCACCAATAAGAACCACAGCGCAAATTACAATTAAATTTCTTGTGCCGATTTTTTTGAAAAATTGTTTGATTTTGTTTGGTTTGTTCTCTGTGTTCATAATTAAATCTCCTATTTTTGATTACACTAAATTTATATTCATTTTACTTTGAAATATGACTATCCAAAGCTAACAATTTCAATTCTATTTGAAGATATTCCAAGATACGCGGAAATAAGCCTCGTTATTTTGTTTTTAACCTCATCCTGCGAGCCATTTGTACAAGCGATTGCAACTCCGCGTACATTAGGATAAATTTCACCAATATAAACGGGGCTTTGCTTACCATTTGAAGTAATTGTCAAAAAATCATACGAGCCTTCGTTTTGCGCATATACCTGCTCACCAGACGTATCAAGTGTGACGATAACATTTACATTTCTTATTCCGTCTACATTTAAAAGAAATTGCTCGATTTTTTCTTCAAGCTCGCTTGTGTATAGCTCACAAGAGAAATCGTTTGTTACTTCCTTATCTTTTTCCGTGCTTTTAAAGGTGCCAAACAGAATTAAAATTAGACCTATAGTCAAAACACTTATAATGATAATTTTACTTTTGTGCTTTTTTAACATTATACCTCCTTATTTTCGTTTTACTGAAATGTCACAGCCGACCATGTCCTTTATATATTCTTCAACAGTATTTACATCGCTCCAAGATGCTTTTCCTGTTAAAATTATATTAATTTTTTCAATTTTTATTGCTTGAATATTGGTTTCATCAAGCTCTAAATCAACAATTACCTCGTTATCATCAAAGCCGTATCTATCTTTGATTATTTCCTTGACTCCCTCGCACACCTTTTCCTTGCCTGTATTAATGATTAAGGAGTTTGAATTATTATAAGCATCAGAGCTAAAAACCTCTTCAACATAATCATTGATGTTACTTTTTATGTTTGCAATGTTTCCAATTAAAGAGCCAATAGGTGAAATTAAGCACACAACACAAACAAGTGAAACTATATAGCTTATATATTTTTTTAACCCGTTATTAGAAGCGACAAGCGAATTAATAATTCCACCCACCAAGGAAACTGTAAGAATTGTTAAGGTATATGTATTCATACGACCTCCAGGGAGGTTTTAATAAAAATAGTAATAGCAAAAATAAATAATACACAGGTTGTACAAACCAGGGTAAGCATATATGAGCACAACGAATCTGCTTCTTCTAAAATTACAGCTTGCTTTTCGCAATGAAGCGTTTTAGAAATAGAAGCAAGCAAACCAAAGCTCACCTTATTTAAGAAAATATAAATAGTAATAGGTAGCATAATTAAAGCAATGCAGATAATTGCTACAACACCACAAGAATTTTTAATTATAGAAAGGGAAGAGGAAACCGTACGCAAAGCATCGTTTATAGATGCGCCAACAATTGGTACAAAGCTACTAATTGCAAATCGTGCAGTTTTTACTGATAGGGAATCAGCACCCTGTGAAAGCACATTTTTAAATGAAAAAATAAACATAAAAACAGACATAACAAAGACCGTTACAGATGTAAATGTATTGCGTACTAGCTTTGAAATTGCGCCAAACTCAATACCACCAAGAGCCTTTATACAGCTGAACATAAGACATAAATTTACAAGCGGTAGCATAAAAACCACTAAAAAGCCATCGACAACCGAAATAAATAAAACTATGGAAGCATTGGAGATGGTGGCGGATGTTATTTTGCCACCCATAATTTGTAGAGTTGTCATAATTGGAGCAAACGAGGTCATAACACTACAAATTGTTTGAATGTAAGTGCTCACAGTCGAAGCGAGAGAATAGCATAAATTAAAAACAGTAAGCGCCACGCACAGTCCAGAGGCGAGAGTAAAGGCGCTAGATAACGTAGTATTTGAAAATGAAGAGCCAAGCATTTCAAAAATCGAGCTTATTAAAATTAGAACTAAAATGCCAGAAAATGATTTTATTACAGTCCCCAGACCTGCAAAAAAGTAGTCGATTATGTAGCTTAATAAGCTTTTTTCATCAAGACCCTCATCTAAAAGTAAGGAATAATCTCCTTCAAAAATTCCTTCAGGTAAATAATCAATTATTTCCTTCGGTATTGAGCTTTTAAATTCCTCAAGCTCATTTTCAATAGAGGAGGTAATTTCGTCTTCAACCTCGTTAGCAAAAGCTAAAATTGGAAATGACAAGAGGAAAATAATTGTAAAAAGAAAAATACAAATTTTTTTCATATTATTTTATTAGGTTTTCGCACAGCGAGAATAAGTTTTTTATTAATGGAAGGGATAAAACCAAAATTTCTGCCTTGCCAAAAAGTATTATCCTATTTGCCAAAGAGCCTTCTTGTGCATCATTACAAACATCCGCAGTAATCTGTACTGCAAATGCAATACCCAATGCCTTTATAAGCGTTGGTATGTAATTATATACAGCAGTATTTCTTGAAATTTCTTCAATAAAGGAAAGGACAGGGTAGAAAATGGCTAGTGTAGCAATAGTAGTAAAGCATGTTATACCTATCCTTATAAACAATGAATATTCTGCGTGCAAATTTTTAAATACTATGCATACAACCAAGGCACAAAGTATAATACCGCACATTTTTATGTCGTTCATATTAAAAATTAAATACCGTTGCAAGAGTAGTAAACAATCCGTCGAGCTCTGATACTATAAGCAACATGACAATGATAATTCCGGCAATTGATAGCATAGTAGCTTGTTCATCCCTGCCACTTTTTGATAACACCTGACAAGCAACAGAAACTAAAAGTCCCACGCCTGTTATTTTAAGGATTAGTGAAATATCCATTTTTTCTCCTTATTTTTATCTATCCTAAACTAATAAAATAATTGCGCAAATACCAAAGAATAATGACATTGAGCGAAAGACCTTAGCTTTGTTTGGATAATCATTTTTTAATTTTTCGAGAAGATTAGAAAAGCGGTCAATATTATATTCGCATAGCTTTATTTGCTCTTTTTTGAAGCCCTTGCCAATATTTCCAAAAAATTCATTGATTTGTTGATCATTTTCTTTGTCAATTGCTTTAATCCCGTTTTCAGAAGAAATTATTTCATTTATGAAGTCACTCTTTTTGTCATACTTCTCATAAATGGTGCTGATTGGAAGAGAAAAGTAGTCAATTTGTGATTTAATATAATTAATAAAAGAAAGAAGCTCTTCACATTTTGAAATTTTTATCTTTAATCCTTTTTCGTAGTAATAGCTACATAGTATAGCTGAAATAAAGATTAAAATACATCCTGCAATCTTCATTTAAGCCTCGTTAAATAGTTTGTTCAAGGTAAATTTGTAGCTTTTTTCTCCATATTTGCGACTTACTCCAATAGCAAAATCAAAAACATTACTGCTAAGTAATGGCTCTAAAATCGACTTTGAGATTAGCTCATTATATGAGCTTGAATGAGTTGTCGCTATAAGCTTAACACCATTATGAGATGCTTTAAAAACCGCTTGAGCCTCTGCCTCTGTCGAAATTTCGTCACAAATAATAAGCTCGGGTGTCATTGATTTTGTTGCCAATTCAATAGCTGTGCCCTTGGGATAAGAAAGAAAGGCATCACAATTCGAGCAAAATGAGTGTGGGGTTATAATTTCCTCTCTGGAGTCAATTACTGAAAACCTTATAGGTGTCGCTAGCTCGTTTAGTCTGATTACTAAATCCCTTAAAATAGAGGTTTTGCCAACGCCTGGCGGAGAATATAGAAGCAAAGAGCTTTTAAAATTGTTCTTTTCTAATAGCGTGAAAATATAATTTGATGCACCATATATTCTTTGAGGAATTCTTATATTAATTGAGGATATATCTTTAATTCCACTTATTAATGTACCGTCCATAACAGCTGTTCCGCAAACGCCAGCTCGTATACCTTGTCCAACACTGATATATCCTTCTTTTATAGTGTCATAATGAGCATAAATTGACCCACCACATAGTGCTTCAAATGTGCTTTCAATACAAGCTTCACTTACAAATATATCTGTTTTTACATTTTTAGAATCTGCAATTAAATATATGAAAGAATTTTTCTTCATTCTTATTTCATTTATAAAAGAATATTTATTTTCATTTAAAAAGCACATAATACTTGTCCCTAGCTCCCTTGGTATACGGGAGATTAAATATTCGAGTGCCTCATCAGTTTTCTCTTTGTATTTTATTTCAAGCCTCATTTTAACTCCTTAACTTGTCCTTTTGATATATGATATTCGCGAACTACAAAAAAGAGAACAAATTTTTACTATTGAAAGATTAGACATGAAAATTGAATAGCGTTCTCCTGGGAGATGACTACTTTATAGAGAAGCTTGCAGGGAGAAATCTACCTCTTGCAAAAAAGATATTTAATGGGTTGAAGGCGCTTGTGAGAAACACCTCATCCACCACAAGTGGTCCCCCTTCCCCTCGAGGGGAAGGCATAAAAAATCCCTCGGTGGACCGAGAGAGTGCAAGATATTTAAATAAGCTTGTAAATAAATTTGGAAAAGCCATAGACAAGAGCCAGGGCGGTGTTGATATTTCCTTGCTTGGTGTTGAGGACAAGGAGAAGGCAGAACAGGGCGAGGTTGAGAATATTCGTTTTTCAAAAATGAACAGCGAGTCTCTTGAAAGTAACGTTGATAACGTTCTTAAGATGAGCGATGAGGAAGCGCTGAAAAACAAACAAGAGGGTAATTTCGTTTCTATAATGAAACGCACTCCTGGCATTATTCTTGAAAACGTTATGGAAGCACAAAACCACGAGGTAATAATGCGTTTTGATGCTTTCTATTTGGCTACTCGAAAAGAGGGCGTTTTAGAGGGACATTACCATGATATGGGCGAATTTATGAAGGAACTACCTCGTAAGTTGTCTGACCCATTAGCAATTTTGAAAATGGATAATGGGCGAATTAATATATTTGCAGAATTTACATCAGAAAAAAATAAAAACGGAATTGCTTCCGTTGAGTTAAATACTGTGAAGGATATAAATTCCAAAAACCGAAAATACAATCTTGTCGTATCTGTTTTTAATGCTAAAGATAACTACATCAAGAACAACATAAGCAATCATGGCGTTTTGGTTGAATATAGAAAAGAAGACTTGACGCAAGTTAATCCCCAACTGTATGAGTGGTTGGCAACTATTAACGACAAATCTTCTGACAATAGTATATCCGAAAACGACGAAAAAATCAATACTTTTGATGAAAAAATTGATGATGAGAGAAAATCTGTTTCAAAATCGGTTGACAATGTACGTTACTCAAAATCTAAATCCTCAAATGACGATATTGTTTTTGAAGAGGCGGAGAATGGTGGTATACATGTTTCAATTCCTAATCCTGCGCTTGAAGAAATGCAACAAAGGAAGGCTGCAGAGGGTAATCGTAAGGAAAGCTTTAATAATTTAATTGAAAATGACCCAGATACGCAAAGATACCGTGTAAGCGAGCAGATAAGAGAGGAAAGTGAGGAGGCGCTTCTATACCAAGAAAAGATTGAAGCATATAAGAAACTCGGAGTTTTAGAGGATAACATAGAAATGCTTAAAAATATGGAGGCGCTTGCCAAAATGGATAACATTTTAACTGTTGACCCCACAAAACTCGAGAAAACAGGAAAGTCTCCAAAGGAACTGTATGCTGAATTTTTTGAAAGCATTGGAAACGAAATTCGCTCAAATCGTTTTGGGAAAATAAGTTTATCAAATTCAAGTGTTCACTCCGAGATAAGACACGGGACAACAGCAGAAAAGCTTGCAACCATTGAGGCAATACCTGACGTTATAGAAAAAGGTCAAGTGATTTTTGACAGAGAAAAACAAGCGGGTGTGAGAAGGTTTGTTGTTTGTGCACCTATAAAAATAGGAGAGCAAGACTATTATATGGGTGTTATGCTACAAAAGGATTCTCAACATCAAAGGCTTTATTTGCATAATGTCGTGAGTATGGAAATAAAAAGAGAGGCACTTGCTTCCGAAAAAGCTAGCCAGGTTACGACTGGGGCTCAAGCGAAAGACGACCTCTCTATGACTATTATACTCCAAAACGCACTTAAAGTCAAGTTTTCCGATAAAAAAATCACAACTGAGTTTGACGAGGAGAATTTTGACAATGAAGAAATACAGCGATTGGCTGATGAGGAAAGAAATGAGTCGTGGGAGTATTACGAGAAAAAGCACAACAACTATATCGGCAGGGGCAAGGTTAGAGAGTTTATTTTAGATGCAATCGATAACTCGGGTATTCTTGAAAATCTCGGCGAGGACGTTAAATGTAAAAAAAGCAAGGTTGCCCTTGCTTTTTTCTGCTAATATGGTATAATAAAATAACTAATTGGAGCTTTCAGGCATCGAAAAGGTATGCAAAAAGCCCTTTGCGTCGGCGGTACATATATCTCCGCCTATTACTTTGCCACGATAGGTTATTACATTTGCATAAACTGTTCCTTCATAATCGGGATGGTTAGTTACAATATAAGTGTAACGAGTAGCCGTCTTCTTTTTATATTTTGTGAGGTCAAGCCCTTGTTGCTTTTGAACTTCATTGTATTGTGTCATCACCTTGTCAAATTCGCTTGGGATTGTTATCTCACATTCCTCAATTGCGTCATCTTCAACCTCCCAGCCGTATTGTGCTAAAAACTTTTTTGCATCACTTGAGGATTTTACGTTGTCAAATGAAATATTTTCATTCATAGCCGCAATTTCTGACGTTGTCGCCTTTGAGCCGGAGGGTATGAAGATAATAAGTGCGAGTAATGATACAAGGGCTATACCAATAATTCCAAAAAATTTGATAGTAGATGCCTTCAAAGAATATATAAACATTTTAAACTCCTTTAGTCTTTATTCTTACTAAATACTATTTTTACAAAAACTAAATTATTCCAAAGGAAGAAAAAATGATATTAATTGTTGATAATAACGAGGAAAGAAGAAGAAATGTAACAATATGGTTACGTGTTAAGGGCTACCTCGTTTCATGTATTGGATATGATGATTTGAAATATTCAACAAAGCCGTTTATGACAGTTTATGTTAATCCTGCGCGTGACTATATTGATAAGATAAAAAACAAAGATACAATTAGCGTTATTTTTAGTGAGCGCAACAGCATTAATTTGCCAGAGTGGAGTATAAACATTTCATCACTTAAAAGCATTTCCAAAGATATAATGGAGCTATATGAGGAAAGCTGTTCGTTTCAAAGGACTGACAAAGTTGATATAATCGGCTATGCCTGTATGAAGGATGGTCAATTTGCGCTAGGTGGAAAGGTAATAAGGTTAAGCCCCAGAGAAAGAGAAATAATTAGTCTTTTTATGTTCAACTATCCAAAGAAATTTGAGCTTTATGATGCTATTAACTACTTTAGAATAACGGACAATCAAGAGGAAAAATTTCTCAACGCTATTTATTTGCTGAATAAAAAAGCACAGGCGAACGATCGAGAAAAAATAATAATTAATGAAAATAATACATTTTATTTTAACCCCAAAATTGGAAATTATGTGTGTCCAGAGGTTGATTTTGAGGACCGATATGCTGAGGTCGATAAATATAAAGGATATTTTACAATAGATTTATTAGAATTTTAAAAGCCATCTGCAAAATGATATACACCCCAAAAGTGTCTAACTTTTGGGGTGTATATCAAAAAAAGCAAGTGGCTTTTACTTATTTAGTTCATATTTTCTTGGCTTTCTATATATCGCTTTGCTTGAGTAGTAAATAAATCGTAATATTTGCCTTGTGCTTGCATTAAATTCTTGTGGTTGCCTTCCTCGATAACCTGCCCGTATTCCAAAACGATGATTTTGTCAGCAGTAGTTGCACTTGATAGGCGGTGAGAAACAAATATAGAGGTCTTGTTTTGAGTTAATTCCTCAAATTGCTTAAATATTTGTTGTTCAGCCATTGCATCAAGCGACGCTGTCGGCTCGTCAAGTATTAAAATATCAGAGTCGGAATAAAAGGCACGTGCTACGGAAAGCTTTTGCCATTGACCAATAGAGAGATCGGTGGCGTTTTCATCGAAAAATCTAATTAGCGGAGTTTGATATTTATTAGGTAAACGGTCGATGTACTCGGAAGCTCCACTATGTTGAGCTGCATTTATTACATCACTTTCTTTATAGCCCTTTTCAATATCTCCGTAATATATATTTTCCTCGACGCTAACAGCATATTTGCCAAAATCTTGGAAAATAGTTCCGTACATTTGATAAAGCTCTGTTAAATCGTATTTTCGTATATCCTCACCATCAAGTAGAATAACACCGCTGGTCGGGTCATAAAGACGAGTAAGTAGCTTAATTATAGTTGTTTTACCAGCACCATTAAGACCGACTAAAACCGTTGTAGTTCCTTTTTCTAGTGTGAATGATACATTCTTAAGAACCAGCTTGTCAGTTCCGGGATAAGAGAAGGAAACATCCTTAAACTCAATCGTGTGTGCGATATGTCTTTGAACCTTTAAGGGTGGAGTAACAATTGGAACGATTCTTGGTTCTAGCTTGTTAAATTCAATTACATTATTAATAAATAGAGTTCCTTGATATACAGTCGCAGAGGCAGAAACAACTGCACCAACGCAAGTGATAATTGTATTTAGAGCGCTAACATAATACGAGTAGTCACCAATTCTAAAATCAGGGTCAAAAATGCCCTTCATACCAACATATAAGAAGAGAGCGGCGTTTACAAACGCGGTGGCAATAGCGATTATAACATGCCAAACGTTCTCTCGAATAATAAGTGATTTGAAGCCCTTATAATATTTTTTGAAAACAGATTTAAATTTGCCAATAAATGTATCAGAGAGATTAAATAATCTAACCTCCTTGACAATATCCTTGTTTGTCATAATTTGAGAAAAGTATTCCATTTGGCGTCTGTCTTTAGAGCGGTGACGCATATATAGGAAATTCTTTCTACCATAAACAAATTTGATAATCGCGGCAGGCAATGAAATTAGAATTATAAGTAATGGCGCAAATGGATTTAGTGTAATTAAAACAATAATAAACGAAACCATACTGATTAGGTTACTAATCATTGAGAATGTTGAGCTTAAAATTTGAATAGGTCTGAAAGAAGCCTCGCGTGTTGCGTTTTCAAATTTTTCATAAAACTCTGGTAAATCAAATTGTGAAATATCAACAGTCTTGGCTTTTGTGATAATTTTGATTTTTATGTGATTTGCAACCTTTTCACCGGAAATATTCAAAAAAGCATTATAAGCATTAGAAATAATACTTTGAATAATTAGGTATAAAAGCTCAAAAACAACAAGCCAACCGATAGAATATGGAACAAAATCAAAGAAAAAGTCATTTGAATAAAAGCTCATTTCCTCGAACAATGAAGGAATGCTGTTTACTATATCTCCAAATGTTTCACCCGAAAGATTAAAGCTTTCTCTATTTGCCAAGGCATCGCCAACGGCAGTTAGCAATTCAGCTCCAATTTTAGCTCCAAGAACAGGGAATAAACCAGTCAAGATAGTAACAATTGACATTACTATTAAAATAAGCGGGCTGGCTTCCCAAACGAGCTTAAAAATAAATATGTATCGAGCAAAAAAAGAAGCTACTAGCTTCCAAATGTAAGGAAATACCTCTTTGAATGATTTCGGCTTGGGTATATCGCTTGTTGGAGGTTTGAGTGGTGGAGGTCCGTACATAAGTTCTCCTTAATAAATTATTTCACTAAATATTATAACATCACAGTAAAGCAATTTCAAGTACAAAATATGTTGAATTTTGTTAATCAAAACTAATGAAGGCTCACAAAATGTGACTTTTTTTTTGGTTATATAAGGATATAATCAACTATGAAGGGGAGTGAAGAGTTGATACTATATGCTGATGTACTGTTTGCAATAAACTTCAGTATGGACTTTTTGGCATTATTTATTTGTTCAATTATTCTACATAAAAAGCTATTAAGAAAAAGAATAGTAATAGCAGCACTTTTAGGTGGTTTATTTGGTGTTTTTGAGGTTATTCTACCAATAAATCAAATTTTAAGTATTCTTTTATCAGTATTGGTTGCATTTTTTATGTGCCTTATTGCTTTTTTTGAAAAAAGCGCAAAGAGAATAATAATAACAAACCTGATGTATTGGGGAGTTAGCGCAGGATTAGGCGGAGTAATGAGCTTGTTGTATTCCATTCTTAACAAGCTATTAGCAGAGGTTATAGCAAATTATTCACAAACAACTGCTTACAATGGTGCAAGATTCTTTATTATTGCAGCAATTACCGCTATAGTGTCAATTATATTCAGTCGTATTTTCACTTCAAAAAAGGATGTCAGCTCAACTGAAATCACAGTAAGATTAGATGAAATTGACTTTAAAATGAATGCTCTTTGTGACTCTGGAAATATGTTATGCGATCCTATATTATCAAAACCAGTAATTTTAGTCAGCTGTGAAAGTAAAATAGGCAAGATAATAACAAGTAAAGAAGATAAAAGGAAAAGGTTTATTCCTTATAGTGATGTATCAAGCAGTGGAATTTTAAAGGGCATAATACCAGAGATGGTGAAAATAGGCGACAATATAGTTGATGCAGTTATTGCGCCAATCGAAAAGAAGGACTTTGCAGGATATGAGGCATTAGTTCCTTCAAAGCTTTTATAGATAAATAAATTAACGGAGGAGATATGATTTTACAGGGGTTAAAAAATTTAGTATTAAGAATATACTATAAGGCTATAAAGGGCAATGAGGTATATTATATCAATGGACCGGAGCTTTTGTGTCCACCATTAGATCCAGAAACAGAAGCTGAAATGATTGAACAGCTTGGAAAAAATCCAGATGCATCTAGAATTTTAATAGAGCATAATTTGCGATTAGTTGTATACATAGCGAAGAAATTTGAAAATACCGGAGTTGGGCTTGAGGATTTAACATCAATAGGAACAATTGGATTAATAAAGGCAATAAATACATATAAAATTGACAAAAATATCAAGCTAGCTACCTATGCCTCAAGGTGCATCGAAAATGAAATATTAATGTATATACGAAAAAGCTGTAATCGAAGACTTGAAATTTCAATGGATGAGCCATTAAATACCGATTGGGATGGTAATGAGCTGTTATTGTCTGACGTTTTAGGTACAGACGAGGACTCTGTTTACAAAAACATTGAAGCAAGTGAGGATAGTAAAATAATTGCAGAAGCTATTAGTAAGCTTGGAAAGAGAGAGCAATTAATTGTTAGGTTGAGGTTTGGGCTTGACGGCGAGGAGGAAAAGACTCAAAAGGAGGTAGCAGATATGCTTGGAATATCTCAATCATATATTTCTAGACTTGAAAAAAAGATAATAAAACGATTAAAAAAGGAAATAGAAACAAAAATTTAAAATTATTTCAAAAAAGACTTGACTTTTGTATTGTATGTGTTGTATAATAAATCGAAAATTATACTTTTGCATAAAGAGGTGAAAAGAATGAAGAACGGAATTCATCCAGAATATAAGGACGCAACAATCAGATGCGCTTGTGGAAATGCAGTTGCTACTAAAACAACAAAAGGCGATATTTCTGTTGAAATTTGCTCAAAGTGCCATCCTTTCTACACAGGTAAACAAAAGTTTGTAGATGCTGGTGGACGTGTTGATAAGTTCAAGAAGAGACTTAACAACGCAAAATAATTTAGTTTAATTGGGTAAGTAGCTTTTTAGTTTCTTACCCTTTTAATTTTTAAATAAAAGTGGAGGTATTTATGGAAAAGAAAGCAGTTCTTGTTGGTATATTCCCACAAGGCAAGGAAGAAGAATGCCTAAAATCGCTTAATGAGCTTGAAAGACTTGCTGATACTGCAGGTGCTATCACATTTGCAAAGCTCACACAAATGAAAAATATTCCGGATGCCGCTACTTGTATTGGTAAGGGTAAGTTGGAGGAATTAAGGGAGCTATGTCAAAACAATGATATTTCTAACATTATTTTTGACTGCGAATTGTCTCCTGCCCAGATAAAAAACATAGAAAACGAAACTGAATGTGATGTGGTTGACAGAAGCATGCTTATTCTTGATATTTTCGCCTTACACGCAGTAAGTGCAGAGGGTAAAATTCAAGTTGAGCTTGCACAACTAAAATATACTGCCCCAAGACTCATCGGTAAGGGTAAGGATATGTCACGCTTGGGTGGTGGAATAGGAACACGTGGCCCAGGTGAAAGTAAGCTTGAGATAGATAGAAGAAGACTAGCTAGTAGAATTTCATTCCTTCAAAATGAGCTTTTAGAGCTTGAAAAAAATCGTCAAATAATGCGCGCTCAACGTGAACGCTCAACCATTCCAAAGGCTTGTATTGTGGGCTACACCAACGCAGGAAAATCAAGTCTGCTAAATATGCTTACTGATGCAGGAATTTTAGCACAGGACAAGCTTTTTGCGACACTTGATCCAACCACAAGAAAATTTGAGCTTCCAAGCGGTATATCTATGCTACTTACTGATACGGTTGGTTTTATAAGAAAGCTACCACATCATTTGATTCATGCCTTTAAATCAACACTTGAAGAAGCAGTTTACTGTGATTTTCTTATTAATGTTGTGGATGCCTCTGATGAAGAGTGCTATGATCATATGAAAACTACAGATGAAATTCTCAATTCACTAGGAGTTACTAATAAACCGATACTATATATTTTTAATAAATCCGATTTGTGTTCAAATGAAAGAATATATGACTTAAGGTTTTTTAATGCTGGTAGAGGCAGAGTAGTAAACATATCGGTTAAGGAAAAAACAGGATATGATGAGCTTGTTTCTCAACTTGAATCACTATGCCGATACGGAAAAACTCGAGAGCACTTTTTGTTTCCTTATACAAAGCAGAGTGAATTAAATCAATTTTATCAATATGCCGAAATAATCAACTCGGATTATACTGATAATGGTACAAGAATTTATGCATGGGTTGATGAAAAGGCAAAGAATAAATTTTCTATGTTTTTAGACTAATTTTGCAATTGTCTAAAATCGAAAGGATATTACTTTGACAAAAAAGATAAAAAGGCTGAAAAAGCCCTCAAATATTGAATTTATCGAGAAAAAATCTACATTTATAGGATTTTCTACATTTGTAAAAAATGAAGAAGAGGCATTAGAGATTATCAAACAAAAGAAGAAAGAATATCAAGATGCTACACATAATGTTTACGCATATGTTATTGGTGAGAATATAGCTAGATATTCAGACGATAATGAGCCACAAGGCACGGCTGGAATGCCCGTTTTAAATGCCATAAGAATGTCGGGAATTAGTGATGTATTAGTTGTTGTTACCAGATATTTTGGTGGTATTTTGCTTGGTGCAGGTGGGCTTGTGAGAGCTTATTCAACAGCTGCTTCGATGTCGCTAAATTCCGCTGAAACAGTAGTTTATGAGGAATACAGAGTTATGGAGATTGTTTCTTCATATTCAGACTATGGTAAGCTTTCTACTATGATAGCGGAGTATGATGCAATAATTGATATAAATGATTTTTCTGATAATGTTAGAATTAAATTTGCTATAAAAGAAGAAATAGCTGATGATTTTATAAAATCAGTAATTGATTCATTTAACGGAAGAATAAATCCAAAATTTTTTGAAATTCGAATAGATTGCAAATAAGATTACGCAAAAAAAGTATAAAAAGCTTTTTTTGCGTATTTATAATATATATGCGCAAAGGAGGTAAAATATGACAGTTAGTGAGATGTTTTGTGAAAGAGAAAAAACTTTTCTTTCCGAATTTGCTTTTAAAACTGCTGATACAAAGGGCAGAGAAAAGGAAGTTTCTAAATGTCCAAACCGTACAGAGTTTCAACGAGACAGAGACCGTATTATTCATTCAAAGGCATTTAGAAGATTAATGCACAAAACACAGGTTTTTATTTTTCCTCAAGATGAGCATTTTAGGACAAGAATGACACATACCCTCGAGGTTACTCAAATTGCCAGAATTATCGCTCGTGCATTAAGATTGAATGAGGATTTGTGTGAGGCAGCAGCGCTTGGACACGATTTAGGTCATACGCCGTTTGGACATTCAGGAGAGAGAGCAATGCAGCTTTTTTATTCTGAAGATTTTGCTCACTATAAGCAGAGCATAAGAGTTGTTGAAAAGCTTGAGAACAATGGTGAGGGACTTAATTTGACATGGGAGGTTAAAGACGCCATTCTTAATCACACAGGTGATTCAGAGGCATCTACACTTGAAGGAAAAATTATAAAGCTAGCTGACAGAATTGCTTACATAAATCATGATATAGACGATGCTATTCGTGGAAGAATAATTTCAATTGACGATGTACCAAAGGATTTGATTAAAACCTTGGGAAAAGGTCATAGCGAGAGAATTAATAAGATGGTTTCTGCTGTTATTTCCGAAAGCATGGACAAGCCATATGTCAAAATGGAGGCGGAGATATGGGAGGCTACAATGGAGCTTCGCAATTTCTTATTCCAAAGCGTTTATCGTAATAAAATTGCTAAATCGGAAGAAGACAAGGCAATCGAAATGTTGAGGATTTTGTTTGAGTATTTTGTTAAGAATCCAAACGAAATGCCAGAATTATATTATAAAAATACAATGAGCGAGCCCGTTGAACGTTGTGTTTGCGACTATATTTCCAGTATGACAGATAGATATGCTATCGATTTATTTAGGGATCTATATGTTCCTGGAATGTGGAAAAGGACAGTATGAATATATCCCCACAAATAATTGAAGATATTAAGGCGAGAAACGATATTGAGCACGTTGTTTCATCGTATATTACATTAAAACGGGCAGGCTCAAACTATAATGGCTCTTGTCCATTCCATAGCGAAAGAACACCATCATTTACCGTGTTTCCATCTACTCAATCATTTTATTGCTTTGGTTGTGGTGCTGGTGGTGATGCAATAACTTTTGTTATGCGTATGGAAAATCTAGATTATATTTCCGCTGTTAGAGCTCTTGCGGAGCGCAGTGGAGTTACAATTCCTGAAAATTTTAACCATATTAATGGTACAAATGAGGTTACTCGTCAAAGAGTTCTTGAAATGAATAAGGATGCAGCACGCTTTTTTAGAAATGCGCTGTTCGATTCCAAGTATGGAGCTCAAGCGATGGATTACCTCGTTAATAAAAGACAGCTTTCTACGGCAGTTATTAAGCATTTTGGTTTAGGCTTTGCGCCAAATAGCTTTGGTGCATTACACGACCATTTGAAAAAGCTTGGATATACTGATGAAGAAATGGTGGTTGGTTTTTTGTGTGGAAAGGGTAAGAACAATACTACTTACGACTATTTTAGAAACAGAATTATGTTTCCGATTATAGATGTTTCTGGTAATGTTATTGCATTCGGTGGTAGAGTTATGGATAACTCTGAACCTAAGTATCTTAATACCTCTGATACACCTGCATTTAAGAAAAGTAAAAACCTTTTTGCTCTTAATTATGCAAAGTCTCATTGTGAAAATACAATGATTTTATGTGAAGGCTATATGGATGTTATTTCCTTACACGCCTCGGGCTTTGAAAATGCCGTTGCTACTCTGGGCACTGCAATAACAGCAGAGCAAGCACGTATATTTTCTAGATATACTAAAAAGGTAGTTATTTCTTATGATAGTGACCAAGCCGGTCAAAGAGCAGCCGACAAGGCATTTAAGCTATTGCAAGAGGTTGGAGTAGACGTTAAAATTTTAAAAATGGAGGGGGCTAAGGACCCTGATGAATTTATAAAAAAATATGGCGCTACTAAATTTAATTCAATAATTGATGCTTCAAAAACACGTTTTGAATTTGAAATGGATAAAATTCTTACAAAATACAACATTAATAATGTTGATGAAAAAATTAAAGCATCTCATGAGCTATGTCGTGTGATTGCTAATTTTTCTTCAGAAATCGAGAGAGAATTATATGCAAGAAAAATGGCAGTTGTTTTTGATGTACCATTAACAAGTGTTCAAAAGGATGTCTCTGCAATTATAAAACGACGTGTTAGAGAAGATAAATCTAAAGAGCAAAGCGAGCTTTACAGAATTACAAGTGGAATAGGTGACAGGGTTAATCCTGAAAGTGCTTCTAATATTAGGGCAAACAAAATTGAAGAAGCTATTTTAGGATTGATGCTATTAAAGGTAGAGCACTTGAAGGAGTGTAGTGAGCGCCTAATAGCTGATAACTTTGTTACGCCATTTTGCAAAAAGGTTTTTGAAAGTATTGTTTCGATTTATAAGGAGTATGGAAAGTTTGATGTTGGTTATATTCAAGACGAATTTTCGTTCGAACAGATTTCTAGGATAACCAAGATGCTCACTGAGCGAGAAAGACTCTCTGTAAATGATAAAGCAACACTTGATAATCTAATTAAATCCCTTACAAATGAGGGCGAAAAAAAGAGCGACGGCGATTCTTTTGATGATATTTTTGACACAATTAAGAATAAAAAAAGAACTGAGAAGGGGTAAAATATGAACTCAGAAAAGAACTTTGATTTAAACGAGCTTATTGAAAAGGGCAAAAGCGAGGGTAGCATTACAAATGACGATTTGCTTGATGCTCTTGATGGATATCAAGATTTTGATATGGATCAAATTGATAAAATCTATGAAGCTCTTGAAAGTAATGGAATAGAAATTACTGACAGCTTTAATAGCGAAAAATTTGCTGACCTTGAAAATGAGGTTGAGCAAATGATGAATCCAGAGGAAATAGAAAAAATGCAAGAGGGACTTGCTGTTGATGACCCTGTAAGAATGTATCTGAAGGAAATAGGTAAGGTACCTCTTCTTGATCCTGAAAAGGAGCAGGAGCTTGCTAAAAGAATGATGGAGGGCGATGAAAATGCTAAAAACCAAATAGTTGAAGCGAATCTCCGTTTGGTTGTTTTCAATGCTAAAAAGCATGTAGGAAAAGGCATGGCATTCCTTGATTTGATTCAAGAAGGAAACCTTGGACTCATGAAGGCGGTAGAAAAATACGATTATAAAAAAATCAATCCTTCAACACAGAAGGGATACAAGTTTTCTACTTATGCAACATGGTGGATAAGACAAGCGATCACAAGAGCTATTGCTGACCAAGCAAGAACTGTTCGTATTCCTGTTCATATGGTTGAGACAATTCACAAGGTATCAAGAGTATCACGTCAACTCCTTCAAGAGCTTGGAAGAGAGCCCACACCAGAGGAAATTGCAGAGGTTATGGGAATGTCTGCCGACAAGGTTAGAGACACAATGAAATACGCACTTGAGCCAGTTTCTCTTGAAACGCCTATTGGTGAGGAAGAGGACAGCCATTTGGGAGATTTTATTCCAGATGAGGATTCACCTGCACCATCTGATGCAGCATCATACACACTTTTAAAAGAACAATTAAATGAAGTTTTGCACACTTTAACTCCACGTGAAGAGCAAGTATTAAAGCTACGCTTTGGACTATTAGATGGCAGAACCAGAACTCTTGAAGAGGTTGGTAAAGAATTCGATATTACAAGAGAACGAATTCGTCAAATTGAAGCGAAGGCTTTGCGCAAGCTGCGTCATCCTAGCCGTTCAAAGCGCTTGAGAGATTATTTGGATTAATCAAAAATCTATTTAATTCTTTCTAATACTTGACAATTTTAACTAAATACTATAAAATATAATATGTATGAAGTAAATTCGGAGGAATTTAATAATGAAAAAAAGATTATTGTGCATAATCGTAGCTATGCTTATGGTTTTGCCATTAGTGCTTGTTTCTTGCGGTAGTCAGGATGACAAGGATAAGATGAAGGAAATTATTTTAGGCTCAGACTCTGATAAACCTATTGATAAAGCCTATACATTATCCTTATGGATTCCAACAGATGCCATTACTGTAAAAGGACAGACAAAGGATCTTAGTGAGTTAACGCAACAACAAAAGGATCAGCTTTTGAAAAGTTATCCTGATGTTTATGAGTTCTTGAAACGTGTTGATGATGTTGAAGATGCTATAAATGAAATATTGATTGGTAGAAGCTATTATACCAAAATAGATATTGTTCCTGTTAATAATGAATATTATGAAGAGGCAATTGCCGAGCGCTTTGCTGCAATGGATGCGGTTAGCAACCCTGGAGATATGAATACCTTGGGTGCTAGCACTGCATACGAAAATGAGGTAGTTGAAGAGCTTGTTGGTAGTAAGGTTTTATACGACCTATTATATCGTCCTGTAGATGATAATCAGCTTGATATTTTCCTAATTAGAGATTATGGTGAATACAGTGGATATGGTCAATATATTTCTTACATTGATTCAAATTACATAATTCCATTAAACGATCCTCAAAACGGAAACTACATTTCAACTACTGGTAGTTATGCTAGCATTAATAAACTTATTAGATCCCAGTTCCTTGAAGAGCTTAAGGTTAATAACTTAATTTATGCTTTACCAAATAACCATCTTTACGCAGATCAGTATCAATATATTCTTGTTAATAAAGAGTTAGTTGATTCTTATGACGAATACAATGTAGACGATATGAGCGATATCTATTCATGCACTGATTTCATTAATTCTGTAGGTAATAGTGGTCTTCAAAATGTAGTACCATTTGTTGCTAGCTTTGATGATTTAGCTGGATATAACTATATTGATAAGAATCTTGGATTTGGTGGTATAACTTCAACAGCTGATGATGGTAATACAGTTTTCAACATTGAAAGCATTTTCTCAAACGAAGAATTTTCAAAGTACGTTAAAATGTACAAGGAGCTTCAAGATAAAAATTATGTGAAAACTGACTTAGCAGATGGAGAAGTTGCCGCAGTTCGTATTTTTAACGGTACTTCGCTTGAAGCTCAAGAATATGCTGATGAGTATTATTTGATCAAAACAGCTGCTCCGGTTGCTGATACCTCTGATGTATATGCTTCAATGTTTGCTATCAGTTCTTTTTCGCTTAGCTATGATAGATCCATGAAAATACTTAATTTGTTGCAGTCTGATACAAAAATCAGAACACTGCTTCAATATGGTATTGAGGGAGAAGATTATACTGTAGCAGTTGAAACTGTAGATGGTAAAGATATTGAAAAAATCAATATTAAAGACGATACATATTATAAAATGAATATTCTTTACACTGGTAATGAGTATTATACTTACCCTGGCGATAATACAGAAATTGACGATTGGGATTATGTAAAGGAAACCAATCTTGATGTAATAATTAATCCATTTATTAGATTTGATTATTATCTCGAGAATGGAAATCTCACAGCTAGTGAAAAACAATTTATCATTGAACATAAAGATGAATTTTATGCCTTGATTCTTGAAACATATGAGCAAATTGCATCGATGACACTCAGTGAATATGAAGCATTTTTAGAAGTATATAATACTGATTTTGATTCAAAAGAAAGTGCGTTAAAAGCACTCAAAGAGCAAATTGCAGAGCTCTCTAGTATTCAAGAAAATATTGATAAAAAGAATCAAGAAATTGCAGATGAGCGCGCTAAAATGACTGCAAATGGTGATATGGCACGCTATGAGGAATTAGTACAAAAGCTTGATAATGCTAATAAAAGAATTGATGAAATTTCAGCTGAATTTGCCGCTGGTATCTTTGATAATTTTGACGAACAAATGCAACTATACAATGATGTTTTGATTATTGAAGGTGAAATTAATTCTGTTGCAGAAAGATTAATTGCTCTTGAAAATGAATTGGCTGAATTGATTGAAAATCAAAAAACTGCTGATGCAAAAATAGTAGAGCTTAATGATAAATGTGATGTTATCATTCAAGAAATCGAAACTATTAAATCAATTAATGTTAACGCATACGAGCTTAAGACTTCTGATAACTATGCAAAGCTACTTGAAATTTACAATAAGGTTTTAACACTATACTAATTGCTAAAAGCAAGGGTGATTTTCGCCCTTGCTTTTTTGAATTAAAATGTTTTCTTCCAAATATATTTATATAGAGGTGAGAATTATGGATGAAAGCTTAACTGCATTAACAGAAAAGCAAGTTGTAAATTTATGTGATGGGAAAATACTAGGATATGTAATAGATTTTAAAATTGATGTGTGCTCAGGTAGATTAACAGCTATCATTTTACCGGGAGAAAGTGGCTTCTTTGGCTTTAAAAAGTGTATGGATATTATTATTCCTTGGGAGAAAATTTGCAGAATAGGAGAAGACGCAATAATCGTTGATATAGGACCATTACCAAAGCCCGAAAAGGATGATAATTGCAATAAAAAGAAAAAGAAGCTCTTTTAATTGTAAATTTTTTGTGAACAAGCAAAAAACAACTTGAAATAATATAATATGCGTGGTATAATTTGCGCGTACGTTTCGAGAGGCGTATATAAATATAACACACACATACACCTTGAGGTATTGTTGGTGCCAAATGGTTGCAATAGTAGTGTATGTGGTGGAAAAAACCAAAAGGAGGACATTTAAAATGTCAGTTATCTCAATTAAGCAATTGCTTGAAGCCGGTGTTCATTTTGGACATCACACAAGAAGATGGAACCCTAAAATGGCTGAGTACATCTTCACAGAAAGAAACGGTATTTACATTATCGATCTTCAAAAAACAGCTAAGAAGTTTGAGGAGGCTTACATGTTCGCTCGTGAGCTTTCAGCAAATGGTGGCAACATTCTTTTCGTTGGTACAAAGAAGCAAGCTACAGATGCTATTCGTGATGAGGCTCTACGTTGCGGAATGTACTACGTAAACGTTCGTTGGCTTGGTGGTATGCTTACAAACTTCCAAACAATCAAAAAGAGCATCGCTCGTCTCGCTCAACTTCGCAAAATGCAAGAGGATGGCACATTTGATCTTCTTCCAAAGAAGGAAGTTGCTGGACTTACAAAGGAAATGGATAACCTCGAGAAGAACCTCGGCGGTATCAAGGATATGAACGGTCTTCCAGATGCTATTTTCATCGTTGATACAAAGAAGGAACATAATGCAGTTCTCGAAGCAAAGAGACTTGGCATTCCTGTAATTGCAGTTGTTGATACAAACTGTGACCCTGATGATGCTGATTACATCATTCCTGGTAACGATGATGCTATTAGAGCTATTAAGCTCATTTCAGCTGCTATTGCTGATGCAGTAATCGAAGGCAAGCAAGGTGAAACACCTGTTGAAGCTGAAGAAGCAGTTGAAGAAAAAGCAGAAGACGCTGAATAATTAAAATTACGGAGGAACTAAAAATGGCAGCTATTACAGCAAAGATGGTTTCAGACCTCAGAGCTAAAACTAACTGTGGTATGATGGAGTGCAAAAAGGCACTTACAGAGGCAAATGGTGATTTTGATGAAGCAATTAAGCTTCTTCGTGAAAAGGGACTTGCCGTTGCAGCAAAAAAGGCTGACAGAATTGCAGCTGAGGGTGTTGTAGATATTCTTGCAAATGAGGACAACACATGCGCAGCAATGATCGAGGTTAACGCAGAAACAGACTTCGTTGCAAAGAACGCTACATTCCTTGAGTTTGTACAAAATGTTCTTAAGACAATTCTTGCAACAAGACCTGCAAGCGTTGAAGAGCTTCTTACAAAGCAATATCTTGATACAGATATGACTGTTGAAGCAAAATTAAAGGACATGATTTTCACTATCGGTGAAAATATGAATATCCGCAGATTCCTCATTGTTGATGGTATCGTAAGCACATACATTCATGGTAAGGGCACAACCGGTGTTATCGTTAACTTTGAAGTTGATGAAAACGTTAAGAACGCTGCTGGCTTTGCAGAGTTTGCTAAAAATATCGCTCTCCAAGTTGCAGCTATGCCTGTACTTTACCTAAATAAAGAATCAGTTCCTGAAAAGGATATTGAGGAAGAAAAGGCAATTATTCTTGCTCAACTTAACAACGATCCAAAGAATGCTAATAAGCCTGCTCAAATCCTTGAGAAAATGGTTGTTGGTAAGCTTGGCAAGTTCTATGAAAAGAACTGTTTGCTTGAGCAATCATACGTTAAGGACGACAAGATTTCAGTTGGTGCATATGTAAATGCAACAGCTAAAGAGCTTGGTGGTAGCATCAAGGTTGTTGGATACAATCTCTATGAAAAGGGCGAAGGCCTTGAAAAGAGAGAAGACGATTTCGCAGCTGAAATCGCAAAGATGGTTAACAAGGCTTAATTATCAGAGCAAAAATGAAAACCGAAGGCAATCAGCCTTCGGTTTTGTTTATTTAAATTGCTTTTTGTATGATTTATTGTTATTTTCAGCTTTAGCCCTTGCTCGTATAATCAAAAATATAGTCACACTCGAAATAATATAAGCTACTGCATAGACACTAAACACAATAATAATCGCATTTCCTTTACCTAAACCTGCAAAGGCTAAAGTGATTATGAAATATGGAATAGCAAGTACAATGAAATAAATTATTGTTTTAATTAAATAATTTGAAATTGGCACATAATATCTAATTATTGAAATGATTATTGATAACAAAAGGATAATTAGTATTGTGTATAAATTCCAAACATCTTTAAAGAAAACGGTACTTATATTAAAAATAATGAAAATTGAGGAATAAACAACGGAAATTGAATAAACAATTTTCATTTTTGTATTTATGAGTGGTTTTTTTAATTTATATCTAACTAAAAGAATAATTAATGCGGGTATAAAAGAAATTAGAAGAGTTAAGAGATTTACGCCGATGTTCGGTAATAATGGCCAAAGAAGAATAGAATAAAAGCAATTGAAAACAAGAGAAATAATAGTAAATATAACACAACAGTGCGAAATAAATCCGTAAAGTACGCTAGAATCTCTTGTCAAATTATTATCTTTCACATTATCACCTCCAACGGATATAAGATAACATAAAAAAATATTATTTTCAAGTGATTTTGATAAAAAGAATAAATTATGCATAATAAATGAATATTTTCACTTGACTTTATAATTCAAAGAATATATAATTAATATAACTATTATAATATAAGGATAAAGCAATGTTAGGTAAACGTAAAGTAAGAAAAAATGTATTTGAATTGATATTCGGTTATCAGTTTAACAAGGAAGAATCAGCACTTGATTATTATACAAGAGCATATGACAATTTTGTTTGTGAAGACGATGAGGAAGAATCAGTAAAAAATGAATTTATAGGTATTTGTGAAAACGTTGAGGATGTTGATGCAATCATTTCTGCGAATTTGAATGATTGGAAAATCTCTCGTCTTTCAAGGGTAACTCTTTCAATTCTACGTGTCAGCGTGTATGAAATGAAGTATTTAAAATTACCAGCGCCTATTTCAATTAATGAAGCGGTTGAATTTTCAAAGCAATTTGCAGAGGATGGCGCAGCTCCATTTATTAATGGTGTTCTCAACAATATTGCCAAAAAACTAAACGAAAATGTGTAAAAAAGTTTATATTGGAATAGATACAAGCAACTATACAACATCGTGCGCGGTTTGTAATGAGGATGGTATCATTCTTGAAAATTATAAAGCGCTTTTACCTGTAAAAGAAGGTGAAAATGGCTTAAGACAAAGCGATGCTGTATTTGCTCATGTTAAAAATTTTGAATTGATTTCTTCATATATTAAAGAAAAGCACGCCGATTATGAAATTATCGCAATAGGCTATTCAGCATATCCAAGAGACTGCGAAAATTCATATATGCCGTGCTTTCTTGTCGGTAAAGCGGTTGCTCAAATGATAAGCGCGCTTTATAATATCGATATATATAAATTTTCTCATCAGATGGGACACATTCAGGCATCTATTTATTCCTCAGGCGCTCAAATAGATGAGGATTTTATCGCTTTTCATGTGTCTGGAGGAACAACAGAGATTTTGCACGTTACGCCACATAATAATACCTATATAATCGAGCAAATTGGTGGCAGTATTGATTTGCATGCTGGTCAGGCAATTGATAGAATAGGAGTTAAGATGGGAATGGTATTTCCATGTGGCAAGGAAATGGAGATACATGCAAAAGAGAATTATGAAAGAATTCCACCCATTAAGTCGTGCGTAAATGGCTATCAATGTAATATTTCAGGACTTGAAAATTTGGCATTGAAGCTGTATTCTAAAACAAATAATATTTCTTTAGTTAGTGCTTATGTTTTCGAGTTTTTATCAAAAACTCTAATAAAGCTAACAGAAAATCTTCGCAAAGAATATAAAAACAAGAAAATAATATTTGCTGGTGGAGTTATGAGTAATTCCATCATTCAAAATAATTTAAATAACGCTTTTAAAAATGTGTATTTTGCAAAGCCTGAATTTAGTGCTGATAATGCAGCAGGCGTTGCTATTTTAACTAGGAAAGAGCATGTAGGGAGAGAATGAAATGCAATTTAGCTTTGATGAATATGGTAATGAAATACTCCCCGAGCCTAAAACTGTCAGTTGGGTTAATGATTACGTTAAGCTTTTAATTGAAGAAGAAATGCTTTTACAGGATATTTTTGTGTCTGGTGAGATTTCTAACTTTAAAAAGCATTCATCAGGGCATTTTTATTTCACTCTTAAAGACGAAAAGTCAGAGATAAGAGCAGTAATGTTTAAGCCACATGCTATGAAGGTCAAATTTGCAGTAGAGAATGGCTTAAAGGTCGTTGTTCATGCAAGAGTGAGTGTGTATCAGCAAGCGGGCTCATATCAGCTATATGTTGATTCTATTGTACCCGAGGGAATAGGTGAGCTTCATTTTGCTTATGAACAGCTCAAAGCGCGTTTGTCAAAGGAAGGACTTTTTGATGAAGCTCATAAAAAGCCGATACCAAAATTTCCTAAAAAAATAGGAATTATAACATCACCAACAGGCGCGGCAGTGCGTGACATTATTAATGTTGCAACAAGGCGCTATCCAATCTCTACGTTAGTTTTGTTTCCATCGCTCGTTCAAGGCGAAGATGCAGTTGCAAATTTAATTGGTGGCATTGAATATTTCAATATTACTGAATCTGTTGATGTTATCATAATTGGTCGTGGCGGTGGCTCAATTGAAGATTTATGGGCATTTAATGATGAATATTTAGCCAGAGCAATTTATAATTCAAAAATTCCTGTAATTTCTGGAGTAGGGCATGAAATCGACTTTACAATTTGTGATTTTGTTGCAGATTTAAGAGCGGCAACACCGTCAGCTGCTGCAGAGCTTGCTACACCTAATATTGTTGAGCTTTCTGCTAAAATTGATAACTTTAAAACTAGATCTATAAACAACATAAATAATAAGCTTGAAGAATATAAATCAAGATTAAGAGCGCTTTCAAGCTCTAGGTTTTTGGCAAATCCTGAATCAATGCTTGAAACGCCTAAAATGCGCTTGAATTCGTGCCAAAACAAGCTTTCTAATGCATTTGACAGAGTAGTTTTAGAAAAAAAGTCCATATTTAAGGAATCTTTAGCTAAATTAAATGCTTTGAATCCATTGTCTGTGTTATCGCGCGGATATGCTGTAGTCTATAATGATGATGGTAAGAGTATTAAAAGTGTTGAAGACATTGACATTAATAAAAAATTTAACATCAAATTAAACGATGGAAATGTACTAGCAAGTCCAATTTCTATAGAAAGGAATAATAAAAATGGCTAAAAAAGAAATATCCTTTGAAGAAGCAATAGAAAAGCTAGAGGAAATTGTTGAATCCTTGGAAAATGGTGACTTTCCACTTGAGGAGTCACTAAAGCTATATGAAGAAGGCGTTAGGTTAGTAAATATTTGCAACACCAAAATTAATAATGTTGAAAAATCCGTTAAAATTTTATCTAATTCTAATGGTGAATTAGTAGAGGAGGATTTTACTCCCAATGACTAACAATCTTTCTTTTTTAATGAAAGAAAATTCCTCAATTTTAGAAAATGAGCTTGAAAAATATGTTAATGTAAATAACTCATATGGATTAAATGAGGTTATGGCATACAGCCTTTTAAACGGAGGAAAAAGAATCCGACCGTTTATTGTTATTGAGACATCAAAGCTCTTTTCAAAGGAGTTTGATATAAGAAAAGCGCTTCCTTTTGCCTGTGCTTTGGAAATGATACAGACATATTCGTTAATTCATGATGATTTGCCATGCATGGATAATGACGATTATCGTCGAGGAAAGCTTACCAACCACAAGGTGTTTGGAGAAGACAAAGCTCTTTTGGCAGGTGACTCTTTGCTTACCTATGCATTTGAGGTTTTAGCCTCAAACAAATATGTTAGTGATAATAATGTACGTTTGGCAACCATCTCACTTGCAAAATATGCCGGTTTTGGTGGTATGGCTGGTGGACAAATGATTGATCTAAATAGTGCGGGCAACATTAAGTCTTTCGAGGAGCTTAAATTAATGCATGCACTTAAAACCTCCGCACTAATAAAATGTGCCGTTGTTTTAGGTTATCTATCCGCAGTTGATACACCAGACAAAGAAATTATATCCGATCTTGAAAAATATGCAGAAAGCATTGGTATTGCCTTTCAAATTCGAGATGATATTCTTGATAGAATTTCAACAAGCGAGAAATTAGGCAAGCCAGTCGGCTCTGACGAAAAGAATGGAAAAACCACATCATTAACCTTTATGAGCATTCAAAATGCAGAAAAAGAGGTTCAAAGACTAACGGAAGAGGCAATTTCGATAATTAAAAAATATTATGGAGATACCGATAGCTTTTGCTCATTAGTCGAGCTTGCTAGATATATGGTAAATCGTACAAAATAATGAGAGCTGATGTATATTTGTACCAATTTGGCTATCTAAGGAGTCGTCAAAACGCAAAGACTCTCATAGACGAGAAGAATGTTAAAATAGACGGTAAGATAATAAATAAGGCATCATATAATATTGACGAATCGATTGGTCATATGGTAGAAATAATCCACTATTGTCCATATGTTTCTCGTGGAGGATTAAAGCTTGAGGGAATTATAAAGAGTGCAGAAATTGATATAAGTGGAAAAATTTGTGCGGACATTGGTGCTTCAAGTGGTGGATTTACTGATTGTCTCTTGAAGCACGGCGCAAAGCGTGTCTATGCTATTGATTCGGGCACAAATCAGCTTGATTTGTCATTGAGAAAGAATAAATGCGTAATTTCACTAGAAAATTTTAATGCAAGATATTTAAATTACGAACTTATTGGTGAATTAGTTGATGTAATTACCATAGATGTTTCCTTTATTTCCCAAACCTTAATAATGCCGAGTGCCTTTTCAATTTTAAATGAAAATGGCATTTATATTAGCTTGATAAAGCCACAATTTGAGGTTGGAAGAGCAAATATTGGCAAGGGTGGAATTGTGAAGGATAAAAATGCACATTTACTTGCTATAGCTAAAGTCATTGAATGTGCCGAGGCAAATTCGTTTTTCTGTACACATTTAATTGTGTCTCCAATTCCTGGGGGCGACGGAAATACTGAATATTTAGCTGTATTTTCAAGACATGGCAAAAGAATCGATAATGATTTAATAAAAAAACTTATACATAAATAATGAGGAAAAAATGAAATCTAAAAGACAAGAAAAAATACTTGAAATTATATCAAGTAAGAATATCGAAACTCAAGAGGAGCTTATATCAGAGCTAAAAAATGCTGGGTTTAATACTACTCAAGCAACTGCTTCTAGAGATATTAGACAATTAAAGCTAGTAAAGGTTCTTTCTGGCACTGTTTATAAATATGTAGCACCTAAAAGTGAGATTGAGAGCTCCGGCAAATACAGTCAAGCATTATTTGCTACTATAAATGATATCCAATACGCTTTAAATAATGTGGTTATTAAGACTAATCCAGGTCTTGCACAAGCGGTAGCAGCTGGTATTGATGCTTTGCACGATACCGATTTACTTGGGTCTGTAGCGGGTGATGATTGTATTATTTTAGTTGTTAAATCCGAGGAAGCAAGTAAAAAGATTATTGAAAAGATAAAGAGAATAGCAGAAAAATAAGGAGATAAAATGCTCGATTATTTACATATTGAAAATATAGCAGTAGCAAAAAATGTTGAAATTGAGTTCAAAGATGGATTTAATGTTTTAACTGGAGAAACCGGAGCAGGAAAGTCCGTTATAATCGATTCAATTAATATGCTTTTAGGCTCAAAAATTTCAAAGGAGCTTATACGACACGGTGAAGAGCGTGCCGTAGTTTCTGCGTTCTTTTCTAATGTTAGTGACGATGTTTATAGCCTTTGCGACGAGTTTGGGCTCGAATACGACAGAGAAGATTCATTTGTTCTTTATCGTTCTTTGAATACTGATGGAAAAAGCGTGATAAAAATCAATTCACATCCCGCAACACTTTCACAGCTACGTCAAATTGGAGCTTTACTTGTAAATATTCATGGTCAAAATGAAAACCAAGCCTTCATTAATAAGTCAAATCATATTTTGATTTTAGATGAGTACTGTAATAATGCTGCATTACTTGAAAAATATAGTGATTATTATTCAAGACTTAATCAAAAAAAGTCAGAGATTTCCTCTTTATACGAAAAAAACAAGCAAACTGAAGCAATGGCAGACGTTTTAAACTATCAAATTAAAGAAATAGAGTCTGCCAAGCTAAAGGATGAGGACGAAGAAGAAAAGCTTGTTCTTATGCGCACAAAGCTTAAGGGTGCAGAAAAAATCATTAAAAATTCTTCAAATGTATATAAGCTACTCTATAAAAATGAAAGTGGAATAAGCGCTTCTGTTTTAATAGATAAATCTATTGATGCATTATCTAGATTAGCTGATGTTGATCCATCAATACAAGATATGATAACAAATTTAAAATCATATCAAACCGAAATAATTGACATCGCTGAAAGAGCCTTCGAGCTTGCCGATTTTGAGGGCATTGAGGACCCAGATAAGCAGCTTGACATCATTGAGGATAGATTAGCGGTAATTCAAAGAATGCAAAAGAAATATGGCACAACAATTGCTGATATTATTCAGTTCAAGAATGATGCCAAGGACAAGCTAAAGGATTTAGAAAATGGTGAAATAAAGCTTGATGCTATGAAAAAAGAGTACAAGGAGCTTCACCAAGAGGCTTGCAAAATTGCAGAGAAAATTCATAATGCGAGAGATAAAGGTGCAAATGAATTATCAAGTCTTGTGAAAGAGTCACTTCTATTTTTGGATATGCCAAAGGTGAAGTTTGAGATTAAGGTTGATAAAGTAGAGAGAGAAAAGAATCCTGTTTTGTCCTCAAAGGGTTTTGATGATGTTGAATTTATGATTGCTACAAACGCGGGAGAAAATTTAACTCAAATGAGCAAAATTGTCTCTGGTGGTGAGCTTGCAAGAATAATGCTAGCAATAAAGAGTACAATTTCAAACAAAAATCGTGCTCAAACCGTTATTTTTGACGAAATTGATACTGGTGTATCTGGTAGTACATCACAAAAAATTGGAATTAAACTATTTAAGATTTCAAAATCTACACAAACTATTTGTGTAACACACTCGGCACAAATTGCCTCCCTTTCTGATAGTCATTTCTTAATTTCTAAAAGAGAAATGAATGGTCGCGCACAAACAAGTGTTAAATTACTTTCAAAGGAAGAGAAAATTGATGAAATTGCGCGAATTATCGGTGGTATTGATTTGACCGAAAAGCAATACGCAGCGGCTAATGACTTAATTAGACAGTCGGAGGAGCTATTAAAGCAAGATATATAACTTAAATCTGTTTTTCTCATATAATTTAAATGAGGTGAGAAAAATGGATTTAACGGAGCTCATTAATTTATGCAAACAAATTAACATTGATTATAAAATCGGTGGAAAAACAGCCTCTATTAACTCCTTTATGGTAGGAAACAGGGCAAACATAATTGTTTTTCCTGATAATATCAAAAAACTAACAAAAATACTAGATTTAGTTTTAGTAAACAAATACAAATATGTAGTAATTGGTAATGGTACAAATGTTTATTTTTGTGACGACTACGATGGAGTAGTTATTGTAACAAAGCAAATAAACAGCATTGCAGTTGAGAATAATTGTATTCTTGCTGATTGTGGTGCTTCTATAACTGCTTGTGCATCTGTGGCGTTAAATAACGCTCTTGAGGGCTTTGAATTTTCTTACGGAATACCGGGCACGGTTGGTGGTGCGGTTTATATTAATGCTTCTGCATTTGGCTCATCTGTTTCAAATATTGTTTTTGAGTCGCTTGTATACGATTTAAAAACAAGAAGCATAAAAACAATAAGTAAACAAGAGCACCAATTCAAAACCAAGGAATCCATTTTTTCAAAAGAAAAAAGTTATATAGTGTTATCAACTAAATTCCTTTTAGAAAATGGTAATATTCAAAGCATCAAAGAAAAAATGGAGAAATATTTAAACCGACGCAAAGAAACTCAACCACTAGATTTACCTAGTGCAGGTAGCGTTTTTGTCAAACCAAAGGATGCGTATGCTTCACAGTTGATTGATGAAGCTGGGTTAAAAGGGTATAGAATCGGTGGAGCAGAAATATCAAAAAAGCACGCAGGATTTATAGTTAATGTTGCTAGTGCTACGGCTAGTGATATTAATTCCCTAATTAAACACGTAAAAGCTATTATTAAAAGCAAGTACAATATTGAGCTAAAGGAAGAAATAATTTACATAGAATAGGAATAAAAATGGAGTCGTTTGCGAAGAAAGTTAAAGCAGAAATAACTGCACTAAATCCCAAAATTAAAAATTGCTGCTTGTATTCTTTTTTATATGGTATGACTTTTGCTAGTAATATACAAAATAAACATATCAGTATAAAAACGACATTTGTCGAAAATGCAGAAGTGGTGCACGAAAAGCTATCTCAACTTCTTCGAAAAAATGAAAATGCTTATTTAGTGAGCAAAAGAGAAATCCTTATTTCATCGGATGTTATAAGATTTTCTACAATTGCCGAAATGGAAAATAACGTATTTAAATGTCAGCATTGCAGAGAGCATTTTTTCAAGGGCTTATTTTTTTCCTGCGGTACAATCAATTCACCCGAAAAAACATATCGCTTGGAGCTTGTATTTTCATGTGAGAAGCACGCTAAAGAGATTAAAGACTATGTTTCAAAATTAGGTATTGTATTCAACTTAAGTAAAAGAAATGAAAAAATAATTCTTTATATGAAGCGCTGTGAAATGATTGAAAATTTTCTTGCTTTGATGGGTGCTAGTAATGCTGCCTTCGACTTAATCAATTTTAAGATTAAAAACGAGGTTAGAAATATCGCAAATCGAGCAACAAATTGCGACTCGGCAAATATAAATAAATCTTTAGCAGCTACTCAAAAATATATTAACGCAATAAATGAAATAATAAGGCTAGGACACTTTGAAGAGTTGTCCCCACCTTTGCAAGAAGTTGCTTTAGTTAGAATTGATAACGATGATATAAATTTAGTTGAGCTTGGTAAAAAATTTTCACCTCCAATATCTAAATCAGGGGTGTATCATAGGCTTGAAAGAATATTATCATTTTATCGTAGCTTGGAAGAAAAATGAGAAAGGAAAACTATGTCGAACTTCGTTCATCTACATTTACACAGTGAATATAGCTTGCTTGACGGTGCTTGCAGAATTAAAGATATTCCTAAAATGGCTAAAGAGCTTGGACAAACCGCAGTTGCTTTAACCGACCACGGTAATATGTTCGGCGCAGTTGAGTTTTATAAAGCTTGTAAAAGCGAAGGAATTAAGCCAATTATTGGCTGTGAGGTATATCTAGCACCAAAATCGCGTTTTGATAGAAATAAGGTATCTAATGTTTCATATTATCACCTTGTTTTACTTGTAAAAAATGAAACAGGCTATAAGAATTTGTCATATTTAGTATCTTGTGGCTACACCGAGGGCTTTTATGTAAAGCCAAGAATTGATTTAGAGGTATTAAAGGAGCATTCAGAGGGCTTAATTGCGTTGTCCGCTTGTCTTGCTGGTTATGTTCCTTCCTCAATTATTGCCGGCGATATTCATGCTGCAAAGGAGCACATAAGTGTTATGCAGTCAATATTCGGCAAGGAAAATTTTTATTTAGAGCTTCAGGATCACGGAATAAATGACCAAAAAATAGTAAACGAGGCACTTTTAGAGCTTTCAAGGGAAACTTGTGCGCCCTTGGTATGCACTAACGACGTTCACTATTTAAGAAAAGGTGATTCCTATATACAAAATGTTTTAATGTCAGTTCAAATGAACGTTACATTAAACTCTAAATCCGATAAAATGTTTCCTACAAACGAGTTCTATTTCAAGAGTGAAGAGGAAATGAAAAATGAATTTGGACATTTAGAGGAAGCAATATATAACACTAAAAAAATTGCCGATCAATGCGACTTTGATTTTGAGTTTGGTGTTACAAAGCTGCCTAAATATCCACTTCCAGAGGGCGAAAATTCAAAGGATTATCTTTCGAGGCTTGCGTATGAGGGCTTTGAACGAAGAATTAATCAAAATCATATCGTCTTTAGCGACATACATCCCAAGGATGAATATATTAATAGAATAGAATATGAATTATCTGTTATTGATAAAATGGGCTATAACGACTATTTTCTTATAGTTTGGGATTTTATTAATTACGCTAAAGGTCAAAATATACCGGTCGGTCCTGGTAGAGGCTCCGGTGCTGGCAGCTTGGTTGCTTATTTGCTTGAAATTACTGATGTAGATTCAATTAAATTTGATTTACTCTTTGAAAGATTTTTAAATATCGAAAGAGTAAGTATGCCTGATATCGATACGGACTTTTGCTACGAAAGGCGCGACGAAGTAATTGAGTATGTAAAGAGTAAATATGGATACGACCATGTTGCTCAAATTGTTACATTTGGAACTATGGCTGCAAAAGCGGCTATTAAGGACGTTGGTAGGGTACTTGAAATTCCTTATAACGATGTTGATTTAGTCTCAAAATTAGTGCCTAGGAGGATTAATATAACTATTGATGAGGCTCTTAATGAATCAGAGGAATTGAAATCATTGTATCAAAGCAATGTCAAAATTAGACAGCTCATTGATACCGCAAAGCAGATAGAGGGTATGCCAAGACACGCTTCAACTCATGCTGCCGGTGTTGTTATCACTGATAAGCCTCTTGTTGATTATCTCCCATTATCCACAAATGGCGGTGTTGTCGTTACTCAGTATGATATGGATACTGTAGCGGGATTAGGTCTTTTAAAATTTGATTTTTTGGCATTGAGATATTTAACTATAATTTCAGATACAGAAAAACTAATTAGAAGAAAAAATCCAAATTTTAGAATAGATAAAATTCCTTTTGATGATAGAGAAACCTATAAGTATATTTCTTCTGGTAAAACAGACGGTATATTCCAATTGGAATCTGGTGGTATGAAGCAAACACTTATGCGGTTGCAACCAGAGAGTATTGACGATATCATAGCTTCGATTGCGTTGTATCGACCAGGTCCAATGGATTCAATCCCCACATATATTGAAAGACGCCACGACAAGTCAAAAATAAAATATAAAACACCACTTGTAGAACAAATATTAAAATCGACATATGGCTGCATTGTTTATCAAGAGCAGGTTATGCAAATATTTAGCAAAGTGGCTAAATACTCATATGGTAGAGCTGATATTGTGCGTAGAGCAATGTCAAAGAAAAAGGTTGACGAGCTTATGCGCGAAAGAGAAATCTTTATTGAGGGTGCTATTTCAAATGGAGTTAGCAAAGAAACGGCTATTGATTTATTTGATGAGATGGAAAGCTTTGCTAAATATGCATTCAATAAGTCTCACGCAGCCGCATATGCGGTGATTTCTTATAGAAGTGCGTACTTAAAGTGCAAATATCCAAAGGAGTATTATGCATCACTCATAACATCTGTATTAACCTCTGTTGATAAGGTAACTGATTATATTGAGGAATGCGAGAAGCTTGGAATCAAGGTTCTTCCACCGGATGTCAACTATAGTGATATTACTTTCTCTGTGGAAGAAAATTCAATTAGATTCGGCTTGCTGGCTCTTAAAAATGTAGGTAGAAATTTCATATCTTCAATTGTAGAGGAGAGAAAAGCCAACGGCAAATATAAGGATTTTGACGATTTCCTTTATAGATTAAAGGGAACTGATATGAACAAAAGACAGCTAGAATCATTGATTAAGGCTGGTGCATTTGATTCCTTTGGTAAATATCGTTATCAGCTTATGACGGTCTACGAAAGCGCGCTTGATAGTGTACAGCGTATATCTCGCGCTACTCAAAGTGGTCAGCTTGATATTATGCAGTTCTTTACCGCTGACGAGGTGCTTGATACAATTCCTAAAATTGAATATCCTGATGTTCAAGAATATCCAATGAAGGAGCTTTTACTTTACGAAAGAGAAATCTTGGGTATGTGCTTTTCTGGACATATTTTAGATTCGTATTTACAGCATTTAAAGGATTTAAAACCCCAAAATATTTCTCAAATTATAAATAATGAGAATTTAAAGGATAGAGATGGTGTTAAAATTGCCGGTCTTATAACGCAAAGAACTATTAAAAAGACCAAAACAGACGAGAATATGGCATTTGTTAAGATTTCTGATTCAACAGGAGAAATTGAGTTAATTGCATTTCCAAAGGTTTATTTGAAATATAGCTCAATGCTTCAAAACGATAATGTTATTTTTGTAAACGGACAAGCTAGCATTAGTGACGAGCAAATGCCTAAGGTTATTATTAATTCAGTTGAAACTGTAATGTCCAATAGTGAATATTCAAAGCCTAGAGAAAATAATACAAGTGGAAAGCTATATTTAAAGGTTTCTTCAATAGACTCTTCCATAGTTAAGGATATAATTGGTCTATTAAAGGAATATTCAGGTGAGAACGAAATTGTATTTTACGATGTTTCACAAAAGAAATATGTAAAGGCATCGGGAGTAAAGATTGCTATTAATGATAATATTTTATCAGCATTGAAAATGATTTTAGGTCCCGATTCCGTAGTTCTTAAGGATTAATAATATTCTTCTAAAATTTCATAAAGCTCTTCTTTTGAGGAAACAGAAATTCCTTCAGAGAGGAGCTTTTTGTCTTTTTCAGGTAATGTGAAAATATAGGTATCTAGTGTATATACAAGAGAATCGTTTTCATATATACCAATTTTTCCGTTGTAATCCTTTACAATATACCTTGTATCAACATTTTCAGTTTCTTCAAATGCTGGCTGGTCATTTTCAGCTCCTGAATTATTACTATTATCTAGTTTTTTAGATATTAAAAAATAAAAAAACGCAAGTGCTACAATAAGTACTAATGTAAAAATTATAATAGTCTTTAAATAGTCTTTCTTATAACCATCATTTAATTCTTGTTCCATTTTTTTAACTCCCTTCAAAAGAATATATCTTATTATTGAGCAAATAATAAAAATATATTCGAAATGAGGTGAATTACTTAATGAAAAAGAAAAAAATAGCAATTTCTTTATTGGTAATTTCAGGAATTTTACTTATATTAGCACTTGCATTTTTAATATATTTTTTTACACTAAACAGGGAACTTGATTTATCATTAATAAGAACAGGAGCCTCATCAGTAACTAAAATATATTATTTTGATTATGAAGACAGAAAGAATAGAATAGGTAAAGAGGTCGAATTAAAGGATGAGGAATTGTTTTTACAAAAAAGCGAGTGGACATCACTATACGATATGCCAAAAAACCTCTCAAATGCCTTTATCGCTGTCGAGGATAAGCGATTTTATGAGCATAAAGGAATAGATGTATTGCGTACTGGGAAAGCAGTATTAAACTATATTTTTGGAAAAAATAAAAGTAGCTTTGGCGGTTCAACTATTACTCAACAGCTTATTAAGAATCTAACTGGTGAAAACCAAATAACAGTAAGACGAAAAATTGAGGAAATTTTAAGGGCAGTAAACCTTGAAACGAAATTAAGTAAAAATGAAATATTAGAGCTATATTTAAATGTTGTTTACTTATCACAAAATTGCTATGGAGTAGGCACTGGTGCTGAGGTATATTTTGGTAAAGATGTTTCAGAGCTATCGCTTAGTGAGTGCGCGGTGCTTGCTTCAATTGTAAAAAGCCCAACAAAATATGACCCATATAAAAATGAAGAGAACAATATTGAAAGAAGAAATGTAGTTCTTAAAGAAATGCTTAATCAAGGGATGATTACTGATTCAGAGTATCAAAATGCTTTAGAAGAGCAAATTATTATAAATGATAATATTGAAAATGAAAATAAAAGTGGTGTGTATTCCTGGTATACAGAGGCGTTGATTAGCGAGGTTGCGACGGATTTAGCTGAAAAAAATAAAATTAGTTTTGAATCAGCAAGAAAGTTGATTTTAAAGGGTGGCTTAAATATTTATTCAACAATAGATCCGAACATTCAGGAAAACTCGGAGGAAATTTATGAAAATTATTCAAAATATATTTTGCCTCAAGATGGAAAATATCCAGAATCAGCCTGTGTAATAATTGACCCTCAAACATCAGATATACTAGCATTAGTTGGTGGTGTTGGAAAGAAAAATGCAAATATGATATTTAATAGGGCAACAAATGCAAAGCGCCCACCAGGATCGGTAATTAAACCATTATCGGTGTATGGACCTGCAATTGATAAAAATTTAATAACCTATGCAACTGTATTAGACGATACTCCTGTGCAGATTAAAAATAATATAGCTTGGCCTAAAAATTCCCCTGATAGGTACCGAGGATTGGTGCCAATATATTACGCTATTGAGCATTCAATTAATACAATAGCGGTTAAAGTACTACAAAAGCTCGGAATTGATACTTCAATTTCATATTTAAATAGCTTTTTAATAAATGTAAGTGAAGAAGACAAAAACGACTCTTCCCTTGCACTTGGTCAGTTAACAAACGGCGAAAGTCTATTAAATTTAACAAATGCATACACTGCATTTACAAATGGGGGTAAAATTTCTAATCCAAAAACTTATTTGTATGTCAAAGATAACTACGGTAATATAGTGTTGGAAAAAGAAACAAAAGAAAATCAAGTTATATCTCGAGAAAGTGCTGATATAATGACCAAAATGCTTATAAATGTTGTTGAAAATGGTACTGCATCATCTGTGAAGTTGAATAATAAAAATATAGCAGTAGCCGGAAAAACAGGAACATCAAGCAACAATGAGGACAGATGGTTTATCGGATATACTCCGGATTATGTGTGTGGAGTATGGACTGGATTTGATACGCCTAAGCCTATTTATAGTGCTAAAAACCCTTCTTGCATAATTTTTAATGAAATATTTAATAAAATATACAATAATGAAGATGAAAAAAGTGATTTTGAAATTTCAGATTCTGTTGTTGAAAAAGAATTTTGCTTTGATTCTGGAAAGCTTCCAATTTCATATTGCGATAAAGATATGAGGGGAAAAAGAACAGTTTTAGGTTATTTTAAAAAGGGTACCGAACCTAAAATCGAATGTGATCTTCATAAAGAGGCAATAATAGATATTAGTGACGGACTTGAATCTCACATTGCATCGAATAATTTTAACAAAAGAAGGGTTTATTTAATTGACTATAAAAGAAATAAATATCCGAATATAAAAATACTAGATACGGACTATCTTTTATCGTCTGTAAAAAGAGAAGAATAGAATTAAAATAAAAATCACCTCATATATTTTAAGTGAGGTGATTTTTTGAATATTTTTAAAAGAACAATGCAATATTTTGATAAGCTCGCGTATGAGATAAAGCTACTTAACTTTAAAAAATGTTGTATATTTTCAATAGCTTTTTTAATTCTTGGCGTGGTTTCATGGCTGATAGGCGGATGGGTTGATAAGGTTACAATGTTCTATATTTTCCCGCGAAGTGCTATACCTCTTTTATATGCTTTTATACTGTGGGGAATATCGTTTGCTTTTTGTGGATTTATATTTGGTGGAGTACTTTTTAGCTGTGAAAGATATAGGCGCCATAAAGCGTATAAAACGGCACTTTTTATTATAGTAATGCAAATATTTATATTATGTGTTTATCCAGTATTTTTTGGTGCATTAGCGCCTCTTATGACATTTGTAATATTACTTGTATCGCTTTTGTTTTGCTTTTTAGCTATTATGTCGTCTATAAAGGTTTATTGCCTTTGGACAATTTGTTTATGTATCCAATTTTTGTGGTTATTGTACAATTCTTACATTTCATTAGCATTTGCTTTTGTAAATTAATCCGATTGACTTTTTTAAATCAAAGGTGTATAATGTAAAAAGATTAAAAATAAAGGAGAAATTTATATGAAGCATTGTTTTATAAAGCTTGAATCAATTCAAGACGTACGTGATTTTGTAGACGCAGTTACTAAATTCGATATGGAAATAGATTTATCTAGCGGAAGATATGTAGTTGATGCAAAATCTATAATGGGAATTTTCAGCTTAGATTTAATGAGTCCTATAAAAATGACAATACACTCCGATGATTGCCAAAACGTTTTTGAGGATTTAAAGAAATTTATAATAGAATAATAAAAAAGCCGTCAAGCAAAATAACTTGATGGCTTTTTTCATACTTAAAACTCTTTTTGAATACATATTGATTGAGGTGATAATATGAAAAAAAGAGTAGTTTCCTTTGTCCTTGTATTAATCTTTGTAATTTTTACAATGAGCACAATAGCAAGTAGTATAGAGATAAAAGAAACAAATTTAAATTTGAATGTAAAAAGTGCAGTTTTAGTAGATGCTGAAACAGGAACGGTTTTGTATAAGCAAAACGAGAATGAAAGATTAGCGCCAGCATCAGTAACCAAAATAATGACTTTGTTACTTGTTTTCGAGGCTATTGATAAAGGCGCGCTCAACTATGAAGATGTTTTAACTGTAAGTGAGAATGCTTCTTCGATGGGTGGCTCACAAGTGTTTTTGGAGCCAGGAGAGGAAATGAGTGTTAATGACCTATTAAAGAGTGTAATAATAGCATCAGCTAACGATGCAGCTCTGACATTAGCTGAGCATGTAGGTGGTAGTGAAGAAGGCTTTGTAGAGATGATGAATAAAAAAGCAAAAGCTCTCGGTATGGAAAACACTAATTTTGAAAATGTAACTGGACTTGATGATGATGTGATTAACCACTTAACCACGGCAGGGGATATTGCAAAAATGTCTTGCGAGCTTCTAAAATACGAAAAAGTAAACGAGTATGCAACTATTTGGATGGATACAATAAGAAATGGTGAGTTTGGGCTTACTAATACTAACAGACTAGTAAGATATTACAATGGAATAACCGGCTTAAAAACTGGGTATACAAGTGAAGCGGGTTATTGCATAAGTGCAAGTGCGAAGAGAGGAGAATTGCATCTTATAGCGGTTATAATGGGAGCTGAAACATCACAAATTCGTAATAATGCAGCAACAAAGCTCCTTGACTTCGGCTTTGCTAATTATTCTTTTTACACTGATGAAGGTAAAAATCAAGTAATTGATGTTTATGGTGGAAGTAAAAATACAGTAGAAGTAATTTACAATGACTGTGAAATGCTTTTAAACAAGGGTGAAGAAGCAAGAATAGAAAAAGAAATACAATTAAATGACTATTTAGTTGCTCCCATCAAAAAGAACGAGGTAGTAGGAAAAATAATTTACAAATTAGACGGGCAAATTATACAAGAATGCGATATTATTTCAAGCGAAACTGTAAATAAAATAACATTTTTTGAATATTTACTAAAGGTGTTAAAAAATTTATTTTAAATAAAAGAAAAAAGAGAAAAAAACTGTTGAATTTTTGCGAAAGTTGTTGTATTATATTAATATTAGTATTTTATATACGAGGTATTCACTTATGGCACTTTCGCTCAATCAAAAATTTGTAGAAAAATTTGTTTCAAAAGAAGAAATCAATAATATCGCTCCTGAAGTTTATAGCGCACAAAAGCTATTAGTTACAAGAGACGGAGAGGGCAATGATTTTCTTGGTTGGATAGACTTACCCACTAATTATGACAAGGAAGAATTTAAAAGAATAAAGGTAGCGGCAGGAAAAATTCAAAAAAAATGCGACATTTTCGTAGTAATCGGTATTGGTGGCTCTTATCTAGGTGCACGTGCCGCAATTGAATTCATTAAATCTCCTGTATATAACAATTTGAAAAAGGATACGCCTGACATATATTTTGCGGGCAATTCCATTAGCCCATCAGCTCTTGCTGATTTGGTTCGTATTTGTGAAGGTAAGGATATTTGTGTTAATGTAGTATCCAAGTCTGGAACAACCACAGAGCCTGCTGTTGCTTTTAGAGTTTTCCGTAAGCTTCTTATTGATAAGTATGGTGAAGAAGGCGCCAAGGAGAGAATTTTTGCTACAACAGATAAAGCAAAAGGAACTCTCAAAAAGTTTTCTGATGATAATGGATATGAAACATTCGTTGTTCCAGATGATGTAGGTGGCAGATTTTCAGTTCTTTCAGCTGTTGGTCTTTTACCAATCGCTGTTGCAGGAATTGATATCGATATGATGATGAAGGGTGCTCAAGACGCTCGTCTTAATTGCGCTGCTACTGATATCAATACTAATGATTGCTTAAAGTATGTTGCATTGAGAAATATACTTTTAAGAAAAGGAAAAAATGTTGAAATTTTAGCTGCTTACGAGCCAGCAGCTCAAATGCTTTGCGAATGGTGGAAGCAATTGTTCGGTGAGAGCGAGGGTAAGGATGGCAAGGGTATATATCCAAGCTCAGTAATTTTCTCAACCGATTTGCATTCTCTTGGTCAATACATTCAAGATGGAACAAGACTTATGTTTGAAACTGTTTTAAACATTAAAAAGGCAAATGATGAATTGATTATTCCATTTGATCCTAATAATGTTGATAAGTTAAATTTCCTTTCAGGTAAAGATCTTGATTTCGTGAACAAAAAGGCTATGCTTGGTACTCTCATAGCTCATACTGATGGTAATGTTCCAAATATTGTGTTAGATCTTGAAGACAGAAGCGAATATTCATTTGGATATATGATTTATTTCTTTGAATATGCTTGCGCAGTATCTGGATATACACTTGGTGTAAATCCATTTAACCAACCAGGTGTTGAAAGTTACAAAAAAAATATGTTTGCTTTGCTTGGCAAAGAAGGATATGAAGATTTGAAGGCTGACCTCGATAAAAGAATAAACTAATTTGAAGGGACGCATAGGCGTCCTTTCTTTGTTTGGGTAAAATTAGCAAAAAAAACTTGTAAAAAATTATTTTTTTAGATATTTTCTACAAAAACCTATTGATTTTTAATCATTAATAGTGTATAATAAAAATACAAAGAAAGATAGATATTGTGGAGGACAATAGCATGACAAAAATTATTATAGGTGTTAAAGGCACAGGTAAAACAAAAACACTGATTGAAATGATTAATTCCGCACTTGAAAGTTCAAAGGGCTCAGTTGTTTGTATCGAAAAGGGTGACAATTTAAAACTCACATTGAGTTATAATTGCAGACTTATTAACTCGGAAGAGTATATGGTTAATGATGCACAAGCTCTTTATGGATTTATTGCGGGACTCATGGCAAGCAACCACGATATCACAGATCTCTTTATAGATGCTACATTTAGAATTTGTAACAGAGATTTAGAGGCTTTCGATAAATTTATTGTAGAGGCAGATGCTCTTGCGGTAAAGAATGATGTTAATTTGGTTATGACTCTTTCAATGCCAAAAGAGAATGCAACAGAGAACATTAAAAAGTATCTCTAATTCAAATTGCATAAAAGCCTAAATACAATAATATCTACCCTAGAGAAAGTAGAGGACACGCCAATGCAAAATGAAGAAATTACAGAATCACAGGATGTAAATTCTTAAATTAAACAAAGGCATATGTTTATATAACAAAAATTAATTTTAGGCCGTTAAAAGTCGTATTTAATGAATTTACATAAACCAAAATCCTCAAAACACAAAGAGGTGTTTAATATGTTTGAATTTTATATCAAAGAAATTTAAATGTAAGTGAGGGCAAACCAATGTACTAATATGTAAATCAAAAGCACAAAATTTAGTTATGAGGTAAAAACCAATGGCTGATGTTTTTCTTGAAATTACGCGTTCAACTAAAGCATAAGTGAATTTCTGTGCAGTTTACATAGATTAATTTAAATAGTAATATTTAAATAGGGAACTTGTTAAAAACAAGTTCCCATTTTTTATCAAAATATGACATTTTTAATTATTTTGCATAAGATATTACAGAAGACGACATATATCGTTTTTCAGAATCTATAGGAGGTTAACCATCTATGCCAGATAACAGAAATTGTTCTAACCCTTGTCAGAAGGAAAACATATGCATTGATACGTATAGAGTACTTGATTCATGCAGAGATAAGGATTGCTATGAAAATGTTAAAGTGTATTTGACTGATTTTGGTGAAGAAATCATTGAAAGAACTTCGGTTATAAGAGCAAAATGCGCAAAAATTGTTTGTGCGCATATTGATATTAACGATGTTCCGTTTAATAGAGGCTTCTACCAATTAAATATTAAAATGTACGTAAAAATCATATTTGAAGCATGTGTTTGCCCTGGTAATATTCAAGAATTTGAAGGCTTGGCAGTAGTTGAAAAGAAGGTAATTCTTTTCGGTAGCGAAGGAAATGTAAATGTGTTCAAAAGTGAATATACTGATTCAGGATTTTGTAAAAGCGCATGTTCTAAAAACAATTCCGTTTCTCAACCAATTGCGGTTTTAGAAACTGTTGACCCTGTAATATTGAATGTTAAGGTTGCAGAGCCAAGAGAATGTAATTGTATGTGCGTTTGCTGTATTGATGATATTCCAGATACCGTATTAAATTCAGTAAATGGTAACTTATGCGATAAAGATGATAAGGTGCTTTTAGTTTCACTTGGATTTTTCTCCATTGTAAAAATTGAAAGACCTGCTCAACTTGTTGTTTCAGCTATGGAATATAATATACCAGATAAGGAATGTGTAACTGCATCTGAGGATGACCCATGTACACTATTCCGAGCTATGTCTTTCCCAGTAAATGAATTCTCGCCACCTTTAATTAATACATGTGGATGCTCAGTTCCATCACCTAAGCCACCAAAAGACCATCGTTGTGGCTGTGGAAATTAAAAAAAGAAAACGACCTCAGCTTTAAGCTTGAGGCCGTTTTTTTGAGGAGAAAACTATTTCTAGTTATTTAAAGGCGAGTTAATATCAATAATTGTATCAGCATATTTTTTTGCTTCTTCGATATTATGAGATACTATTATTACTGTTTTATCTTTTAATAATTCAAAAGCCTTGGGCAAAATTAGCTCCTTTGTTGCATCATCAAGAGCCGAAAATGGCTCATCCATTAAAAAAACATCTCCGTTATAGTAAAGAGCACGTGCTAAAGCAATGCGCATTTTCATTCCACCAGATAAAGAGGAGGGAAGTGCATCCTTTTCTTTTTCAAGCTCTGTTAACTTTAACACCATATCAACTGTATAAGGCGAATTATCTGTGGTTACTGAAATATTTTCGCTAACTGTTAAATTGGGAAACAATCTAGGCTCTTGAAATACATATGAAATTTTATCAGAGCGTCCTAATATTTCACCAGTATAAGCTTTGTCAAGCCCTGCAATAATACGTAAAAGAGTAGTCTTGCCTATGCCACTTTTTCCGGTTATATACGTGATTTTACCATCAATAAATTCAAAAGTAGCATTATCAAATATAATTTTTGAGGCGAATTTTTTAGTTAGATTTCTTATTTTCATTTTTCACCTCGTTTGGTACCCATTTTTTAAATGCTGCCTTTACAAGCTTTTTAAATGCAAATTCAAATAACAAATTAATTATTATTAAAGTTAATGCCCATGCAAAAAGCTCTTCGTTATCAATGTTTTGCTTTGCTAAAGAAATATGAAGTCCCATTGAATTATCGGGAGGGCAAAGTGCCTCTGCGGCAATTCCTGCCTTCCATGCAAGTCCAATTGAAGATGTCAAGGCAGAAACAAAGTAAGGCATAATCGTTGGTAAATATAGTGATTTTATGCGTTTACCAAATGGAATTTTATACGCCTGGCACACCTCTAATAAATCTTTATCAATATTCTTTATTCCTTCATATACATTTGCAAAAACAATAGGAAATACCATTAAAATTGTTATAAACATTGATGTAAAATCAAAAATTAAAAGGTAAAGAATAAATACAAAAACAGTAACAGGTACAGATTTTATTGTTGATAAAAGTGGTTGTATAAAAAGATGCAAAAAGTTAAATCTTGAGGAGATTACAGCACAAAAAATACCAAGAAGGACTGCTATAACAGTAGAAATTAATATTCTAATTAAAGACGATATTGTTGAAAGATAAAAGCTACCTTTAGAAAACAATTCAAATAGCTTTAGAAATACATGGTGCGGATATGGAAATAATGGATTATATGATAAACTCATTCCTTTAAATAAAGAATAAATTAAAACTGCTAAATACCAAATTCCAATCCAAAAAAGTATTACAAAAGTAATTTTTAACGCTTTTTTCATTAAGGGATATAGTAGAAGTCAGCCTCTGGAATGCTATTACCTATGCTTGCTGGTGCGATATTGTACATAGCAGCAACAAATGCACTCATAGCTGATTTCATTTCTTCACCTTTCATAAATGCTACATTACACTTTGGAATTGCATTCTCGGCTACTGTTGCATTAGCAAAAATACCATATTTAACTATAAGTGCTGAAGCATCAGTAACATTTTGATTCAAATAATTAATTGAGTTTTCATATTCTGTAAGGAATGCATCAACAGCACCTTTGTTTGCTTCTGCAAAGCTCTTTCTAACAACGATACAGCCCTGTACTAGTTCTTCAGAATTAGGTATTTTGTTCCATTCCTCTGTTAAATCAAGTGCAATATTATAATTTATATTAGCCTTTTTAGCGCCCGACATTGCAGCAGTAAGAACTGGTTGTGGTAAAACCGCTAGCTCTACTTGACCGGAAATAACAGCAGCCTGTAAAGCGGCTGGAGTATCATAAGTGGTAGAATCAATTGTTGCATTAATATTATTTGAATCAAGAATATGTTTTGTAATGAATGTAGGATTTTGCGCAGGAACATAAATTGTCTTTCCATTCAAATCTTGAATTGAAGAAATTTGATCATCTTTTTCAATTAGATAGAGAACTCCAAGTGTATTTATTGCTAAAACCTGTACTTGTCCATTAGTTTTATTATACACATTTGCTGCAGCATTTGTTGGGAGTGCTGCCATATCAATAGAACCAGCAATCAAGGCAGAGACTATATTTGTGGCATCAGTCTCAACTTTAAATTCATAATCATTGCTTGAAGTTTCGTTTTCGTCATCTTCCATTAGCTTTGCCATACCAAAACCGGTTGTGCCGTTTAATACAGATAGCTTAATGCTGGTTTTTTGGGTGTTTGTGTCGTCTGTGTCATCATTATTATGAATACAAGCTGCAAAAGAGAATGCAACCCCAAAAAGCATAATAACAGTGAGAATAAGTGATAATGTTTTTTTCATTGGTTTATACCTCGTTTAAAATTATTTTTTTATCTTGCTTTGTAATTGTGCCGTTGTTTTCGAGCTTTTCTAATGCTCTATATAAGCTGGCACGACCAATGCCAATCATTTTAGCTAAGGTAGAGAGGCTGACCTTTAATTCAATTACATTATCGTTTCGCGGTAACTGTAATAAATAAGCATATAACTTATTTTCTGCATTTTTAGCTGTATAAGAATTAATCTTTGAATTTAAAAAGCTGATTCTTTTTGCTAAAAAGGAAATATAATTCTTTGCTACGTTTTCATCATATGCGATACATTTTTCAATAAAATCCTTATTGAAAGTAATAACAGAGCAGTTAGAAACAGCACTAACGTAAGTTAAATATGTTGGTTTATCGAACAGGCAAGCTGCACCATATGTATCCTTTGATGTTAATTTTCTAATAATTACACCATCATCTCCTGAGCGTATGATGGCATTACCTTTAATTATTATTCCTATTTTCCCTTGAGTTTTAGAGCTTTGTAAAATATCTTGAGGTGCATATTCTTCTATAGATATGCCATCAAAAAGAAGCATTTGATCAATTTTTTGCTCGTTTACACTTGAGAAAAGGAAAAAATTTTCTTTTAAAAAGCTTTTATATTTCATAAAACCTCATTTCGTGCCAAAACTGTATCATTTGGTACAATTATTGTAGCACTTAAAGCGAAAAAAGTCAATATATTTTTGTGAAAATATCTTGATTTTTTAGTTGTAATAGTATATATTATATATAATGAATTAATTGGAGGATGAAAATGGCTATTTTAGTTACAGGTGGAACTGGTTATATAGGTTCTCACACAGTTGTCGAGCTTTTGAATGATAACAGAGAGGTTGTAATTCTTGATAATTTATGCAATTCAAAGATTTGCGTGCTAGAGAGAATTAAAGAAATTACAGGCAAGGATGTTAAATTCTATAAGGGCGATATTTTAAATATTGACGATATTGAGAAGGTCTTCAGCGAAAATAAAATAGATTCAGTTATTCATTTTGCAGGTCTTAAGGCTGTTGGCGAAAGTGTTGCTATGCCTATTTGCTATTACCATAACAACATCACTGGCACTTTGAATCTTTGCAAGGTTATGTCGAAATATAACTGTAAAAAAATTGTATTTTCCTCCTCGGCTACTGTTTATGGTAAACCAAAATTCGTGCCAATTAGCGAAGATTTTCCTCTTTCAACCACCAATCCATATGGCGAAACAAAGCTTATGATTGAAAGAATTTTAAGTGATATTTATGTTTCTGATAAGGAGTGGAGCATTTGCATTTTAAGATATTTTAATCCAATTGGTGCTCATGAAAGCGGACTTATGGGCGAGGATCCAAAGGGCAAACCAAACAACCTCTTACCATATGTTGCTCGTGTTGCATTTGGAAAATATCCATATGTTAATGTTTTTGGAAATGACTATGCAACTCACGATGGCACAGGTGTTCGTGACTATATTCACGTTGTTGACCTCGCTAATGCACATTTGAAGGCGATTGACCGTACTAACATTGTTACAGGTGTTGAGCGCTTCAATATTGGAACAGGCAAGGGATATTCTGTACTTGATGTCATTCATGCGTTTGAAAAGGCTATTGGTAAAGAAATACCATATCAAATTTGTGAGAGACGTCCTGGTGACATAGATGAGTGCTATGCAAATCCTGAAAAAGCACTTCATATTCTTGGCTGGCAAGCAAAATATGACATTGACAAAATGTGCATTGATGCTGCTAACTGGCAAAAGAAAAATCCTAATGGGTATGGTGAATAAATGATTACTAGGGAGTTATTTGGTAAAAAGCCATGCGGCTGTGAGGTATATGAGTATACCTTGCAAAACGACAGTGGTGCAAATGTTAAGATTTTAACTCTCGGTGGCATTATAAGAGCTATTAATGTCCCGGATAAAAACGGTGTATTGGCTGATGTTGTTTGTGGATATGACGATGTTAAATCTTATCTCACTAATGGTGGGTATCAGGGTGCTTTAATTGGTCGATTTGGTAATCGAATTAATAATTCATCATTTATCATTGATGGAAGAGAGTACAAGCTTTTCAACAACGAAAAAAAGAATCATTTACATGGCGGTAAAGAAGGCTTTGACAAAAAGCTTTGGGATGCTAGTGCATATCAAATTGAGGATAAAATGTGTCTTGAGCTTACTTATTTAAGTGATGATATGGAAGAAGGTTATCCAGGAAATTTATTTGTTAAGGTTACTTATTCATTTGATAATAACAATACTTTGACAATTAATTATAAAGCTACTACCGATAAAAAGACAGTTTTAAATCTAACCAACCACGCATATTTCAATCTTGGTGGATATGATAGTGGTTCCGTTGAAAATCATACACTTTGGATTGATAGTGATAAGGTGTCAGAGGTCAATTCCGAGCTCATTCCAACAGGCAAGGAAATACTAGTTGAAAACACGCCATTTGATTTTAGAGAAGAAAAATTAATAGGTAAAGATATAAATGCCGAAAATGAGCTTTTAAAAATTGGTCAAGGTTATGATCATAACTTTATTTTAAATTCAAATGGTATGGTTAAGCATATTGCTACACTAAAGGAGCCAGTATCTGGTAGAGAAATGAAGGTATATACTAATCAGCCTTGTGTACTGATTTATGCTGCTAACTGTATTAATGAAAATGATTCACCATTCAAAAACGGAGTAGCGCAGAAAAAGAGATGTGCAGTTTGTCTCGAGACCCAACACGCACCCGATTCTCCAAATCATAAGAATTTTCCTTCATGTGAATTAAATGTTGGCGAGCTTTATGATTATACAACTGTTTTCAAATTCAATATATAATGAAAAGTCGCATAATAATGCGACTTTTTTCATATTATTTACCATAATTGTGATTTTTGGAGTAATTATGGTATCAAATAATAGATTTGAAGAAAGATGTGAAAATTTAGCTAAATACATAATAGAAAACGAAACAACGGTAAGAGATGCTGCAAAAATTTTTGGAATTAGTAAATCAACCGTACATAAGGACATTACTGAAAAATTATCAAAAGTGAATCATTCATTATATTTAGAGGTAGAAAAAATTTTACAGAAAAATAAATTAGAACGTCATCTGCGTGGAGGAGAAGCAACAAAACAAAAATATCTAAAATTGAACAATTAGAAATCGAGGCACAGCCTCGATTTTTTATTTTATAATCGAATATAGTAAAATCTAATCAATCCTCTTTTGAACACACCTAATTATACAAAATGCAAATTTTATATAATTAAGAGAATAGGAAAAGGCAAAATATAGAGATAGTTTATTATGTCTATCTATAATAAATGAAGGGGGGTTTAGTAAATCACCACTTTTTGACGCCTTCCTTGAAAACGCATTAATTTTTTCTGGTGCGATGTTTCTTCCGAAGAAAAATTTTTAAATTGGTTTTTTATCGTTGACTAATTATAATATTGATATCTTTGAAAACGCAATTATTTTTTATCCTCGCAATGAATTGGTCATTAAAAAAATTAATCTTAATCATTTTGGCAATGTGAAATCTAATTTCCAAATAAAAAATATTTTGTATAATTAGATTTATTAGTAATATTTTAAGTTAATTCTCGTTTCCATTGATCAATAAGTTTTTCGATTGACCAAGTTGCATTTGCTGGTGATGTCGATGGCAAGCAAATAGCCACACGATTAATTTGATGCTTAATGTATTTATTATAAAACTTTTCTGCTGTTTTGCCATTTACAATGATTTTTTCAATATTTGCTTCGTTTAATATAATATTTATATCATTGGGAATAACATTTTTAATTGAGCTATCAGAGCTACCCACGATGTCACACGATGCAATAACATCCCAAACGGCTAATTTGTTTTCTTTTAGTAATGCTTTCTTTTCATCAATGCTTTTGGGTTCAATATAACCATAAATTGTAGATATTACCCGCCAAAACCTATTTTGCTTGTGTCCATAGAAAAACATTTGTTCCCTAGATTTAACAGATGGAAAACTGCCTAAAATAAGAATTTTCGAATTTTTGTTATAAAATGGTTTAATTGGATGATTTATAATCATTAATCTTTACCTTCGCAATTGTTTTATATTATTTTACTACATATTTATATATAATTCAATAATGTAAAGTTTTTAAACTAATTTTAAATTACCTATTGACAAATCAATATTTTAATGTTATACTTGTAAAGTAATTTGGTTTACACCTAATTGGAGGGACTATTATGTTTGAAAAAAATCTTAATATTTCTCTGCTTTTAGATTTTTACGGTGATATTTTAAGTGAGCGACAAAGAGATATGCTTTCTATGTATTATAATGAAGACTGCTCTCTTTCAGAAATTGCCGATGCTTATGATATTTCACGTCAGGGAGTACGTAGTGTCCTAAAAAAGGGCGAAACTATTATTACTGATATGGAAAATAAATTAGGGCTTGCCGCTCGCTTTATTAAAGTGCGCGACAAATCCGCTGAAATTGCGTCAGAACTTGATTTAATTAACACTAAAATAAATAATGACGATATTTCTTCTAAAATTCATTCTTTAATTAACGAAATTAAAGAAATGGCAGAATATTAATAGGAGGTATCATTATGGCTATGTTCCAAAACTTAGCTGATAAGCTTTCTAATGCTTTTAAAAAATTTAGAAGCAAGGGTAAGCTTACAGAAGCTGATGTCAAGGAAGGTATGCGCGAGATAAAGCTTGCTCTACTTGAGGCTGACGTTAGCTTTAAGGTTGTAAAAGACTTTATCAAAAGAGTTACTGAACGTGCTGTTGGCTCGCAGGTGCTTGAAAGCTTGATGCCGGGTCAACAGGTCGTTAAAATAGTACACGAGGAGCTTATTGAGCTTATGGGTAAAACCCAAGCAAAGCTTGAAATTTCCTCTAAACCGCCAACAGTTGTTATGATGGTCGGTCTACAAGGTGCAGGTAAAACCACACACTCTGGCAAAATCGCAGGCCTATATAAAAAGCAAGGCAAAAATCCTCTGCTCGTTGCTTGCGACGTTTATCGTCCAGCGGCTATTAAACAGCTTCAAATTGTTGGCTCTCAATTAAATATACCAGTTTATGCTGATGAAAAATCAAAAAATCCTGTATCAATTGCCAAGAGTGCTATAGATTATGCAAAGAAAAATGGTCACGATATAATATTTATTGATACCGCTGGTAGACTACATGTTGACGAGGTTCTTATGAAAGAACTTCAAGACATCAAAAAGGTTACAGAACCTACTGAAATTCTTTTAGTAGTTGATGCAATGCTCGGTCAAGATGCTGTTAACGTTGCTGAATCATTTAATGAAATGCTTGATATCACTGGTGTTGTTCTTACAAAGCTTGATGGTGATACTCGTGGTGGTGCTGCTCTATCTGTTCGTTACGTTACAGGAAAACCAATCAAATTTGTTGGCACAGGTGAAAAGCTTGATACAATCGAGCCATTCTATCCTGACAGAATGGCATCAAGAATTCTTGGCATGGGTGATGTGCTTACTCTTATTGAAAAGGCTGAAGAGGCTTATGATAAAAAGCAAGCCGAGGCTCTTGAAAAGAAAATGCGCGAAAACGCCTTTACTCTAACAGATTACCTTGATCAAATGGCTCAATTAAAGAAAATGGGCTCACTTGAAAGCGTTATGTCTATGGTTCCTGGTATGAGTGGCAAGGATGTTAAAATTGATGAAAATATGCTTGCTCGCACGGAAGCAATTATTCTTTCAATGACACCAAAGGAAAGAGATAATCCTGATATTATAAACTCATCAAGAAAGAAAAGAATTGCAAAAGGTAGCGGTACTTCAGTTGAAGAAATTAATAGACTTTTAAAGCAATTTGACCAAATGAAGAAACTAATGAAACAAATGTCGTCCGGCAAATTCAAAGGCTTCGGTGGCATGGGTGGCAAAAGGATGAAAATGCCGTTTTAATGGCTTTTTATAAAAAGAAAAAATTTATATAATATATGGAGGAAACAAACAATGGCAGTAAAAATGAGATTAAGAAGAATGGGCGCAAAGAAGGCTCCTTTCTATCGTGTAGTTGTAGCAGATGAAAGAGCTCCAAGAGATGGTAAATTTATCGATGAAATCGGTTACTACAATCCTCTTACAGAGCCTGCTGAAATCAAATTTAATGTTGAAAAGGCAGAAAAATGGTTAAATAACGGTGCTCAACCAACAGAAACTGTTAAATCTCTTCTTAAGAAAAGCGGTATTGTAAAATAATTCAAAAGAAAGGGATTATTTTATAATAATCAAAGGTGTGCAAAATGATTGATCTTAGCACAGTTCTTTCTAATATCGCAAAGTCTATAGTTGACCATCCTGAAAAGGTATCTGTTACCGAGCATGAGGAGGGCAACGAAATACTAATGACACTTAGTGTTGCTGAAGAAGATATGGGCATGATTATCGGTAAGCGTGGCAAAATTGCCAAGGCTATCCGTTCTGTAATGAAAACAGTCGCTAAAATCGACGACAAAAAGGTTACAGTTGAAATTAAATAAAAAATAGGGCTTAATGCCCTATTTTTTTATCATCACTTCTCTATAATCATTGACTTTTTATAAGAAAAATATTATAATAAGTATAATAATTATAAAGGAGATATTTATGCTAAAACCAATTAAATTAAATCCTATTTTTAAAGAGATTATTTGGGGTGGAAATCGCCTAAAAAATGAATATAACAAGAAGTCAGACCTAAATAATATCGCCGAAAGCTGGGAGTTGACCGTTCGTCCTGATGGAATGAACACAATTATTGGTGGTGAATTTGATGGTATAACAATGCAAGAATATATTGACAAAAATGGTGTGGGCGTTATATCAAACAAGCCACAGACATTCTTTCCTTTGTTAATAAAATTTATTGATGCCGAGGATAATTTATCAGTTCAAGTTCACCCAGATGATGAATATGGACTCAAAAACGCAAACAGTCTTGGAAAAACTGAAATGTGGTACGTAATTGATGCAATGCCAGGTGCACAGCTTGTTTATGGCTTAAGGGAAGGCGTTTCAAACGAGGAATTTGCTAAAGCTATAAAGGACGGCAGGGTTGAAGAGAAATTAAATTATGTTGATGTAAAAAAAGGCGATGTATTCTTCATTCCAAGTGGGCTTGTTCACGCAATTGGTGCAGGAATTTTACTTGCTGAAATTCAACAAAATTCAAACATTACATATCGAGTATATGACTATAATCGTGTTGGTAAAGACGGAAAGCCTAGAGAATTACACGTTAATGATGCACTAAATGTTATTGTAAACAGAACTAAAGAGGAAATTGAGAAAATTAGGTTTTCTACAAATGCAAAAAATGATAATACATTAGCTTCATGTGAGTATTTTAATGTCGAAAAACATAATATCGACGGAACTTTAACCACATTTACTAATGAAGAAAGCTTTGCTTCTCTTCTTTGTCTTGATGGTCAAGGTGAAATTATTTTCAATGGCGAAAAAAATATTTTTTCAAAGGGTGACAGCTACTTTGTTCCTGCTAATTTAGGAAAATTTACAATTAGAGGAAATCTTGAGGTTATTATTTCTAAAATTAATTAAAAAGCCCACCAAAGTGGGCTTTTTATTATCTTTTAATAAAAACTGTAGTAATAATTGAAGATATGAGTCCAATAAGAGCCATAATTCCTCCAATAATCTTCATAATAAAGCAAATAACAGTAATTGTATTAACAGAATTATAAATATCCTCTGGTCGTGTTAAATCATTTGGAAAAATGAAACCAATTATTAAAAGTGTTAGTCCTGATGAAATTAAAATTAAAGATATAATATAGATAATTTTTTGAAAAACTGTAATTCTATCAGAATTATTATCAAGTACGAGCATTTTTGTTTCTTGTTCAGATAGTAACTCTGTTACCTCAACATTCATAAGCTCAGCTAATTTAGCCATATTTTGAGCATTTGGATAAACAACACCATTTTCCCACTTTGAAATCAATGTGCGAGAAACAAATAGCTTATCCGCAAGGTCGTTTTGCGTTAAATTTTTTTCTGCTCTAAACTGCTTTATCCTCTCTTTAAAAAGCATTGCACTTCTCCTTTTGCTTTATTTTACTTAATTATATACTAATTAAGAAAAAAAGTAAAGTGAAATTAATTATTCACGTTGTGAAAAAGAGTTCACATAAAAAAACCGAGCAAACTGAAGTGAACCCCGTTTAGTTCAAACGGAAGGCTTTTTATTAATCACAGTTTTCCCAGTTATGATAAACCTCAGTAACGTCGTCGTTATCCTCAAGATGCTCAATAAGTAAATTCATATACTTAATATCATCCTCGGATGTAAGCTCAACGTATGTTGAAGGAATTTTATCGTGGTCTGCAGAAACATATTTGTATCCTGCGTTTTCAAGATCAGCTGCTACTACCTCAAGATCTGAATCCTCTGTATAAACAATGTATGCTTCCTCATCAGCGACAAAGTCAGCAGCACCTGCCTCAAGTGCAGCCTCCATAAGTTCATCCTCATCATATCCTTCTTCCTTGGATATCATAATAACGCCCTTGTCCTCAAATAAGTATCCTACGCAACCAGTTGTACCTAGATTTCCTTTATATTTGCTAAAGTAAGAGCGAATTTCGGGAGTAGTACGGTTGGTGTTATCAGTTGCAGCCTCAACAATTACCGCAACTCCACCAGGACCATAGCCCTCGTATCTCATTTCCTCAAGCGCTGTAGCATCAGATGAGCTTGCTTTTTTGATTGTTCTTTCGATATTATCGTTAGGAACGTTATTTTGCTTTGCTTTTTGAATTAATTGAGCAAGCTTAGCATTAGACACAGGGTCTGGGCCACCTGCCTTTACTGCAACTGCAATTTCCTTACCGATTTTTGTGAAGATTTTTGCTCTTTGAGCATCAGTCTTCTCTTTTTTATGCATTATATTTTTCCATTTACTATGTCCTGACATAAAAACCTCTTGATTAAATCTTTTCTGTTTTTTTCATACATATAAGCTCAAATGCGTTGCCAAGAACATCTTTAGTAGCGCTTGTAAGTCTTACACGTGTATTTCTTACGTTTATATCGTCTGCTGTAGCGATTTGACAGTTATGATAGAACTTATTAAATGCACTGCAAACATCAATAATATAACGAGTTATAACTGAAGGCTCATATTCCTTGATTGCGTCCTTAACAGCTTCTCCAAATTTAGAGAGAACCTTTAATAAATCAGCCTCTTCAGGTGCGGTAATTTGAGGGTCTGTTGAATTATATTCAAATGAACTTGCCTTGTCAAGAATACCGCAGGTACGGGCATATGTGTATTGAGCATATGGACCGGTGTTACCCTCAAAGCTGAGCGCATCCTTCATTATAAAGTTAATGTCTTTTATTCTATTATTGTATAAATAGTAGAAAACAACTGAGCCAACACCAACAGCCTCAGCAATCTCGTCTCTATTTTCAAGGTTAGGATTCTTTTCATTAATAATCTCACTAACCTTTTCAATAGCGGTTTTAAATAAATCTCTTAAAAGTATTACGTTGCCTGTTCTTGTAGCAAGCTTTTCTCCGTTAATACTTACAGTACCATAAGGAACGTGAACAAGCTTGTCATACCAATCATATCCCATAAGCTCAACAACCTTAAACCATTGGGCAAAGTGTAGGCTTTGACCAGCAGATGTAACATATATACATTTATCAAAATTATATGCTTCTTTGCGGTAAACAGCAGCAGCAATGTCTCTTGTTGGATACAAGGTTGATCCATCTTTTTTTAGAATCAAGCATGGTGGCATATTATAATCAGATAGATCTACAATAGAAGCACCATCGTCAATCTTTAACAGACCACTATTTCTCAGCTTCTCAACCTGTGCAGGCATTTTATCAGTATAAAAGCTTTCGCCCTTATAGCTATCGAATTCAATGCCAAGCTGCTTATATGTTTTTTGATATTCTTTAAGGCTTAGTTCAACAAACCATTTCCAAAGCCTTGTATTTTCTTCGTCGCCGTGCTCAAGCTTTGTAAACTCGTCACGAGCCTTTTGATTTAGTGATTCGTCAAGCTCCGCCTCGTTGTGGAATTTAACGTATAGAGCTACAAGACCATCGACACCTTCTTTTTCAATTTCCTCATCACTGCCCCACATATTATAAGCAGTAATAAGCTTACCGAATTGTGTACCCCAGTCACCGAGGTAGTTTATACCAACACAACTATAGCCTTGAAATTCATGTAATTTTTTAAGAGAATGACCAATAACGGTAGTGCCAAGATGTCCAATATGGAAAGGCTTTGCTACATTGGGGGATGAATAGTCAAATACTGCAGTTTTGCCGTTTCCCGAACCATCTGAGCCATACTTTTCTTTTTTCTTTTCTATTTCAAATAATACATTTTTTATTAAGTAATTGTTTGCTACAAAAATGTTTAAATAACCGTTAACTGCTTGTGCTTTTGACACGGCAGAAGAAGAAAACTTCTCTTCTATTTCCTTTGCAATTACAGGTGGTGCTTTTCTAAATATTCTTGATAGCTTAAAGCAAGGAAACGCAATATCACCAAGAGATGAATCTGGTGGATATTCAAACATTGACATTAAATCATCAGTTGTAAGCTCAACATCTGGTGAAATGCCTTTTAAACATTCAAGCAAATCCTTTGCTACAAGATTTTTGAAATTATTCATATGTTACCCTTTAATAATTAGTCTTTATGCTTATCTAGTAAAGCATGAATCTTTTGTACTGGATTAAGAAGTGTGCTAATTGAAGCATCATTATTGATTGTATCAATTAGGTATGATACATATTTGCTCATATTAACGTCACAGTACCAATCACGTGAAAGGATTTCTTTTGTGTGATATGTAAGGTTAGTTGCAAAAATCTTATCAAAAATGCCTTCCTCGTAAGCCTTATCAAACTTCTCAAGACCGTTGCAGAAAAGTGCAAATGTAGCAAATACAAATACTCTCTTTGCTCCTCTACCCTTTAGTTGTTCAGCAACATCGATCATTGAGTCACCAGAAGAAATCATATCGTCGACAACAATAACATCCTTTCCAGTCAAGTCATTGCCGAGATATTCGTGAGCTTCAATTGGGTTCTTACCATCAATGATAATTGAGTAGTTTCTTCTCTTATAGAACATACCAAGCTCGATACCAAGAACAGAAGCTATATACATAGAACGACCAATAGCGCCCTCGTCAGGAGAAACAACCATAAGGCTTTTTTTATCAAGCTTAACATCTGGAACGTTTCTAACAAGAGCCTTTAGCATTTGATAAGCAGGTCTTACATTATCAAATCCACTTAATGGAATAGCGTTTTGAACTCTTGGGTCGTGTGCGTCAAAGGTTATAATATTGGTAACACCCATAGATGTGAGTTCTTGAAGTGCAAGTGCACAGTCAAGCGATTCTCTTGCGGAGCGCTTATGTTGTCTGCCTTCATAAAGCATAGGCATAATTACGCTAATTCTTCTTGGCTTACCACCAGTTGCCGCAATAATTCTTTTCAAATCCTGGAAATGGTCATCTGGGCTCATTGGCACTTGCATACCATACATTTTATATGTTACACCGTAGTTAAAGCAGTCAGAAATAATATAAAGGTCAAGGCCTCTCATTGATTCATTAATAAGTGCCTTTGCTTCACCTGAACCAAATCTTGGACATTGTGCATCAACTACAAAGCTTTTATCTGTGTTTCTTAATTGTTTTAAGTAATTATCTACTTGTGCCGTGAAGTCCTCACAGCCTCTCATACCAATTACCTTTAATTCACCATTTAAATGTTCCATACTATCCCCCATAGTGTGTTTTTATTATATTTGTCAAAATAAATCAGATATTTGCCCTACTGAAATTATTATCTTTTAGAAAGAACCTCATTTTCGTATTCTTTTACTTCATTTAGCCATGAAATGCCAGTTGGTACACCACACTCGATGCAATATTTATCCCAAACAGCTTCGTATGGCATTGATTTAAGCTCTTCTAGCCAAGCAAGACGTGATGTGTAATCCATCTTAACTTCAAGCTCCTTCATGAGCTCTGTTGGTTCAAGCATAGCATATAGAAGTGCCTTTTGAATGTTTCTAGCACCGATAACCCATGCCGCAATTCTGTTAATGCTCGCATCAAAGAAGTCAAGACCTATATTGATTCTATCCATTTCTCCACTTCTGACAATTTCTTCAGCAATAGCCTTTAGCTCGTCATCAAAAATAACAACATGGTCACTATCCCATCTTACAGGTCTTGAAACGTGAAGCAAAAGACCAGGTGTAAATTGAAGTGCAGTAGAAATCTTATCTGAAATATATTCTGTTGGATGAAAGTGACCAGCATCAAGAGTTAAATATTGCCCCTTCTTTGCACAATAACCAAGATAGAAGTCATTTGAACCGATTGTACAGCTTTCAGCACCGATACCAAATACCTTACCCTCAAGTGCAGCTATATTGTATTTAGGGTCAACCGGAACTGCAAAGATTTGATCAAGTGAATCCTCAAGTCTTTCTCTATACCCCTTTCTGTCAACAGGAATATCCTTAAATCCATCAGGAATCCAATAGTTACTTGCACAAACCTCGCCCATTTCTTTACCTATATACTCGGCGATCTTTCTAGTAGCGATTACATGGTCAATCCAGAATTTACGAATTTTTTCATCGTGGTGAGAAAGTGTGAAACCATCATCAGAATATGGATGTGAAAAGCAGGTTGGGTCAAGATTAAGACCGAAGCCGTTTTTCTTTGCCCATTTGATCCATGTATCATAATGCTCTGGCTTAATTTGATCTCTTGGAATGCTTTCTCCCTTGTTGTCAAGGTAAATTGCATGTAAACTCAATTTTTTCTTACCAGGGATCATTGAAGCTGCTTTTTCAAAGTCCATTTGAAGCTCTTGAATGTTTCTAGCTGCTCCTGGATAGTTACCTGTGGTTTGAATTCCACCAGTTAAAGGACCGCTATTTTCAAAGCCCTTAACATCATCACCTTGCCAGCATTGGATGGAAATTGGAACCTTCTTCATTCTTTCAATAACTGCATCAGTATCTACACCGATTTCTGCATATGCAGCTTTAGCTATTTCATACATTTTTTCTTTATTTGAGTTCATAATTAGAATTCCTTTCCACAGATAGATAAAAATCTTTGATAAGCATCTTCCCAAGCATCACTATGTGCTGGTTCATATGTCTTAACATCAAACGATTTTGTTATAATCTCTCTAGCCTCATAAATGTCCTTAATTTCACCAGAGGCAATAGCTTGCATTGAAATATTACCGATAGCGGTTGCCTCAACAGGACCAGCATATACTACTCTATTTGATGCGTTAGCAGCCCATTGACAAAGAACTGCCTCTTTGGTTCCACCACCAACAATATTGATAGAAGAATACTTTTTACCTGTCATACTTTCAATAGACTCAATGGTTTGTCTATAGCAAAGCGCCAAGCTCTCAAAAATACATCTAACAACCTCGCCGACGGTTTCAGGAACATATTGACCAGTTTTTCGGCAAAATTCTCTAATTCTGCCAGGCATATCTCCAGATGGTGAGAAAAGAACGTTGTTAGGATCAATAAAGCAAGCAAATGGCTTCGACGCAAGTGCCTTTTCCGTAAGCTCATCAAATGTGTAGCTTGTGCCTTCACGCTTCCATTGTCTTCTCGATTCTTGCTCAAGCCAAAGTCCCATGATATTCTTTAAGAATCTAATCTTACCACCTGCACCACCTTCGTTTGTGAAGTTGTGCTTAAGCGAAAGATCATTAATCACAGGCTCATCATTCTCAACACCCATAAGTGACCATGTGCCACTACTGATGTAAACAAAGTCATCACCCTTCTTTGCGGGAACAGCAATAACTGCACTTGCAGTATCGTGTGATGCAATATTAACTACATCTGCCTTAATATCTCCAAGCTCGGAAATAAGTGCTGGGGTTAACTTTCCAACCTTGTTACCGGGCATTACAACTGGTGAAAATAGACTTTCTTTAATTCCAAAAGCATTTAATAACTCGGTTGAAATAGCTCTCTTCTTTGCATCAAGAATAGCACCAGTTGATGCAATTGTATATTCGGTAAACTTTTCACCTGTCAAGAAATAATTAAGTAGATCAGGAGTGAAAAGCATCCTTTCAGCACTTTCGATTATGTAAGGTCTATCTCTTAAGTCAGCAATTAATTGATAGATAGTATTAAAATTAATGGTTTGAATACCAGTAATTCCATAAAGCTTTTCAAAAGGAACTGTTTTGAATGCATATGGTTGAATATTATCCGTACGCAAATCACGATAATGATATGGGTTAGCCATCAAAGCTCCATTTTTATCGATAAAGCCATAGTCAACGCCCCAAGTATCAATACCTATACTCTTAATGTCCTTGTCCTCTGACAAAGCACATTTGGATATTGAAGCCTTTATCTCATGAAATATTCTTAAAATATCCCAAGAAAAATTACCATTTGTCATAACAGGCTCATTAGGGAAACGGTGATTTTCAGCAATCTCAAGCTTGTTTCCATCGTATGAACCCACAATACCTCTACCGCTTGATGCCCCGAGGTCGATTGCAAGCATTTTTAGTTTAGCCATATCTTCTCCTTACAAAAAAATAATGTGATAGTTAGTATATCGTGTATATTATACCAAATTAGCGTTGTAATTGCAAGTAATAATATTATAATTAAATATATTTTTGTAATAAAAAACAAAAAAGGCGAAAATTTCGCCTTTTTTATATTACTTTAGTTCAATAACTGTAACACCAAAATCGCCTTCTCCATATTCTCCGTTACGATATTTTTTAACTCTTGTATCGGTTCTAAAGAATTCCCATAGTCCTTTTCTTAAAGCGCCTGTTCCTTTGCCATGAACAATAGTTACACTTTTTACACCAACTATAATAGCTTCATCAAGATATTTGTCTATGTCGATCCAAGCATCCTCGATATTTCTGCCTCTTACATCTAGAGATGGTGAAAATGCTTTATTTACAACGGATTTTTTCTTTGGTGTTGCAATCGTCTGTGGCTTTGAGGATTGCATTTTCTCTGCAATATCATCGGTCACTAGCATTAAATTCTTAATATTTGTTTTTGTTTTTACAATTCCTGACTGAACAATGACATTTCCACTTTTATCGGGATTATCAAGCAAAATTGCTTCGGTACCAACGTTGCGTAATATTACTCTGTCACCCTTGACAAGGTTGCGAGGAAGAACGTAATTTTCATCAATTTCATCTACTGGGTTATAAATTCTATCAGCCTCTAAAAGCTTAGATCTCAAATCTTTCTTGATAGTAGAATATTTAGATGAAAAATCATTTGTATCCTTTTCCTTTTGTATTTTATCCAATTTATCAAAAACAAATTCAGCACTGGCTCGCGCACCTGCAATAATTTCTTTAGCCTTTTCTATCATTTCTTGGCTTTCCTTTTCAGCTCTACCAAGCTTTTCTTTCAATTCTTTTTCGGCAGTATTTTTAAAAGCTTCATATTCCTTGCGAAGTCTTTTTGCTTCTTCCTTTTCTTTTTCAAGCAAAAAGCGCTCGTTTTCAAGCTTTTCAATAACGCCCTCAAAGCTTCTAGTTTCGTCAGAAATAAGCTCATTTGCACGCGAAATTATTTTTGGGGAAACTCCAAGCTTACTTGAAATTAAGAAAGCATTAGACTTGCCAGGAGCACCAATAATTAGACGATATGTTGGTTTTAATGTATTGACATCAAACTCGCAGGATGCGTTAATTACGCCATCGGTATTCAAAGCAAAAGCCTTTAGCTCGGCATAGTGCGTTGTAGCGGCGCACAAAACCGACTTTTCAAGCATAATCTCAAGTATTGACTGTGCAAGTGCAGCTCCCTCAATCGGATCTGTTCCTGCTCCTAATTCGTCAAATAATACAAGCGAATGCGATGTTGCTTCATTAACAATATTAACAATAGAAACCATATGAGATGAGAAGGTTGAAAGAGATTGCTCAATGCTTTGCTCATCACCAATATCTGGGTAAATTCCATCAAAAATACATATTTTTGCATATTCACATGGCAAATGCATACCACTTTGAGCCATTAATGCAAACAGACCAAGTGTTTTAAGTGTAACAGTCTTTCCACCTGTGTTTGGTCCTGTAATTACGAGCATATTATACTCGTTACCAAGTGAAACATTTATAGGGACAACCTTTTGTTTATCAAGAAGCGGATGTCTAGCTCTATCAAAAATAACCGTTCTCTCTGTTGTAAACTCGGGAGAAACCGCATTCATCTTATAAGATAATTCTGCCATTGCAAAATTAAAAGCGATTTCAGTAATACTATTGTAGTTATTAATAAGTTGCATTGAAAAATTAGCAATGTCAGTTGAAAATTCAGCCAATATACGCTCAATTTCCGCAGATTCTTGACTCATCAGGGTTCTTAATTCATTGTTTGCTTCAACAACAGCCATCGGCTCAATAAAAAGCGTAGCTCCGGTGCCGGAAGTATCATGAATTAGACCTTTAATCTCATTTTTATCTTCATTTTTAACAGGCAAAACATAGCGACCATTACGCATAGTAACTAAATTTTCACGCAAGTGCTTTGATTTTTCGCCAGTTAAATAGCTTTGTAATACTTCTCTAATTCTATTTGTTTGATATCTAATCTTCCTTCTAATGTCAGCAAGCATAGGACTTGCATCATCTGCAATTAAATCTTCACCAATTATTGCTTTAAAAATTCGTGATTCTAAAGTTTTGTTTGGAACAAGTGAATTAAATATTTCAGAAAGCTGACATGGCTTAATTGCATCCGTGTGCACATATTCAAGCAAGGTTCGTGTGGTTTGTAAGCAAATAGCAATGTCAAGAATTTCACGAGGAGATAAAATTGAGTTCTTTTCTGCTTTTTCAACAGTATCGAGAATCTCTGGGATACTATTGAAGGATGGTGCACCCTTAACTTCAGCCATTTCTTTGGCATTTTGTGTTAATTCCTGCCTTCTGGCAACTGTTAAAGAATTTGAAGAAGGAGTTAAGGACAATGCTCTTTTTTTGGCACCCTGCGTTAACGCTAACGATGCCAACATTTCTCTTATTTTATCAAATTCAAGAATTCTTAACGATTTTTCAAGATTACGCATTTTTCCTCCTTTTCAAACTAAATCAGTGATTTGTAGAAATCTAAAGAATAAAATCCTCTTTCAAGCTGATTCAATAAAAATTTTTCACATACATCATAAAACGAATGTAGCTCAATATCTTGTAAATTAAAAGACAAGAAGCGCTCTGGACGACAGCCAACAACATATCGCATAGCTGCAAGCACACTATCAGAGATAATTGCAATTGGTTTGGTTAGTCCGCGCTCCAAAAACTCATTTTCGGCACTTGCATAAAATAAAATGTTTTTACATTTTTCGCAATAAATTATACCATCAACAATATCAAAATATGATAGCTTGATTTCGTTTGAATCGCACTGGAAACAAGAATCCAAATTAGGCGCAAAGCCCGATTCTGTCGCTATTCTCAACTCAAATGCCGCTCTTATAAATTCTAGCGGTTTTAGATTTTTGGCAATTGCATAAAATGTGTTTAATGCAAGTTTTAAAATTGCATCTTCATTGTTTCCCTCTTGCACAACGTCATTTATCACGTCGCACACAAAAGAGGCTAAAGCTAGCTTTATAATATCAGTTCTAATATCATAATAGCTCTCGATTAAATCACTATCAACGATATAATAATAATTTCCTCTTTTGCGTAATCCAAAGGTAGCATAAGAAAAAAGCTGACACGATGCCATATGTCGATTTCGTACACTTTTAGCACCTTTTGCAACAACAAAAACCTTGCCATATCTTTCTGTTAATATGGTCAATAGCTTATCATTTTCTCCTATGTCCTTCTCTTGTATAACAAGACCATTCTTTTTTATTTCGGTCATTTAATCTCCTTAATGTTATATCCGAGGTTGTTAAGATTCAAGGTGCTATTTCTCCATTTTTCTTTTACCTTGACCCAAAGGTTGATATAGACCTTAACTCCAAAAAATCTTTCAAGATCCTCTCTTGCATATGTTCCAATGCGCTTTAAGGTTTCTCCGTTTTTGCCAATAATTATTCCCTTATGCGATGCACGCTCACAATAAATATCAGCTCTTATCTTAATAATTTTTTCTTCGTCTTTAAATTCCTCGATACTAACTGCAGTACCATGGGGAACCTCGTCAGAAAGAACACGTAAAAGCTTTTCACGTATTGTTTCGGCAACAATATTTCTTTCGGGTTGGTCTGTTATCATATCATCTGGGAAAAACCATTCGCTCTCGCAAAGATAATTTGAACATTCATCAATTACAGCTTGTACTCCTTGTCCTCTTGATGCTGAGGTTGGTACAACAGCATCAAATTTATAATAATTATCGTACTCCGTAATTGTTTTTGCTACCTTTTCAGGAGTTGCCATATCTGTTTTATTCAAAACGAGTATCGCCGGGAGCTTTGTACGCTTGATTCTTTCGATAATATCCTTTTCAATCTCTCCAAGTCCATAGTTAACATCAGCTATCAAAATAACAGCATCAGAGCTTCCGATAGACGAGTCAGAAGCGGCAAGCATATATTCGCCAAGCTTGGTGCGTGGCTTTTGAAATCCAGGAGTGTCTAAAAATACAATTTGAGCATCGTCTTTTGTGTATATTCCAGTTATTCTATTTCTGGTTGTCTGTGGTTTAGAAGAAACAATAGCAATTTTTTCACCTAATATCGCGTTTAAAAGTGTGCTCTTGCCAACATTTGGTCTTCCTACTATTGCAATAAATGTAGTCTTTCTCATTAAAATCCTATTATCTCCATTATTTCCTTTTGTTTTCTTATCATTTCCTCTTCATCCTCTTTGGATGTCTCATGGTCATATCCAAGTAAATGTAAGGTTGAATGAACAGCTAAAAAAGCTACCTCATGATAAATGCTATGGAATAAATGATATCCTTGAATTTGCGCTCTTTCAAGTGAAATAACAATATCACCCAAAGGAATCGGCTCTGGCTGAATTTCTATGTCTTTGAAGTTATCAAACATAGGAAAAGAAAGAACGTCAGTAGCAGAATTTTTATTTCTATATTGAGAATTTAGCTCTTTAATTTGTTCGTTGTCTGTAAATGTAACAGAAACCTCAACATCTTTATCAAAGCCCTCGTATGCCAATGTATTAAATATAGCCTTACGAACAATAGAACGCATTGCTACTCTAACCTCAATTATATCTTGCTCATTATTAAAATCAACGTTTAATATCATTTTCTATTTGTCCTTTTATCTTTATTTTGCTTCATTTCTTTTTCATATTTGTCATAAGCAACAATTATTCTTTGTACAAGCTTATGGCGAACTACATCCTTTTCAGTAAATGAATGAATTGCAATGTCGTCAATGCTTTTAAGTATCTTTACAGCCTCAGCAAGGCCACTTTTTTTGCCATCTGGCAAGTCGGTTTGCGACAAGTCGCCTGTAACAACAACCTTTGAATTATAGCCTATACGAGTTAGAAACATCTTCATTTGCTCGGGCGTGGTATTTTGTGCTTCATCAAGAATAATAAATGAATCATCTAGTGTTCGGCCTCTCATATACGCAAGAGGTGCTATTTCGATAACCATTTTTTCAATATATTTAGTACATGTTTCCGAGCCTAATAATTCATATAAGGAGTCATATAATGGTCTTAAATATGGATCAATTTTGCTTTGAAGATCGCCCGGCAAAAATCCAAGGCGCTCACCTGCCTCAACAGCGGGTCTGGTTAAAATTATGCGAGAAACATCTTTGTTTCGTAGCGATTTCACAGCCATAGCCACCGCTAAAAATGTTTTTCCTGTGCCCGCTGGACCAATTCCCAGGGTAACGGTATTATTCTTAATATCATTTACATATTTTTGTTGTCCTAGAGTTTTTGCCTTTATTGGCTTACCCTTGGCAGTAACGCAAAAGCAATTATCGTCTAGCTCGTTTAACTTTTCAGTTTCGTTTTCGGAAACCATTGAAATTACATAATCCAAGGTCTGCTCGGTAATCGGATTGTTCATTTCAACCATTTTGTTCAAATAAGCAAGAACATCGTATGCCTTATTGACATCATCCGTTTTTCCACTAACAATAATACAATCTCCAATTGAATTGTCAGATGGGCGATTAATGATTTTTACATTATATGCTTCCTCGATTATGGTCACATTAATGTCAAATGCCCCAAATATTGATGATGTCGCGTTAGGTGATGATGTATTTAGCGTTCTTTCTGCCATATTCTCCTCCATTTTTAGTCAACAAAAAACTGCACTTCCTCTGAAATTGTCTCCAAGCAATATATATCACATTCAATGTAAACACACCTATTCTTGTAATATGTATTTACTGTTTTTGAAACAAGCTCTGCTGTTTTAAGCGCTTGATCTAGCTCTTTGTTTAATTCAACAAAGGCTAATTCTACCGCCTCTTCCTTTGTCCTTGTAACCTCTTTAATTTGATACTCATAATATTTTGTAGTGGTTTTTTTAAAGGGAAGATTATTAAAGCCTAAAATACTTACAGGTTCTGTTTTCTCTATTTTATCACAAAAATCATTGTAATTGCTATTTTTTAAAGAAAAATTTATATATTTTGAAAATAATTTATACTTTTTTTCTTCGTATACCTTTCCCGTATACTGTTTTTCATTTGAAACTAAAGGAATTTCAATCAGAATTTCCTTATTTACATATGCTCTAACGTCGCCTTCTGCATGAACAAATCTAACACCCTCGGATTGTGAATTTATAACTCCTGATATAAGCAAATCACCTTTTTTTACAATATTTCCTGCTGATACGACCTTTTCTCCATTAATTACATTTACAGAAGAAATATAGCCATCATATTTCGATATAACATTCGTATATTGACTTTTATCTTTATTATCTTCCTTTAATGTTTCCTTCACTTCTACATTTGCAACAGTTCCATTTATGTTTATAGAAATCCATGATATTTCATTTGATTGAAGCAATACCTTATTATGAAGCTCATCATAATCAATATTCGGTATATACTCTCCAAGTGAAAAACCAGCGTTATATAATATTTCCTCGATTTCCTCATCACTAAATTTTTCATTGCCAGAAATATTTATTCTCCATACAAGCTTTGAACTAAAATAAGATAATAAAACAAACAAAAATACGCCTATGAATAGTCCTACTCGATGTTTATTTTTTTTAAAATGATAAAACAGCCCATATTCCTTGCCTGTTGTATATTCTATATCATATTTTTCAAATACGCTTTTATATTGATTATAGTGCTTTGCATATATTAATATAAACGTTTTCTCATCCTTTTCTAACACCTTTACGTATGTAAGATTATTTTTTAAAATAATGTCAAGCGCAAGCACCTTTTTCTTTTTACTGACTATTATTTCAATTTTTGAGTACAAAAACCTTTTCATTATATTTCTTCTATTAAGTACGCAGAAATTGCGCCTCTAATACTTACCCTTCCTTGTGAAAATGTTAGCATTGACAATTTTTCTCCCTTTACTTTGAGCAAATATGATTTGGTTCTTATAATTATCTCATCACATTCATATTTTTTTATACCAATGCATCCATCTATGTTTAACATTGTATTTCCAATCAGCTCGGCACAAGGAACATTTGATATTCCTTCAAGTGGTATATCAAATACCTCTGAAATGATTTTTCCCATTGTTTTTTTCTGCATTTTATCCTCCATATTTCTCATATAATTCTACTAAAAACAATTTATGAGGAGGAAAATACAATAATAACAAAATTAAAAAATATAACCATATTTTTAGCTTTGCTTTTAATTATTTTATTATTTTTTACAAATGCCGAATTTGTTAAAAACAATATTATTACTTCATTGTTTTTTTGTTTAAGAACACTTATCCCCACACTGTTTCCTTTTATGCTTATCTCAAGCATTTTAATATCATATATGCCGATAAATATTGGTTTCTCGAGTTTTTTTAAAAAAGTGTTTAAAATTTTAGGCATTTGTAAAATATGCTTACCTATTATAGTTTTAGGAAATGTTTCCGGCTTTGTTACAGGCGCTAAACTATTAAATGAGCTTTCCTCTAGTTCAATTAAAAAAAGCACGTTAACAAAAGTGTTAATCCTCTCTTCTAATGCAGGACTGGGTTTTGTCATTTCCTTTGTCGGAATCCAAATTTGGAACAACATTCAATTTGGTGTTTTTCTCTACCTTTTACAGATTATAATTTCAATTTTTTTGAATTGTATAATATTTTTTAGAAATAAAGAAATTGATGAATTTAGCGTAGATATAATAAAAACCAAATCCTCCTTTGTATCCTCTTTCACGAGTTCGGTCTCATCCTCTACAAATACAATAATCACAGTTTGCTCATATACGATTGTTTTTTCATTAATCTCAAATTTATTTATTCGCTTTTTTGGAGCTTCTTCAGGCTCAATTTTTAGCGCAATAATTTTTTCTCTATTTGACATTACTCAAGGACTTAAGGGAGCAACAATGTTTAATAATTCCATTGTCGCTGCTTTTTTTACCGGTTTTTCCATAGGATTTGGTGGAATTTCAGTTGCATTTCAAATATTTGCAGTTTCAACAAAATTATTAATTGATAAAAAGACATTTGTATTTTCAAAATTCATTCAAGGCTGCATTTGCGGTGTGATAGCTTGTCTGTATGTAAATATATTTAAATTAACTCCGCGCTCACAGGTAGAAAGCTATTTAAGTGGAATTTCTAATTTTGATATCATAATAATTTCATTTTTTTCAATTATGTGTGTTTTTGTATTAAAAAATAAAATTAAATCAATATTATTCTCAAAGAAGTGTTGATTTTTTGAAAAAAATTATTTATAATATATAGGAATAAATATTAGGAGGTCGCTATGAGCGCAAGTAGTTCTACAAAACCCCGAGGGTGTAAATATATAGTGTTATATGCGTGCCATAGCGCAACCATATAATCTATCTATTCCCCTCTTATCAATTTAATAGGAGGTAAAAATGGAAGATTTCAATGAAATTGTTGAAGAGCTTGAAAGGCTCATTGAAGAACATAATTATTATGGCATTAAAAATCTTTTAAAAGATATCGAGCCTGCTGACTTATCACTAATTCTGCAGGAATTTCCAAAAAAGATTGGTACTCTATTCAGACTTTTGCCAAAGGATTTAGCAGCTGAATGCTTTGTAGAGATGGATTCTGATTATCAAGAAACACTTCTCTCCTCGTTTACAGATAATGAACTTAAGGCGGTTATGGATGAGATTTATATCGACGATACAGTTGATATCATTGAAGAAATGCCAGCGAATGTTGTAAAACGTATTTTAAATAACTCAGATTCTGAAACCAGAAAGACTATTAATGAAATTTTAAAATATCCTGACGATTCCGCTGGAAGCATTATGACAACTGAATATGTCAGTCTTGACGAAGATATTACAGTTGAGGATGCTTTAAAAAGAATTAGACGTACAGGTGTTGACAAAGAAACAATCTATACTTGTTATGTAACAAAGCCGGATAGAACGCTATTGGGATATATAACCGCTAAAAAGCTTCTCTTATCAGACGACGGAATGATTATTTCCGAAATAATGGAAACTAATGTCATTTTTGTCCACACGCATGAGGATAAGGAAATTGTTGCTAAAGAAATGAGTAAATATGACCTGCTCGCTCTTCCTGTTGTTGACAACGAGGATAGATTAGTAGGTATTGTCACTGTCGATGACGCTATTGACGTCATTGAGGAAGAAGCAACAGAGGATATCGAAAAGATGGCTGCAATTATTCCTTCTGATAAACCATATTTAGCGACAAGCCCGTTTGAAATTTGGCGCAAACGAGTACCTTGGTTGATTTTGCTTATGCTCTCTGCTACGCTTACTAGCCTAGTAATCACCTCTTTTGAAGGAAAGCTTGTGTCTATGGGTAGCACTGTTCTAATCGCTTTTATTCCTATGATAATGGGATCCGGAGGTAATGCTGGTGGACAGACCTCTGTTACTATAATTCGTGGTTTAGCTCTTGAAGAGATCAAAATGGGTGACATTTTCAGGATTCTTTTTAAGGAGCTTCGCGTTTCACTCTTATGTGGTGCAACATTAGCGCTTGCTACTTTTGTAAAAATGATAACTATTGATTGGCTTATATTAAATAACATCAAAGTAGAAACCTTCCCAGAGGCTGCATTAATTAGCTTTGTTGTTAGCTTAACGCTTCTTGTTACCATCATTGCATCTAAGCTTGTTGGATGTATTTTACCAGTTCTCGCTAAACGAATTGGTTTTGACCCAGCTGTTATGGCAAGCCCATTTATAACAACAATCGTTGATGTATTATCCTTGCTTATTTATTTTGGAATAGCATTTGCTATTATGTAATAGCACAAAAAGACCGTTACCAAACGGTCTTTTTTGCATATAAATAATAATAGATGTTAAAAGGAGGTGCTTATTATGTGTGTAGCATCTGTAAAATCAATGACACAAGCAATGAAGGCAAAAAAAGCATTATTGAATGCATATATTGATGCAAGCGTAATTAAGCTAGATGCAGATTTAAGCAAAAAAGGGTGCTCCTACGGAGTAAAATTCGATTGCGTAAATCTATATGCAGCTGAAAATACTCTTTTAAAAAATAGAATTCAATATAACCAAATTATTAATCTCTAAAGGGAACAAAATGATTTATCTTGACAATGCGGCTACAACATTTCCAAAACCATTGTGCGTAAGTGAAGAAATATCTAAATGTATAAAAAAATATTGTGGAAATCCCGGCAGAAGCTCTCATAATTTATCAATTAAAAGTGCAGAAAAAATATATGAAACGCGTTCTTTACTTGCAGAGCTTTTTAATGCAAATCCAGAAAACGTCGTTTTCACTTATAATACCACATATGCTTTAAACATTGCTATTAAGTCAATGATAAAGTATTCAGGTCACGTACTAATTAGCGATATTGAACACAATTCTGTAATAAGACCTATTCAAGAGCTTGCAAATCAAAGGCTATGCACCTATGAAACATTTAGTACTAATGGTTCGAATGAGGAAATTATTAAAGATATTAACAATAAAATCAAAAGTAATACCTTTCTTTTGGTTTGCACTCACATTTCAAATGTTGGTTCAAGACGCCTTCCTATAAAAGAAATAGGAGCTCTCTGCAAAACAAATGAAATTAGTTTTATAGTTGATGGTGCTCAAAGTGCAGGAATACTAGATATTGACGTCAAGAATATGAATATTGATGCGCTATGTATTCCATCTCATAAAGGATTATATGGTCCACAGGGGTCAGGAGCAGTTATTTTCAATACTGACAAAATATATAGAAATGTTATTGAGGGTGGAACGGGAATCAATTCATTAGAGCTAAACATGCCGGATTTTTTACCCGAAAAATTTGAAGCTGGAACGATGTCAACCCCCGTAATTGCGGCTTGGGGAGAGGCTTTAAAATGGCTAAAAGCAATAGAAGTTTCAAAAATCAGAAGATACGAGGAAGATTTATATGATCTTTGCAAGAGTCTGCTAAAAACTAATAAGAATATAACACTTTATGAAATGAATGAATATTCTGGTAATACATTGATGTTTAATGTAAATAACTGTTCACCATCAAAAGTAGCATCATGTCTTAACGATAGAGACATAGCTGTAAGAAGTGGTTTTCACTGCTCTCCCTTGGCTCATAAGCAATTAAATACAGGAAAAAATGGAGCGGTGAGAGTTAGCTTTAGCGTCTTTAATACTCGAAATGAGATTAACCAGTTCTACGAAGCAATAAATGAAATAACAAAAGGAAATCCTTAATTGAGGATTTCCTTTTTCTTGTTTTGCTTTTTAATTAAATTATATATTGAAATGAAAGAAACAAACAATAAAGCCCCCACCGTAGCTCCAAAAAAATCAATTATAACATCGCTCCAAAGTGGAACTCTACCGGCGGAATATGCCTGTATTATAAATTCATCAAACATTGCAAACAAGGATGAGAGTATAACTGAGACAGCAAGAGAAAAGATATACTTCCATTTTATTGTAACATTAAATGCATTAATAATTGTAAAGCCGAGCAACATATAAATTCCAAAATGAGCAATTTTTCTTATTATATGTGTTAGGTTGTCCTTCTGCTCTTGCGACATGGAATTGTTATTCGGTATAACCTCGACAACTGAGTCAACTACATTATCACTTGTATTAGTAGATTTTGTACCATTCTCCAGAGAAAAATTTATAACAATTAGCATAGTTATAATTACAGTTATCCATGAAAAAATGGATATTATAATCTTTTCATTATTCACCTAACATTTTCTCCGCATCAATTATATCTTTGCTCTTAAAGAAAGCAGTACCTAAAACAAAGATATTTGCACCACTTTCCATTGCGATTTTTAAGGTTTCATCATTAATTCCACCATCTACTTGAATATCAACAGATAGATTTGAATCAGAGATCTTTTCTCGTAAAAATTTAACCTTATCCATCATATCACACATAAACTTCTGTCCGCCAAAGCCGGGCTCAACAGTCATTACAAGTATCATATCTATCATATTTAAATATTGTAATACCGCACTTACATTTGTTTTAGGCTTGATAGAAAGACCTACCTTTTTTCCGTATTTATGTATTTTTTCTATTGCATTTATTATTCTTTCGTTATCCAAAGCTTCTAAATGAAATGTAATTATATCTGCTCCTGACTTTACAAAATCATCTATATATCTATCTGGCTCAACAATCATAGCATGAACGTCAACAACTAAATCAGTGCAACTGCGTACAGCTGATATAATTGGCATACCAAAGCTTATATTTGGCACAAAACAACCATCCATAACATCTACATGGACATATTTTGAGCCTGATTTTTCAATTTTCTTTATTTCTTCTCCCAAATTTAACATATCGGAAGCAAGAATAGATGGCGCTAATGTTTTCATATTTAATCCTTTTTGTGTCAAAAAATGTTGTATTGTGTATTATAATAAAGAGAAAGGCTCGTGAACGAAGGGTGAGAGGGAAAACAAACTATCGGATGTGGGAATTAATTTCTCACTCTTTGTTCATTATTAGGGAAACACTGTGTGCACTAATTCCTTCTTCTCTGCCAGTAAAACCAAGCCTTTCCTCAGTAGTTGCTTTTACATTAACTTGATCCACTTTGATTTTCAGAGCTCTTGCAATATTTTGTTGCATAGAAGGAATATAAGGAAGCATTTTGGGTGCTTGTGCAACGATAGTAGAATCAATATTAGATATTTTATAGCCTTTTTTATCAAGAATTTCAGCTACTTTTGTCAAAATAAGCATACTATTAATATCTTTATATTGTTGATCTGTATCTGGAAAATGATAACCAATATCACGCTCCGCGCATGCACCAAGCAATGAATCCGCTATCGCATGAGCCAAAACATCTCCGTCAGAGTGAGCTAGCAGCGTTTGGGAATGAGGGATTTTAACTCCACCAATAGTTATGTGGTCACCATCGCAAAAGCGATGTACATCATATCCATGTCCAATTCTCATTCGTCAATCTCCTCTCTGATAGATAAAATTGCCTCGGCAAGAGCAACATCGGATTTATATGTTATTTTAATATTTTCCTTGCCTGTTTCGACAAGCTTTACTCTTTGACCATATGCCTCAGCAAGCATACAGTCATCAGTTGCTGATATACTCTTGGTTATAGCATTTTCTATACATGATCTATATAAATCTTTTTCAAAAATTTGTGGTGTCTGTACAGTCCATAATAGCTCACGATCAACTGTTTTAACAATATTTCCATCATCATCAGCAACCTTAATAGTATCGGACATATGAGTTGCTGCAGTTGCAGCTTTTGTTTGCTTTGCTGTCTTTACAACAGATTCAATTATCTCTGGAGTTACAAGACAACGTGCACCGTCGTGAAAAGCAACATAATTTGATTTTTCAGAAGCATGCTTGAAGCCTCTCATGGCAGAAATTTGACGTGTATCACCACCAACAACTATACAAGATATCTTTTTAAATGCATAATCGCATATCAGTTTATTATATTCGGCTGTATCTTCCTTGCGAACTACTAAAATGATTTCTCTTATAGAGTGTGATTTTTCAAATGCCTCGATTGTTCTAACTATAACACTTTTTCCCAAGACCTCAACCATTTGTTTGCTTTCTTTACCAGAAGAAAAGCGTGTTGAATCTCCTGCGCATAAAATAATTGCAGCTACATCACCATGTATCATATCAGAAAGTTGAGAAAAAATATTTTTCATATGCACCTCCGAGGCTTTTTAAATAAGTATACCATAAAATACAATAAAAATAAATAGATAAAATAAAAAAAGAACCGAAAATCGGTTCAAAATTATTTTGGAATTCGAAACTTCGGTGAAGAAAGAATCTTCACCGAAATAATAAACGAATTTTAACGTCGGAAAGATATTAATACTGCTGTTGTAACCATCTCAACATTTCGTCAAGCTCTTTAGATGAAAGTGAATCCTTTCCATATATCAAATCTAGCATTTTGACAAACGAGCCAGAATGATATCTTTTTAAAAAATCGACAGTTATACCGCGTACATACTCCTCTCTAATAGCATCTACGTAGTAATAACGCTCTTTTCCTTTCTTTTCAGAATGGATAAAGCCTCTCTCCTCTAGTCTTGAAAGAAATGAAATTAAAGTAGGTGCCTTCCACCCCTTCTGCTTTCCGACATTTTCCATAAGATAAGCCGTGTTTACGGGGGAGTCCTTGCACTCCCAGAGTGTGACCATCACATCAAACTCTGCCTCCGGCAACTTTCTTATATTTTCCATGTCTATTTTCCTTTCGTTTTTGTGACGCTATTATATTATACACTTGTCTAATATGTTTGTCAACATAATTTGACAATTTTTTTATAAAAAAGCATCGTTTTTGAACGATGCTTTTGATTTTTATAATTATTTATATTTTTTCAGGATTGCTTGTTCAATATCCTGTGCAGTTCTAAATTCAACAATTTCCTCGTCGTCAAATCTTATTCCATATAAATTTTCAATATCCATTATTATTTTTAGAACACACAATGAGTCAATATCAAGATCAAGAATATTAGTTTCAGGACTCAATAGCTTAATGTCAGTTTTGGAATGGAACGCAATAGTTTCAATTATTTTCTCGAGCATTGAGCAACCTCCTTATTGTCATATTATCATTATATACGTTAATTTAATATTTTTCAAGTTTTTTCATTAAATTTCTTGACTTTTAATCTAATTTTATCTATAATTTGCTAAAAGGAGGAGAAAAATATGCAATTTTTTGATTTAAGACGATCTAATGCAGTTTATATTTTTCGCGCAATTATGGACGCACCAAAAACTCTTAGTCAAATTTCTGAGGAAACTGATATTGCTGAAATTACTGTAAAGAAAATTGCTTATAAGTTGATAGATGAGTCAATTATTTCACGAGCAAAAGAGGAACTCGCTTCCGTTGGTAGACCAAAGCTTTATTTAACTCCTAATCCTGTTAATTATTCCGTATTTATAATTAAAAATGATTTAAAATTCATATTTTATTCTGTAAATGCTGTAGGTGAAAGAAATATGCTTTTTGAATTTCCCGCTAACTACGGTTCATTAGATGCAAGTGGTTCTCTCCAAATAGCATTTTTAAAGTTCAAACAAAACCAATTATATAAGCATTGTCATGCAATATTTTTTATTGATACAAATACTAATCACATTAAAACTCCAATGGAAATTCAAAAAATCACGCCATTTCAGCTAATTATTAAATCTCTCATAAAGGAAGAAAGAGCTATATACATAGAATATGGCGAAAACAAGGCAGTCGTTAATTATGGAAAGGCAAAAAATATTAGTGCGCCAATTAGCGAGGTTGAAAAAATAATAGATATTGATGATAAATATATTTTAGATAACAATAATGAAATCGTTGTAATTAGTGAGGCATTGAGAATTATTACATTAAAAGAATTAGAAGAAAAAGTAGCCAAGTTATTTTAGTAACTAGGCTACTTTATTTTTTAAAAATCGAACATAGACAGTTGATTTGAGCGAGACATATCGTCAAACACGTGATTTTTCTCTAACAAATCCATTACTGCTTTTGATAAGCGAGTTTTTTGTTGGAAGTCTTCAACTGAATAGACCTCATTGCTTTGTCTTGCCTCTGCAATTTTTAAAGAAGCGTTCTCACCAATACCAGCAATAGACGAGAATGGCAATCTAATTTTACCATTTTCAGGTAAAAATTTAGTGGAATCGGATTTCATAAAGTTAACTGGTAAGAATTCAATACCGCGAGCTAAACATTCATATGCCATTTGCAAGGCAACAATAGTTTCCTTTTCCTTCGCTGTCGCTGACATGCCCTTTGCCTCTAGCTCATCAATACGAGCTAAGATTCCGCTTTTTCCGTTTTCAACCATTGTAGATTCAAAGCCGCCAGGTGCAACGCTTAAATATGCGGCATAGAACTCCATAGGCATATGAACCTTGTACCATCCTAAACGAATAGCAGAAATTACATATGCAGCTGCATGTGCTTTAGGGAACATATATTTTATCTTTTTACAAGAAGAAATATACCAATCTGGAATATTATTATCGCGCATAATTTTTTCATATTCCGCGGTGAGTCCTCTGCCCTTACGTACGTCCTCCATTATCTTAAAGGCGACGCCCTTTTCAAGACCATTATATATTAAATAAAGCATAATGCTATCACGAGTACCCACAACGTTTGAAATTGTGCAGGTGCCCTCTTTAATTAAGTCCTGCGCATTTCCAAGCCATACGTCAGTTCCGTGAGAAAGTCCAGAAATCTGCAAAAGGTCGGAGAAATTCTTTGGTTTTGCATCAACAAGCATCTGCTGCACAAATTTTGTACCAAACTCTGGCAAACCATATGTACCAACACTACATTTGAGCTCCTTCAATAAATCCTTGTCACCAAATGGTTTTGTAGACAAGAATAACTCATATACATCAGGATCATTCATCGGCACATCTAAAACTGATGTGTTAGTGTAAAGCTCAAGCATTTTATATTTTGTTGGAATATCGTGTCCAAGCTCGTCAAGCTTTAAAAGTGTGTCGTGCAAATATTCAAATGTGAAGTGTGTCGTAACAATATCAGAGTTAACATCATCAGCTGGATGCTGAACAGGACAGAAATCATATATTTGATATTCCTTAGGAACAACAACTATTCCGCCTGGGTGTTGCCCTGTAGTTCTTTTTACACCAGTACAAAGCTCAACGAGTCTTTGCACCTCTGCTTTGTTTACATTTAATTGGTGGTCGTCCATATATTTAGCAACATAACCAAAAGATGTTTTAGGAGCAATACCACTTATGGTACCAGCTCTAAACACGTTTTCAGCGCCAAACAGATCTTCTGTGTATTTATGAACTTGTCCTTGAACATCGCCTGAAAAGTTAAGGTCTATATCAGGTGATTTATCTCCTTTAAATCCTAGGAAGGTTTCAAAAGGAATATCGTGCCCATCTTGTGCCAGCTTTGTACCACAATGTGGACAATTCTTATCCGGCAAGTCAAATCCAGAACCAACACTACCATCAGTAATAAATTCACTATAACGGCAATTAGGACATCTGTAGTGAGGTTGAAGCGGATTAACCTCCGAAATGCCAGCCATAGTAGCAACAAATGACGAGCCAACAGAACCACGCGAACCAACCAAATATCCGAGGCTTTCACTATAATAAACGAGCTTCTGAGCGATCATATATAGCACGGCAAAGCCGTTTTGAATAATTGATGTAAGCTCCTTTTCTAGTCTTTGAGATACAACCTCAGGAATTTGACCTTCAAATTCATACATGCTTTTTGCACGATCCCAGCACATATTCTTTAGATCGTCCTCTGCGCCATCCATATTTGGAGTAAAAGTGCCTTTAGGGAAAGGTCTTATTGCATCATAGTCGATCATATCAGCTATTTTGTTGGTGTTAGTTACTACAACCTCGTAAGCCTTTTCTTCTCCTAAATACTCAAATTCCTTGAGCATTTCTTCGGTTGTGCGGAAGTAAATACCAGTATCATTGTCAGCATCTTTATATTTTTGACCCGATAATAATATTTTTCTTGTAATTTCGTCCTCTTTATTAATAAAGTGAGCATCACAGGTAGCAACAACTGGCTTACCAAGCTTTTCGCCAAGCTGAACAATTCTTCTATTTAAATTCTTTAAATCTTCAACACTAGAAGCCTTACCCTCTGCAATTAAAAACATATTATTGCAAATTGGTTGAATTTCCAAATAATCATAAAATTCTGCAATTTGCTCGACATCATCATCACTTCTATTATCTAAAATAGCTTGGAATAGCTCTCCTGCTTCACAAGCAGAGCCAATAATTAAGCCTTCTCTGTGCTCTACAAGTAGTGATTTGGGTATTCTTGGATGTCTCTTATAATAATCTAAAAAGCCATGAGAAACAAGCTTATATAAGTTCTTTAAGCCTGTTTTATTCTTAACTAAAATAATCTGATGATTAGATGGAATAGTTAAAGGATCGGCATTTTTGTTCATTAAATGATTGATGCCGGCAGTATCGTATACTCCTTCTCCACGAAGCTTTTCTAACATACATTCCAAAACATTCGCAAGCATTTCTGCATCATCACAAGCACGGTGATGGTTAAACTCACCAAGATTAAAATAATCTGCAAGTGAATTAAGCTTATGCTTCTTAAGCTCTGGATTGATAAACTTCGATAGTGCAACTGTGTCAAGATAAGTACATTTAAAGTCAATACCTGCGTCATTGCAAGCTCGACGAATAAAGCCAACATCAAAGTTTGCATTATGCGCAACTAGTGTGCGGTTTCCCACGAATTTTAAAAATTCTGGTAGAACCTCATCAATTTTTCTTGCATCCTTGACCATTTCATCTGTAATTCCAGTCAATTCAACAATTCTCTCTGGAATTGTTCTTTCAGGATTAACAAATGTATTATATCGCTCAATTATTTCGCCATTTTTAAGGATAACGGCACCGATTTCTGTGATTTTGTCATTAATATTTGACAAACCTGTTGTTTCAAGGTCGAAAACACAAAACTCTTCGTCAAATTTTGTAATTTTTTCGCCATAAATAGATTTCGATGAATCATTTACAAAATAAGCTTCCATTCCGTAAATAATCTTCATTCCTACTTTTTCTGAAGCGAGCATCACGGGTGGAAACGCTTGAACATTTCCATGGTCTGTAATTGCAAGTGCTTTGTGCCCCCACTCTTTAGCAAGCTTAACAATTTCTTCAGGGTCTATGGTTGCATCCATTTGCGACATTTTTGTATGCAGATGAAGCTCAACTCTCTTTTCGGGAGCGTTGTCCATTCTTTTTACAATAGCGATCTTGCTTATATCTGTGTAGGACAAATATATCTCGCCATCAAAATCATCAATTTTGATATTACCTTTTATTGCATAGGAACATCCATTCTTAAAATAAGAAAGCTCCTCGGCTCTTTTTTCTGTGGGAACGTTGATTTTTATGTAAATAGATGAGTCCTTATCAGTAATTCCTATGTTTATTAGTGTTATAGTACCACGCTTTACCTGCTTTTCTGTTATTTCAAATACAGTGCCTAATACACAAACATTGCGCATTCCTACACTTAAATTACGAATAGGAACAACATTATTAATTTCAATTTCTCCACCTGTTACATATTCTTTAGAAGAAATATCAAAAACAGTATGTCCACACTTAATGGTCGTACCATTGTTTTCAAAGCTAACTTCATCAGAACTAAACGAGTTAGACCTTTTAAAATCACTTCTTTGTGGAGTATTGTCTTCCTTTTGAGCTTGTTGAGCTGATTGAGAAGCCTTATATTCTTCAAGTGCATGCTTTAAAATATTTAATTTTTGAGACTCAAACATTTCAACATTTTTCTTATAGTCTTCTCTTTGCTCGATATATACTGGAATATCAAGTCCAAACTCTCTGTTTATTATTTTTGAAATAATATTGCCTGTTTGACCATTATCAAGTAAATCAATACCGCCTCTTATAAAAGGGACCTTGATTACGATTTTTTCGAGTGAAAACTCAACAGAATAATCTTGAAAGAAACCCTTACTAATCGGACCTTCACGATATGCTTCCTTAATAAGCTCGTCCATATAAGACTGATTAAAAAGAGCTGGTGGATATGAGGGAACAATCTTCATTTGATTTAACTCATAAGCACTCTTAATTTCTTGCTCAAATCTAAACAATGTGGATTTAGATACAATATAAGGGAAGCTAACTACAACCTCAATAATACGATTTTCAACGTCAGCCTTTGTATTTAAAACCTCAAAATCCATAAATGAAAGCATTTCGGTTGAAGGTGTGTATTTCTTAAATCTTTGTGCTAAATTCATATATCGCATCTACTCCTTTCTAGTTAGAAAAACTAATTCAAACAGAAGGTACCATTTGAATTAGTTGTCTTTTATTTATTCTTAAAATTCTCTATTTCTTTTAAAAGTGTTGGAATAATATCATTTTCTGAAATTTTACCAACTATTTGTCCTTGTCTAAACAAAACAGCCTCGTTAATACCACCTGCGACACCAAAATCACATTCCTTTGCCTCGCCTGGACCATTAACAATGCAACCCATTAATGCGATTTTAATATCTTTGCCATTAGTGGAAATATTCTCAATAGCTCTCTTGAATTTTTCAGATAATTCAATTAAATTAATCTTTGTTCTTCCACAAGTAGGACAAGAAACTACTTGTATAGTACCTTTATTGTAAAAACCAACAGATGATAAAAGCTCTTTACCTGCCTTAATTTCCTCGACAGGGTTTGCAGTTAATGAAATTCTTATAGTATCACCAATTCCATCGCATAAGAGAGAGCCAACACCAACACAGCTTTTAACTAATCCGCTGTATGAATCTCCTGCCTCTGTAACACCCAAATGTATGGGATAATCACAATTTTGTGCAATTATTCTATTCGCTTCAATCATGTTTCTCACATCAGATGATTTAACAGATATAACTGTATCATAAAAACCAAATTTTTCTAATAGCTCAACATGGTAAAAAGCGCTTTCTGCTAGAGCCTTAGCAGAAGGAAAAGAATACTTTTCAAGTATATGCTTTTCTAAAGAACCGCCATTAACACCTATTCTTATAGGAATTCCGGAATATTTACAAGCCTCTGTAACCTCTTTAACCTTCCAGTCTTCGCCAATGTTTCCTGGATTAATCCTAATTTTGTCAACGCCCATTTTAACACACTCAAGTGCAATACGATAATCAAAATGAATATCAGCAACTACAGGAATTTTAACACCACGATCCTTTAAGAACTTAATTGTATTAGCGGCCTCAATTGTAGGAATGGTAATTCTTACAACATCACATCCTGCATTTTGTAGATCAAGAATTTGATTAAACGTTGATTCTTTATCAAGTGTATTGGTGTTTGTCATCGACTGTATTAATATGTCAGAATTTCCACCTATAACGCTGTCTTTAATTCTAATTTCTTTGGTTTTTCTTCTGATTTCGTTATACTTCATATCGTCCTCATAGTATTAGAGTAATAACATCCTTTATTGAAACAAAAACTACTAATGCTAATAGTAGCACCAAACCAATAAATTTAATATAGTGCTCAACCTTTTGTGGCAAACGCTTTTTAAATATCATTTCTATTCCAGTAAATAAAAGTGTACCACCATCAAGTGCTGGAATTGGCAAAAGGTTGAAAACGCCTAAATTCATGGATATTACTGCCACCATATAAAAAAACTGTCTTGGTCCATATTGGACCACCTCAACCATAGCACCAGTGACACCTATTGGTCCTGATACTTGATTTATACCAAATCTACCAGTCAAAAGTCCAAATAATGAATCCCATATCATCCTAATTGTCGATAATGATGTATGGAAGGTGTTTTTAATAACAGTTGTAAAGCTCCTACCTTCTCCCTTTACCTTAAAATTCATCTTTCCAAAGGTTTCGCCGTCTTGGTCAAATGTCGGGAACTGAACATCTTTTAAAACTATTTTTTCGTCATTTCTAATTACTGTTATATCTAGCGGCTCATAGCCATTATACATGATTTCATAGCTTAATTCGTCAATGGTAGAGACAGAGGTTTTTCCAACCTTAACAATTTCATCTCCAACCATAAGACTATTTTCTAAATTGGATGACTCTTCTAGCTCGGCAACAATTGTTGTACCAAATTTAGATGTTGTAAGTGTTAACAAGAACACAATTACAATGGCAATTAAAATATTCATAGTAGCACCCGCAACAACTATAATAAAGCGCTGATATGCAGGCTTTTTATCATAAGCATTTGGATCATCGCTCTCCTCGTCTTCTCCAGCCATAGAAACATATCCACCTATGGGAAAAAGACGCAAAGAATAAGTAACTCCATCCTTGCCTTTTTTAGAAATGACTTTAGGACCCATTCCCAATGAAAACTCATTAATTGCTACTTTAAATATTTTTGCAAATGTGAAGTGCCCAAGCTCATGAAAGAAAATCATAGCTCCAAACACTAAAAGTGCAAGTAAAATATATAAAACTATCATTTTTACCTCTTTATTTAAGAATGTTCAAATGACGTGCCGTGAAGACTATTTTTGATATAATTTGACGCACTCGTGCGTTAATATCCTCGCTTCCTTATCTGCATTGATAATGTCATCAAGGACTGGATTTTCAATATTTTTATATCCTGCAACAACGCTCTCAACAATTTTGAAAATATCAGTAAATTTAATTTTATCCTCAAGAAAATACTTAACCGCTATCTCGTCTGACGCATTAAGCACAGCAGGAATAAGACCGTCCTGCTCTATTGAATAATATGCAAGCTTCAAGAGTGAAAATGTCTCAACGTCTGGCTCTTCAAATGTAAGGCTTGAAATTTTAGCAAAATCAAGAGAACTAGCTAAAGCCTCACGTCTCTGTGGATAAGTTATTGCGTATTGAATACACGTACGCATATCAGGTGCGCCCATCTGTGCAATCACGCTATTATCATTGTATTCAACAGCTGAATGCATTATACTTTGTGGATGAACCACAACCTTTATCTGTTCGGGTAAAACCTTAAACAATCTAACCGCTTCAATAACCTCAAAGCCTTTGTTCATAAGTGACGCACTATCTACTGTAATCTTCGCACCCATTTTCCAGGTTGGATGAGCTAGTGCATCCTTTGCAGTTATGCTTGACAGCTCATTAATCTTTTTATGTCTAAATGGTCCACCTGATGAGGTTAAAATTATTCTTTTAATGTCGTTATTTGCTCTTCCCTGTAAGCACTGAAAGATAGCACTATGCTCACTATCGACAGGGATAAGTTCGGCATTATTTTTAACAATCGCTTCATTAAAAAACTTATACGCTATAACTATTGCCTCTTTGTTTGACATAGCTAATCGCTTGCCACTTTCAGCACAAGCAATGGCAGGTGCGAGTCCAGAAAAACCACTGATAGCATTGACTGCGACATCTGCATTACTTTCTCTTATAACACTTAAAGAGCTTTCTTCTCCGGCATAAACCCTTATCGATGTATCTGCAAGCTTTGTCTTTAAAAGCTTTGCTGATTCTATATTGGTTAAAACGCATGCTTTAGGATTTAATTTTCTCGCTTGAGCTTCAATAATTTCAACCGAAGATGATGCCGTTAGGAAATCAACGCGTAAATTTAAATGCTCTGCTATCTCTACACTCTGCTGACCAACAGAGCCTGTAGAGCCAAGAATCGCAATGGTTCTATTTTCATTATTCATTTTAGAAATCCTTAAAATAAGAATATTATCGCATTGGTGAAGCAAAGAACCGGTGCAACCAGCATAGCGCTATCAAACCTATCTAAAACTCCACCATGACCAGGAAACACATTTCCAAAATCCTTTATGTTGTACTGTCTTTTGATGCTTGAAGCAATTAAGTCGCCAATTTGTGAAACGATAGGTAAAACAACACCTAAAATACAAATATGTATAATAGATAATCCTTCGTATCCAAATGCAAAATTAACAATGCACCAATAACCAACAAGGGCAATAAAGGTAAATACAATTCCTCCTATTGCACCTTCAACAGTCTTTTTAGGGCTAATTTCGGGAATTAACTTGTGCTTACCAAGTAATCTACCAACAAAATAAGCAAATGTATCGCAAACCCAAGCTGAAATAAATATTAGCAAGTACATATAAGCACCAATATCCTTATGGAGCTCTGTACCTGTAAATCTAACCATAACTACAGATGAAAAGCATCCAATTGTATATACTGATAATGCATAAAATGTTAGTACATCAGAAATATTCTTCTTGTTTTTTCCAAACATTATATAAGCAAGTGAATAGATCAACAAAATGAATGCGGTTATCATTGCATAACGCAAAAAAACAGAATTAGGCTTTGAAATCCCTTGCATATAAATAAGGTATCTTAATATTGGCAATCCAAGTGATGCTAAATACATTGGTATTGTCAAAGCAAAATTCTTTTTTAATCCAAGACATTTCGCCATTTCGAATACGCCAACTAACGATATTATTCCAAAGGCCACTCCGAAAAACCAAGTGCCAGAAAAAATGCACACAGGCGCAAACACACATAAGGCAACAATGCCGGTTATGACTCTTTTCTTCATTATTATTCCTCGTCTTTATTCAACCCGCCAAACCTTCTTTTGCGAGTATAAAAATTCTCTATTGCCTTCATTAACTCTTTTTTGTCAAAATCAGGCCAAAACACTTCTGCAAAATAAAACTCCGAATATGCACATTGCCACAAAAGGAAGTTAGATATACGATACTCTCCAGCCGTACGTATAATCAAATCAGGGTCTGGGGCTTCGGCTGTGTACATATGGGATGAAATATCACTTTCAGTGACTTTTGTCTTACCTTCGGCTATCAAAGAATTACAAGCATTAACAATTTCAGCACGACCACCATAGTTAAATGCTATGTAAAGCTTTTTTTCTCTTCCCATTGTTATTTCTTCAGCTTCAATCATAATTCTAGCCAAATCAGAAGGAAGATTTGACTTATCACCAATAAATATTATTCTAACCTTTTCCTCTTGTTTAACAACCTCAATATATTCTTTAAGCAAATTAATTATAGAATCTATTTCTGCTTGAGGTCTTGACCAGTTCTCTGTTGAAAACGCATAAGTAGTAACGGATTCAATTCCCATTTCAAAGCAATATTTAACAATATTTTTGAAATTTTGCGCACCGTACTTGTGTCCCACCATTCTTGGAAGCAATCTTTTTTTCGCCCATCTGCCATTGCCATCCATAATGAACGCAATGTGCTTGAGACGATCATCAATTATTACATTTTTTTGTTTCTTAGAAAACATATCGTGCTCCAAATTGCTGAAATTAGGGCTACTCAATATTATTATTGGTAGCCCTAAATTTTATATTTCCATTATCTCTTTTTCTTTAGCAGCAGTAATAATATCTACTTCTTTGATGTATTTATCTGTAAGATCTTGTACGTTCTTATCTGAAATCTTTTGTTCATCCTCAGTCATTTCAGAATTTTTCTTCATATCTTTAGATTTATCCATAGCATCACGTCTAATATTACGAATAGCAACCTTTGCATCCTCGCCAAGCTTTGAAACTTGCTTTTTAAGCTCTTTTCTGCGGTCTTCAGTAAGTTGTGGGAACACAAGTCTAATAACCTTACCATCATTAGCAGGTGTAATTCCAATATCAGAAGACAGAATTGCCTTTTCAATTCCTTTTAAAGTAGTTGAATCCCAAGGTTGAATAACGATAGTTCTAGCATCTGGAACTGTAATTGAACCGATTTGGTTAATTGGTGTTGGAGAACCATAGTAATCTACGCTGATTCTTGAAAGAACATTAGGATTTGCTCGACCAGCTCTAACAGTATCAAGCTCTCTTTCATATGATTCAATGGATTTTTTCATTTTCACTTCAAATTCTTTTGTGTCGAGTTTCATATTTATTCTCCTTTTACTATAGTACCCATTTCGGCACCCATAATCACTTTATAGATATTTTCACATTCATTAAGTCCAAATACGTGGATTGATATATTGTTGTCCATAGCAAAAGAGGTAGCTGTTGAATCCATAGCCTGCAGTCCTCTTGCCAAAATTTCTTTATATGTAATTTTTGAAATTTTTTCTGCATTTTTATCCTTACGTGGGTCCGCAGTATAAATAGCATCAATGTTCTTTGCCATCAAAACCACATCTGCACCAATTTCCGCTGCTCTTACAACAGCTGCTGTATCAGTTGAAACAAACGGAATTCCTAGTCCACCGCCAAAAACAACAACCTTACCATTATTTAATGCTTCTATTGCATCATCTCTAACAAAAGGCTTTGCAAATGCTCTCATTTCAACAGCTGTCATAACCTCGGTATCAATACCAGAACGTATGAATGCCTCCTGAAGTGCGATTGAATTGATGCAAGTAGCCATCATACCCATATGATCTGCCTTTACACGATCCATTTTGCCGCCGCTACGACCACGCCAAATGTTTCCTGCGCCTACAATAATACCAAATTGAACTCCCTCAGCCATACATTTTTTGATAACAGAGGCGATTTTTTCAATATAATCGAAATTTAAAATGCCATCTTTGCCATTTGAAATAGCTTCGCCTGACAATTTTAGCAAAACTCTTTTATAAATTGGTGTCTGGTTTTTCAAAGCAAGCTCCTTAAACATTATAATAATAATATTATCATATATATAATACAATATTTTAATCAATTTGTAAATAGTAAATTGATAATTTAGTGTGTTATTTTTTGATTTTTACATAAAAAAAGGAATTCAAACGAATTCCTTTTTTATTCGCAATTTTTACAATACAAGAAGTAAATTATTTAAATTTGCGCTTTCTTGCAGCCTCAGACTTTTTCTTTCTCTTTACGCTTGGCTTTTCGTAATGCTCTCTCTTGCGAAGCTCTTGAAGAACTCCGGATCTTGCACATTGGCGCTTAAATCTGCGAAGTGCACTGTCGAGTGATTCATTTTCTTTAACTCTAATTTCTGCCATCTATATCCCTCCCCCCGCATATAGCAAAGGATTTTTCTCCTAAATATTATAGTACAAACTGTTTAGGTTTGTCAATACTAATTTGAAAATTTTTTAAAATTATTATTTAACAACAATATTTACGATCTTGCCAGGTACAAATATTTCTTTTATGATTTCCTTACCAGCTATAAATTCAGCAACCTTAGGCTCATTTTTAGCAGTAGTTAATGCATCTTCCTTAGAAATATTCTTAGAAATATCGATTGTAGCCTTTAGCTTACCATTAACTTGAACTGCGATTTTTACAGTATCATCAATAGTTTTACTTTCATCATATTCAGGCCATTTTTCAAGAGAAACCATAGATTTGTTACCCATATATTCCCACATTTCTTCTGTTAAGTGAGGAGCAAATGGGTTAAGAAGCTTAATTAGAACAGCGAGTTCATCATTTGTAAGAGAACCAACCTCATAAACTTCGTTTACAAATGCCATCATAGCAGCAATTGCGGTATTAAACTTCATTGTATCGATGTCTGATGTAACCTTCTTAATAAGCTTGTGGAGTGATGATTCAAGCCTTGGTGTTACACCATTTCCGTTTGTTATATCAGTCAAAGCAGCTACTCTCTCAAGGAACCTCTTGCAGCCTCTAATACTTGCAGGATTCCAAGGTGCAGCCTTTTCAAAATCACCAATAAACATTTCGTAAAGACGAAGTGTATCAGCGCCAAACTCGGCGATAACGTCATCAGGATTTACAACGTTTCCGCGTGATTTAGACATTTTCTCACCGTTCTCACCAAGAATCATACCATGAGCAGTTCTCTTCTTATATGGCTCTTTACAACCGATAACATCAATGTCATAAAGGAACTTTGCCCAAAAACGTGAATAAAGCAAGTGTAATGTAACGTGCTCCATACCGCCGTTGTACCAGTCAACAGGCATCCAATAATCAATGGCTTCACGAGATGCCAATGCTTCATTGTTGTCTGGATCACAGTAACGTAAGAAATACCATGATGAACCAGCCCATTGAGGCATTGTGTCTGTTTCTCTTTTTGCAGGCTTACCACAATGAGGACAGGTTGTATTTACCCATTCTTCTATCTTCGAAAGTGGCGACTCACCCGTATCAGTTGGCTCATAATGCTCTACTTCCGGTAATCTTATTGGGAGCTCACTTTCAGGAACAGGAACCCAACCACAAGTATCACACCAAACCATAGGAACTGGCTCGCCCCAATATCTTTGACGTGAGAATACCCAGTCTCTTAACTTATAATTTACCTTTGAAACACCCTTATTGTTCTCTTCAAGCCACTTGATTATTGCCTTTTTAGCCTCAGCAACCTCAAGTCCGTTCAAAAACTCGGAATTACAAAGAACACCTGTTGCAACGTCGGTAAATGCTTTGTTTTGAACATCTCCACCTGCAACAACCTCGATGATAGGAAGGTTAAATACCTTTGCAAAATCCCAGTCGCGCTCGTCGTGAGCAGGAACAGCCATAATAGCTCCTGTACCATATGTTGCAAGAACATAGTCGGATATAAAGATTGGAATTTCTTTACCATTTACAGGATTGATAGCCTTAACGCCATCAAGACGAACACCTGTTTTATCCTTTACTAGCTCTGTTCTTTCAAAATCAGACTTTTTAGCCGCCTCTTCCTTATATTTTTTTACATCCTCATAATTGTGCAAATTGTCCTTCCACTTCTCAATGAGCGCGTGCTCTGGTGACATTACCATATAAGTAGCACCAAAAAGTGTATCTGGACGAGTTGTATATACAGTTACATCATCGCCCATGGTTGTGCTAAATTGGACTTCAGCGCCCTCGCTACGACCAATCCAGTTGATTTCTTGAGTTTTGATTCTTTCAAGGAAGTCGAGGTCCGCTAAATCGTCAATAAGTCTTTGCGCATATTCAGTAATTTTAAGCATCCATTGGCTCTTAACCTTATGAATTACCTCGCTGCCACATCTTTCACAGACACCATTTACAACCTCTTCGTTTGCTAGTACGCACTTACAAGATGTACAGAAGTTTACATTCATTTCCTTCTTGTATGCAAGACCTTTTTTATAAAGCTGTAAAAAGATCCATTGAGTCCACTTAAAGTAGTTAGGATCAGTTGTGTTGATTTCTCTTGACCAGTCAAAGCTATAACCAATAGATTTCAACTGCTCTTTAAAATGCTTTATGTTATTTTCTGTAACTATTTTTGGATGTATGTGATTTTTAATTGCATAGTTTTCTGTTGGAAGACCAAAAGCGTCCCAGCCCATTGGGAAAAGAACATTGTAGCCCTCCATTCTCTTTTTTCTTGACACTATATCCATAGCAGTATATGGTCTTGGATGTCCTATATGAAGGCCTTGTCCTGATGGATATGGAAACTCAATAAGAGTGTAGTATTTTGGCTTGGTATAGTCATTCGAAACCTTAAACGCTTCAGTTTTATCCCATTTATCTTGCCACTTTTTATCAATTGTGCTAAATTCGTACTTCATATATTCTCCTTATTCCTCGTCAAGTATATTACTTATATCTATTTCTTCGGCATCTGCCCAAAGCTTTTCTAATTTATAAAAATCTCTAGCTTCATTTGAAAAAATGTGAATGATTACATCGTGACAGTCAACAACCTTCCATTCAATTGAATCGGTTCCCTCGAGCTTGACAAAAGGAACTCCTGCCTTGCCAAGCTGATATTCAACCTCATCAGCTAAAGATCTAATTTGTGTTGATGAATTACCAGAACAAATAACAAAATAATCTGCAATAATTGTTTTATTATCTATTTTTAATGCCTTAATTTGCCCTGCTTTTTTGGCATCTAATAGCTTGACAACGGCTTTGACTATCTCATAAGAGGTAGCATTCTCCAAGCTTCCTTGAGGAATTTCAAATATGTTCTCCATTTTATATCTCCTTCTGTACTAGCTTACAAGTTAAAAAATAATTTCTTGCATTGATTGTATCATTATCAATTAGCTTTTCCTCTAAAATTAAATTTTTTATGGTTAAATCAAAGGAAAAAATCATTGTTTTTCTCAAAACCTCTAGCTTGTCGTTATAGGTTTTGGCACTAGCAATATTATCATAAAAGAATTTTCTTAATACAACACAATCCTCGAATGTTCTGCCCTCTTCAATGTAATCAGCAAGATAAATAAGCATTTCAAACAACGTCATATTTTCTCTACCTGTTGTATGATAATATATTGCTCCATATACCTCGTCATCTACATATTCGCGTCCGAACAGCTTCTGTGCAAATGCTGCACCTGTTTTTGCGTGTAATAGCTTCGGTGCAATTCCGTTGGGAACAGCAATACCAAACTCATTGCACATATTTAGATGCTCTTCCTTACAATAATCCTTTGTAATATCATGCAAAAGTCCTGCAAGATATAGCTTATCTTCTTTTTGAGGTAAAAAAAGTCTTGCTAATGCTTTAGCCTCTTTGCTAACACCCTCTGTATGCAAATATCTTTTTTCTTTTTGATAGCCTTTTACTGTTTTTTTAATAAAGTTCCAATCGTATTTCATCATTCTATTCCATATATAAAGCGTTTTGGTTTATATATTCAATTATTTCAGGTGACAAATATCCCGAAAGCTCCTTCTTTTCTAAAATTGCACTTCTAATTTCGCTTGAAGACATTTCTTTGGTATCTAAAGACAAATAAATAATGTCAGCATTATATTTTTCTCTATAAAGCTTACATTTTTCATTGATTTTTTTTGTTATTTCTTGATTATTTTCGCGTCTAACGTAAACAATTTTAGCATTAGCAAAAATATATTCGGGGTGGTACCACATATCCATAGTAAGAATCATATCTGTACCACACAAAAAATATATTTCAACACCATTATAATGTTCTTTAAAATATTTGATAGTTTCAGCCGTATAGCTTTTCCCTTGCCTTTTATATTCCATATCAGAAACTATAATTTTGCTTGATAGCTTTGAAAAGGCAAGTTTAGCCATTTCAAATCTTTTTTCGGGCGAAATGCCTGAATTTATTATTTTATGAGGAGGAACGAAAGCCGGTATGACATATAAATAATCAAGAGAAATAGCCTCAAGAAACGCTTTACATGCGTTTGTATGTCCTAAATGTGGAGGATCAAATGTTCCGCCATATATTCCTATTTTCATTTTATCTTCTTCAAATCAATTCTTCTATTTTTTTCATTATCAGAAATTCTAAAAAGAACAACCTTTGTGCCAATAACCTGTACAACCTCTGCACCAATATTTTCAGCAATTTCAAGCGATGCATCTTTAGCTGAAATAGGAGAATTTTCTAATATTTTTATCTTAATTAGCTCTCTTGCGTTTAAGGCATTTAATATCTGATTGCACAACTCATCAGTTATTCCGCCCTTGCCTATTTGAAAGATTGTATCCAAATTGACAGCAAGACTCTTTAAATATGATCTTTGTTTACTTGTCATGTGATAACACCTTTGTTAATTTTTTTATTAAAGAACGCATAGCAACAGCCCTATGGCTAACAGTGTTTTTCTTTGAAAGCTCAACCTCTGCAAAGGTTTTACCAAATGGCTCAAAGTAAAACAATGGATCGTAACCAAAACCACCTGTACCAACTCTCTTTGTAAGAATTTTACCAAAGCACTCACCACGAACAGTAAAATCATTTGAATGGTCTGGGAAAACACAAGCCATAGCACAAACATATTTTGCATTTCTGTTTGATTTGCCATTTAATTTTTTCAAAAGAAGGTCATTGTTATCCTCATCGTTTCCGCCAGAAAATCTTGCGGAATAAATCCCGGGTGCTCCACCTAAAGCCTCTACACAAATACCAGAGTCGTCAGCAATTCCAATATACCCAAGCCTTGCAGGAACTGAAGCCTTCGAAATTGCGTTTTCCTCAAAGGTAGCTCCATTTTCTTCAATTTCTCCATAATAGCCAATATCATCAAGAGATAATACAGTTATATCAAGAGTGGAAAGCTCTTTAAAAAACATCTTTAATTCGTGAATCTTATTTTTATTTCTTGTTGCTAATACTACTTTAATCATATTTACTCAAACAACGCATTTACAAAATCGTTTGCGTCGAATTTCTCCATATCATCAATACCTTCGCCAACACCGATAAACTTAACAGGAATATCAAGCTCATTTTTAATTGAAAATACAATACCACCCTTGGCAGTACCATCAAGCTTTGTTAGTACAATACCTGTAATATCTGCTGCGTTTTTAAATTCCTTCGCTTGATTTACTGCATTTTGACCCGTAGTTGAATCGAGAACCAACAAGGTTTCCCTGTTTGAATTTGGAAGCTCACGAGAAATTACTCTGTCAATTTTAGCAAGCTCATTCATTAAGTTTTTCTTGTTATGAAGTCTACCTGCGGTATCAATAATCAATACATCTGCATTTCTCTTTTTAGCCGCACTTATAGCATCAAATACAACTGCGGCAGGGTCAGAGCCTTCGGTATGTTTAATTAGTTCAACACCAGCTCTGTCTGTCCATATAGCCAACTGATCGATTGCAGCAGCTCTAAATGTGTCTGCGGCTGCAACAACTACCTTTTTATGTTGTCTTTTTAATGAAGCGGAAATTTTACCGATTGATGTTGTCTTACCAACACCATTAACGCCAATTACTAATATAACAGTAATTCCTTCACCGAAATTAATCTCTCCGCCCTCACCGACGATATCCTTCATAATGCTCTTCAAAGCATTCTTAACATCGTCGGAGTCTTTTATTTTATTAGCTTTAATTTCAGCCCTTAATTGAGTTAAAATTTCGTCAGTTGTCACCGCGCCGACGTCGGCACAAACAAGAATTTCCTCAAGCTCCTCAAGTAAATCCTCATCTACTCCGCGCAAGCTACCAAATAAGCTTGAAAATGGCTTAATTATGGCGTTTTTAGTTTTTTGAAGTCCTTTTTTTAATTTATCAAAAAATGACACTTTAAAGCTCCTTTATTTATCTTTGTTTTCTGCTAAAATTTTATCCTTACCAACATCGTTAATATCCATAGTAAGCACTTTAGAAATACCCTTTTGAGGCATAGTAACACCATAAAGTCTATCAGCAATTTCCATAGTACCACGTCGGTGAGTAATAATAATAAACTGCGTTTGTTTGGAATAGCGCTTAATGTATTGACCGAATCTGGTTACGTTAACATCGTCAAGCGCCGCTTCAATTTCGTCAAATACACAGAATGGAGTTGGGTTAACCTTTAGAATTGCAAATAGCAACGCTATGGCAACAAATGCCTGTTCTCCACCCGACAAAAGCATCAAGCTCTTGATAACCTTACCAGGAGGTGCCGCCTTAATTTCAATTCCACAGTTAAGAACATCGTTTTCGTCATTCAACGAAAGCTCAGCATGTCCGCCGCCAAACAGCTCCTTGAATACTACGTTAAAGTTTTCGTTAATTGCGTTAAACGCAGTAACAAAGCTCTTCTTCATTTCTTCCTCAAGTTCAAAGATGATCTTAAGTAGATCTTCTTTAGATTTACTCAAGTCGCTTAACTGACCATTCATATAGTCATAGCGTTCTTTAACCTCTTTATATTCCTCGATAGCATTCGGGTTTACATGACCAAGATTTCTTAACTTATTCTTACATTCTGTAGCAACTGCAAGTATTTCCTTATGGTTTTCATTATTAACCTCTGGATAACCAAGCTCAACAGCTGTTGAATATGTAAGTCCATAGTCATCGTATAGCTTTGCAGTCATTTTGTCGAATTCATTATTCAACTGCTCCAGCTTGCTTTCGCTCATTGTATGAGCGCGCAAAACAGTTTCTCTCTTTGACAAAATATCTTTACTTCTTTGATTTAATGAGTTTTTCTTTTGCTCAAATTCGAGCTCAAGATTTTGGAGTCTGATTCTCTCTTCTTCTAGCCCCTCTAAACGCTTTTCAGCCTCTTCATAAAGCTCTCTATTTTTTGCTGTTTTTTCTGAAGAAGACGATACCTCTTGCTTTAACTGCTCCATTTTTTCATTAATGGCATTGATATCGTTAATTATCTCCTCTAATCTAGCATTAGATTCCTTTATTGCAAGCTCTGATGCCTCGATATCTTTTCTTATTTCGGCAATTTTAATAAGATTTTCATTAAGCTTTATCTGAAGAGCTTCAGCCATTTCAACATATTCATATTTTTTCACATCCAAATCAATTCGTAATGTTGAAATTTCTTCTATTCTTAATTCAATTCTTTGCTTTTCTTCTTTATTTTGAACTAATTCATTCTTATTTCTTTCGTCCTCATCTACAAGCTTTTGAGTGTCGGACATAAGACCATCAAGAATTTCTTTATTTAAATTAATTTGAGCAACAACAGTATCATATTCTGTCTTTTCGGCACGATATAGCTTATCAGTCAAATCATACTGTTGCTTTTGTCCAGACTGCTTTGAGGTTAAATTGCGAAGCTCCTCGCCAAGCTTTTGTCCCTCGGACTTTACTTTATCCAAAGCTACTGAAAGCTCTTTTTCTTCGTCCTCGGCGCGTTTAATATCGTTACTTCTTGAAAGAACGGTGCCCTCATGCTTTACAGAACCACCCGTGAATGAGCCTCCAACATTAATTTGTTGACCATCAAGTGTTACAACCTTGATCTTGTAATTCTGTTCTTTAGCCATAGCTGTTGCATTGTCAATATTATCAAATATAACTGTTCTACCAAGCAAGGATGAGAAAATCCTTGCGAATTCTGGCTTAAATTTAATAAGCTCGTCCGCAACACCGATATATCCCTTATATTTTTTAGCATTGAGCATTTCTTGAGTTGGATTTTGACCGCTAACAGAGGAAATAGGATAGAATGTTGCTCTTCCCGCCTTTCCTTCCTTTAGTGCCATAATACAAGCCTTTGCAGTAGCCTCATTGTCTACAACGATATGCTGTAAGCCAGCGCCTAACGATGTTTCAATTGCAGCAATATACTCTTCAGAAACGGAAAGCAAAGTCGATATTGGACCAAATACTTTGCCGGCGCCTGAAATTTCATTGTTGTTATAGGCGTTCATAATGAAGCCTACACTCTTTGTATAACCATCAAAAAGCTCCTCCATCGCAGAAAGAACCTTAATCTTTTCTTGAAGTGCTAGCTGATTTGACTTGATGTCATCCATCTCTTCCTTCAATTGATTATATCTTTCAGTCTTTTTCTCAATTTCTGCGTTGAGAGATTCTAGTTCAGTATCGATTGCGTTCAAAGACTCCTCGTACTTTGCCAAAACCTTTGCCACTGACTCGGACTTATTCGTTAGCTCATCGAGAGTGGATTGATACTTAACAATATCGTTGTTTATGCTCTCTTTTCTTTCATCGCCTGAAAATTGAGAGTTTTCAAGAACCGAAAGCTTAACTATGATATCGTTTCTTTTCTCCTCCAGTGCCTTTTGCTCTTGGAACAGTGTCTCAAGCTGTTGCTCGATTTCGGTTTTCTTTAAACTAGCTTGCTCTAGTTCTGTTTTATAATTCTCTTGAGTATTATTAGCTTCATCTAGCTTGAAATTTATTTGCTTATAATTTTCCTCGCGTTCCTTGATTTCAGACTCACAAAGAGCCTTCTTTGCGTTTACGCGCTCAAGTTCTTCAATTTGAGTGTTGGAAAAGACCTTTGCATGCTCCACATTGTTTTCCATAACCTTTAAATCGGAATTTAAAGTAGATAATGTAGCATTACAGCTCTTAATTTCTGTATAAACCTTTTCCTTATCTCTACGAGTTTCAAAAAGCTTTGTATCGAGAGCTGCCTCTTGAGTTTCAATCTGCTTAATTGAGTTATCAGTCATTTCAAGCTCGTGAGCTGAAAGCTTATAGCTTTTGTTAAGCTTTGAAATCTCATCCTTTGTATTTTGTGAATCATAAATCCACAAGGATACATCGGCAACCTTTTTCCTCTCATATAGCTCGTTGAATTTCTTTGCCTTTTCGGCTTCCTTTTCAAGAGGACCGACACGCATAGCAAGCTCATTGAAAATATCAAAAACTCTATCCATGTTTTCTTGAGTTTGCTTTAACTTTCTTTCAGCCTCTTCTTTTTTATATCTAAATTTTGCAATTCCAGCAGCTTCTTCAAAGATATTTCTTCTATCCTCGCTCTTTTTAGATATAATTTCAGCTATTCTACCCTGTCCGATAATGGAATAACCCTCACGACCAACACCAGTATTCATAAAGAGCTCGTAAATATCACGAAGTCTTACAGGGCTTTTGTTAATTAAATATTCACTTTCACCAGCACGATAATAACGTCTGGTTACAGTAATGGTATCATATGGACTATTTAAACGTCCTTCCTCGGAGGAATTGTCAAAGGTAACAGAAACCTCGGCATAGCTCATAGGCTTTCTAACCTCGGTACCTATAAAGATAACGTCTTCCATTTTTGAACCACGAATGTTTTTTGATGAAAGCTCACCTAGAACCCATCTCATAGCGTCAGTAATATTTGATTTACCACTACCATTAGGCCCTACAATTACAGTAGCGCCATCATCAAAATACAAGGTAGTTTTATCTGGGAATGATTTAAAGCCTTGTAGTTCAAGTGATTTTAAACGCATCTTTATTCCTCCTTTTCCCTTAAAATAATTTGATATTGCATTAAATCTGCATTTTCCTTAACTTTTATGTATTTAAATCCGAATTGTATTTTCAATTCGTCAATATTTCGTCTTTTATTGCCAATAATTTGAGAAGTTGCGCCCTTTGGACATTGAATAAACAATGTTTCTCCAAACGTTTCTTTTAAATCTTGAATTTTCTCTGTAATTAGATTTAAATAAACTTGGCTTTTAACCATTTCACCGATAGACGGACTATTAGGACCTGCAATAAATGATGATTCAGAGTGTAAATTTTCACTCTCACAAAGTCCAATTCTTATACATTGAACATCGTTTTTAATAAAAATCTCTAATACCTTTGCAGATCTTTCTACCGCTTCGCTAATTGAAAGTGGTGAGTACTCATGACGATTAGTCAAATTTTCAAGCTCTGTGCCTTTAAAGACAAGTGTCGGATAGATTCTTGAACCAACTGCACCAAGCCGACAAATTGCACTCGCTGTGACAAGCTCGTCCTCTAGAGTAGCACTTGGCAAGCCGATCATCATTTGACCTACAAAGTCAAATCCCGACCCTTTTAATAGCTTGGCTGCATTAATTGTATCAATCGATGTATGGCCTCTTTTTAAGTACTTTAAGACATTGTCATTCATTGATTGAATACCAAGCTCGACACATGAAATCGTATATCGCTTTAATATATCAATAATTTCGCTGTTTATGTAGTCTGGTCGTGTTGACATTCTAATACCAACAACTTGTCCTCTATTTACATAGCCCTGAGCCTTATCAAGCAATCTAACCATTAAATCTCTATTAATACCAGTAAAAGAGCCACCAAAAAATGCTATTTCACATTCATCATCAGCATCAATAGTTGATAAAACATCATTGATAATGTTATCAACATTGTTCTCATCAAATTGAACAGTTCCAGATATATGTTTTTGATTACAAAATATGCATTGATTAGGACAACCCAAATGAGGAATAAATATAGGAATATTTATATGTCTCATTTAACATCAAAAAGCGCAAGTGCTTCTTTAGCGGCAGATTGCTCCGCCTCGCGTTTGGTTTTTCCCTTACCTCTACCAACTACATTTGAGTTGATTTTAACCTCAACCTCAAAGGTCTTATCGTGGTCAGGGCCTTCCTCGTTTACACAAGCGTATTGAATTCTATCATTACCAAGAGCTTGAATAAACTGTTGTAGCGTTGTTTTATAATCATAAATTGCATCAGTGCCAGCAGCTTTAATTTCGGCTTCAACAATTGGTATTAAAAACTTTGAAACCACATCTTTACTACTAGAATCAATATAAATTGCAGCAAGTAACGCTTCAAATGCGTTTTCAAGAATTTTTACGTTGGTTCTACCGGTTGCTTCTTCACCTTTGCCCAAATACAAATAGCTTCCAAGCTGAATCTTGTTAGCAAAGCTTGATAAAGAGCGTGTACAAACAAGTGATGCTCTTGTTTTTGTCAATTCTCCCTCGGCTTTTTGGGAAAACTTTTCAAATAAATATTCACTAACAACAAGTGAAAGTACACTGTCGCCCAAAAATTCTAGACGCTCGTTACATTCACAGTTGATTTTGTGTGATTTTTGCTCATACGCATAAGAGGAATGAGTAAGAGCCATTTTTATTAAATTTTTGTTTTTAAATTCATATCCAATAGATTTTTCAAGCATTTCTATTGGCAATGGAAAATTACTCATTTTATTTTCTCCTTTTATAGTTGTGCAGACATTTTATCAACTACATTTAATTCACAGTATCTCGCTGCTTGTTTAACTGCGTTTTTAATATCCTTTTCCTTAGAGCTACCATGTGCCTTTATAACAGGCTTGTTAAGTCCAAGCAATGGTGCCCCTCCATATTCTGATGCGTCAAACATCATCTTAAATTGTTTCAATTGCTTTTTCATACAAATAAAAGCTGCTTTTGTTATTAAATTAGCGGTAAACATGTCCTTTAAAGATGAGAACATAAACATACCCAAGCCCTCGATAAGCTTCAAAGTAATGTTTCCTGTGAAGCCATCAGTAACCAACACGTCACAAGGACAGCTAGTCAGTTGCTTTGATTCAATATTACCTATAAAATTAATCTTATCATTCTCTTTAAGTAATTGATATGCCGCTTGATGAACAGGAGTGCCCTTTCTCTCCTCAGTGCCATTATTTAAAAGTCCCACTCTTGGCTTTTCAACATTGAACATTAAGTTTGAATATGCAGAACCGATTATAGCCCATTGAAGTAAAACATCCTCAGTTACCTCTGGATTAGCACCGGAATCAAGCATAAGAATTGGTTTATGAAATGGCAAAACAGTTGCAATAGCGCTTCTTCTTATACCTTTGATTTTTCTAATCATCAATGTAGAGCCAACATGCAACGCACCGGTATTTCCCGCGCTTAAAAAGGCATCTACTTCTTCATCTTTAAGCATTTGTAAGCCCTTGGCCATGGAGCTATTGCATTTTTCCTTCATAACGACCATAGGGTTATCATCCATAGTGATCACTTCATCAGTATGAATAATTTTTATATTATCAGGTAATATTTTTCCAATAGTTGAAAGAGAGTCAAGTATTGCTTTTTGATCACCAATTAAATTAATTTCAATCTCTGAATTTTCGTTAGCAGCAGTAACAACACCCTTAACAATTTCTAAAGGTGCGTTATCTCCGCCCATTGCATCAATAGCTATCTTCATTTTTAAATCTCGCTTTTTAAAGACTTTATTTTTAGTATTGCTCTTTTTGCGATTTCTTCGTTTCTCGCTTTTTTGCCGCCCTTCACCTTGTAGCCTAAAGGAGCAACTATGCCAAAATTAGCATTCATCGGCTGAAAATTTCCAGAATAGCCACCATTTTCTACAAAATGTGATAAAGCGCCAATAACGGTTTCGCTTGTAAAATCTATAAGCTCCTCGCCCTTTGCAAGCTTGGCTGCGTTAATTCCTGCTACAAAGCCTGAAGATGCTGATTCAATATATCCCTCTACTCCCGTCATTTGACCAGCAAAGAAAATATTAGGGTTAGATTTTAAGGAATAAAAATTGGTTAAATATTTAGGCGAGTCAATATAAGTGTTTCTATGCATTACACCATATCTTAAGAAGCTCGCGTTCTCTAAGCCAGGTATTTTTGAAAACACTCTTTTTTGTTCGCCAAATGTAAGGTGCGTCTGAAAACCTACAAGATTATACATTGTTCCAGTTTCGTTTTCCTTACGCAATTGAACTACTGCAAAATAAGTTTCCTTGGTAACTGGATTTTCAATTCCAACAGGCTTCATAGGACCAAATAGCAAGGTTTCAAAGCCACGCCTTGCCATAACCTCAATGGGCATACAGCCCTCAAAAACAGTGAGCTTTTGAGACTCGCTATCGAAATCGTGAAGCTCTGCCTCTTTTGCAGAAACTAAAGCATCATAAAAATCTCTATATTCCGCCTCATTCATTGGGCAATTTATATAGTCAGCATCTCCCTTATTGTATCTTGATGCAAAGAATGCTTTTGACATATCAATTGAATCAAAATCAACAATTGGAGCGGCAGCATCAAAAAAATGTAATCCTGTCAAATTAAGCTCATCGCGCATATATTTTGCCATTTTATCAGAGGTCAAAGGACCAGTAGCGATTACTGTAATCTCATTAGGATTAATTTCATCAATTTCCTTCTCAATAACAGTAATGTTTGGATGACTTTTAATTTTTTCAGTTACGTAGCTTGAAAATAATTCTCTATCAACTGCAAGAGCTGAACCAGCAGCAACTCTATTATTGTCTGCCGCTTTCATAATAAGAGAATCCATTTCTCTCAACTCCGCTTTCAAAACGCCAATAGCATTTGAAAGCTCATCAGAACGCAAGGAGTTTGAGCAAACGAGCTCTGCAAAGTTCTTGTTATGGTGAGCAGGAGTAAATTTGGTTGGCTTCATCTCATAAAGATTAACCTTTACTCCTCTTTGTGCGGCTTGATATGCCGCCTCACAACCTGCCAGACCAGCCCCAATAACATTTATGTGTTTAATTTCACTCATATCACTTTTCTTCTGTTTTGTATCCACATTTTTCATTTGCACAATATGAATACTCTTTATTCTTTTTCTTTATCATCATTCCAGAGCAAACAGGACACTTTTCCGCAGTTGGGATATCCCATGTCGAAAATTTGCATTTAGGGAATGCAGAGCAACTGTAAAATTGCTTTTTGCTCTTCGTAAATTTGGTAACAATTTCTGCACCACATAAAGGACAATCCAAATCAAGCTTTGTATCCTTTGCCTTGGTATTTTTACACTTTGGATAATTAGAACAAGCGTAAAAATCACCAAATTTGCCCTGCCTTACAACCATATCAGCGCCACAAATATCACATTTAAAATCAACCTTAATTTCAGGCTTGGATACAGTGTCCTTTCCGTCCTCTGTTAAAGTTTTAGTGTTTTTGCAGGCTGGATAATTTGGACAAGCTGCAAACTTACCAAATCTACCGTTTTTAATAACCATTTTGCTTCCACAAAGCTCACAGATTATGTCCGTCTCTTCAACAGGAACCGCTATTTCCTTATCTCCTAGAAGCTGATTTGCCTTTTCTAATGAGACCTTGAAATTCTTATAAAAATCGCCTAAAACATCCTCCATTGTAACATTACCATTTTCAATAATGTCAAGGTTGTTTTCCATATTAGCTGTAAATTGATAGTCAACTATGTCAGGAAAATGCTCATTCATAACCTTTGTAATAACCTCACCAAGTGGTGTAGGCTTCAGATATCTACCTTCTCTAGCAACATATCCTCTGGAAATAATAACAGTAATAATAGGAGTATATGTGCTTGGACGCCCGATTCCCTTTTCTTCAAGGAATTTTATAAGAGATGCTTCGTCATATCTCAATGGTGGCTCTGTAAAGTGTTGCGCTGGATCAATACTTTTACAAGTAAGCTTTTCATCTTTTGTAAGGTTTGGAAGCTTGTTCTTTTCAAAAATTCCGCTTTCAACATCGGCATTGTCACCATTTTCAACATCACCATAAATAGCGATATAGCCTGCAAAAGCAACAGTATTTCCAACGGATCTAAAAATATATCCATTATTCTCAAGGTCAACAACAACTGTATCAATTTGAGCCGATGCCATTTGGCTTGCCAAAAAGCGTTCCCAAATTAATTTGTACAGCTTATATTGATCATTTGAGAGATATTTCTTTATTTTATTAGGCTCAAGTGCAACCTTTGATGGTCTAATCGCCTCGTGCGCATCCTGTGCATTATTTTTTGACTTAAAAACTCTCGCTGTGGTTGGATAATATTTATCGCCAAACTTTTCGATAATATAATCCTTGGCATATGCTTGAGCCTCTTGCGAAATTCTTAAAGAGTCAGTACGCATATAGGTAATCAAGCCTTGTGCCCCACCATTTTCTACACCTAAATTAATACCCTCGTATAGCTCTTGAGCGATTTTCATCGTTTTTTGAGATTGGAAGTTATACTTTTTAGATGCTTCTTGTTGCAATGTAGAAGTGATAAAAGGTGGTTGGGGGGCACGTGGCTTTGAGGTGCGCTTAACATCAAACACAGTAAAATCTTCACCATTAATCTCACCTAGAATCTTATCTACTTGCTTTTTATCGGACAATTTAAGCTTTTTGCCCTTTTTACCATAAAAATGTGTTGCAACATTTCTATTTTTTGCTGTTTTTAAATTTGCTGTTATGGTCCAATACTCGCTAGGAACAAATTTTTTTATTTCTTTCTCTCGTTCTACAATTATTTTTGTAGCTACCGATTGAACTCTACCGGCTGAAAGTCCGCTTTTGATGGTTTTCCATAAAAATGGACTAATTTGATAACCGACAATTCTATCAAGAATTCTTCTTGCTTGTTGGGAATTAACTAAATTAATATCAATATTTCTTGGATGCTTAATTGCTTCCTTTACTGCCGATTTTGTAATTTCGTTAAATGATATTCTTTTAGCTTTTTTAGCATCTTCGCCGATAATAGCTGCCAAATGCCAAGAAATTGCTTCTCCTTCTCTATCAGGGTCTGTTGCAAAGAATATCTTATCAGCATTTTTGGCTTCTTTTTTAAGTTCTTTTATTAGGTCGCCCTTTCCTCTAATATTGATATAATGAGGCTCGAAACCATTTTCAGTATCAATACCTAAAGTTGATTTAGGTAAGTCTCTTACATGTCCTACAGACGCTATTACTTTATAATTTGATCCCAAATAACTCTTTACCGCACCTATTTTACCGGGTGATTCAAGTATTACAAGATTATTTGCCATATGTGTTCCTTTCCTGTTACTTCTTTATGTAGTATCCGCCCGGTGTGCTCTCTACTGCTCCGGAAATTTCAAGCATCATAAGTATAGATGCCAATTTTGATGCGTCAAATCCGATGTTTGCTAATGTATCATATGCGTTTGGTTTGTCAAATACCATCGCATCGTAAACCGCCTGTTCATCTGGTGAAAGCTTGGTTCTATCAAACCTAACTATTTCTTCTTTAGTTATAACCTTTGATACAGGGGCTTTAACCTTTTCTTTACTACCGTAAAAGCTGTCATCATTAAAGCTTGCAGCAACCTTAACTGTTTTTGCAAATACAGGCTTTTCCTTTGATGCCGACAAATTAAGGTTTGAATATCTATCTAAAAATTGCTCCAATATGTCAATGGCACATGTTGCAACTCTTGCCCCTTCCCTCAACAATTGATTTGTTCCTTCTGTTGAGAAATTTCTCACAGGACCAGGATATGCAAAAAGCATTCTTCCTTGCGCAAGTGCTTTATTTGCAGTAATTAATGCCCCGCTATTTTTATCAGCCTCGACAACTACAGTTGCTGGAGACAAGGCGCTGATAATCCTATTTCTCACAGGGAAATTTGTACCATTTGGTGGTGTATGTGGTGGATATTCAGTAATAACCGCACCGACATTAATAATTTTATCCATTAATGCACGATTTTCACGAGGATAGCAGACGTCAATGCCAGAACCTAACACCGCAACAGAAGAACCACCAGCATAAAGTGCGCCCTTTTGTGCAGTACAATCTATGCCAAGAGCCATACCACTTATTACAGTTGCACCACCCTTTGCAAGACCAAAGCCAAGCTCATATGCATTTTTCTGTCCATAAACTGTCATTTTTCTTGTGCCTACAACAGAAATGCATAATTCGTTTTTAAAATCTGGCAATCTACCCTTGCAATATAAAACCGCAGGATAATCATCTATAAGTCTCAAAAACTCTGGATAATTTTTATCACTTGGAGTAATTATTTCAACATCATGCTCATAGCACCACTCAATTACCTCTTCAGCATGGCTTAAGCTTTTATCAAGCAGCTTTTTCTTTCTCGACAAATCAAGCCAATCAATCATAGCAACATCAGCGTCGTCAGAATCATAAATAGCCTCTAGTGAACCAAAATGTGCATATAATTTATGGTATATGCGTGAGCCTGCACCAAAATGTAATGACAACCACATCCATATAAGCTTGTTTTTCATAAGATACCTCGCAAGTTAAGATTACTCTATAATATAATAGCATTTTGTTTTTTGCTTGTCAATAAAATTTTATAATATTATATTAAATATTATTTATTATACTCCCACATAAATATAGAGGTAGCAATAGCGGCATTCAATGATTCTGTATTTTCGCACATAGGAATCAATATTGTTTGGTCTGATTCTTTTACTATTTCTTCAGAAATTCCATGCCCTTCGTTTCCAATGATAACAACGTCATTGGTCAATAATTCATCTTTACCCAATATTAGCGATTTTTTCCCTAATGTTGCACTCAAAATTCGTTTTCCATTCTTTTTCAATGTTAAAAGTGAGCCCTTAAAATCATCAACGATGTCAATTTTTACCTTAAAAATAGCTCCCATTGCGGCACGAATAACCTTTGTTGAATATATATCTGCACAGTCAGAAGAAAATATCAATCTATCAATACCAAAAGCGGCGGCATTTCTAATAATTGTACCAATGTTTCCCGGATCTCTAATTGATTCAAACATCATAATTTTTTCTTCAAAATTCGCATTTTCTACAATTGCCAAACGTCGTTGCTTTTCGAGAAATTTACAAACCGTAATTATGCCCTGCGGTGCACTTTCCTCGGTTAACTTAGCAAAAACCTGACTGCTTACGCACAAAACTATAGTTCCATTTTTTTTATATTTTTTTATCGTTTCAATCAATTCATCATCTAAAATAATATCATTTTTTATAATTATATATTTAATTTCCGCACCGAAATTTATCGCTTCAATAAGAAGCTTTTTGCCATCACAAACGAATAATTTCTCTTCGTTTCTATACTTTTTGTTTGATAATTTTGCAATTTTTACAATTGTCGAATTTGTTTTACTGGTTATTGTCTCTACACCAAAAATTTCTTCAAACATAGATAATTCTCCGATTATTTTTACAAAATGCAAAAAACTCGGCTATTGCCGAGTTTTATTTAAATTAAAGTGCTGCCTTTGCCTTTTCAACAAGTGCTGCAAATGCTTCCTTATCAGAAACTGCAAGCTCTGCAAGCATCTTTCTGTTAAGGTCGATGCCAGCAAGCTTTAAACCATGCATAAATGTAGAATAGTTCATGCCATTAACCTTAGCTTGTGCAGAAATTCTTGTAATCCAAAGAGAACGGAAATCTCTCTTCTTCATCTTACGGCCTGCGAACGCATAGTTGCCACTCTTCATAACAGCTTGCTTCGCCATCTTGAAGTGCTTGCTCTTTGCACCCCAATATCCCTTAGCCATCTTTAATACTTTATTTCTTCTTTTACGTGCCATCATAGCACCTTTAACTCTTGCCATCTTAAAAATCCTCCTTGTATTAACGTTTCATTCAAATTATTTGTTGATAAGCTTCTTGATTGTTGGAGCCATGCTCTCACTCAAGTATGAGCCAGAACGAAGATTTCTCTTACGCTTTGCGGTCTTTAAACCAAGATTGTGACGATGTTGTGAATGAAACATCTTTACTTTTCCTGTTCCTGTTAAAGAAAATCTTTTCGCGGATGCCTTATGTGTTTTAATTTTTCCCATGATATTCGTTTCCTTTCGTGATAAGTATATTATCTTATTTTTTTACAGGTGAAATTGTAACAGACATTCTTCTACCATCAAGTGATGGTGCCTTGTCTGCACTACCGTATTCAGCGCAAAGCTCAAGGAACTTTTGAATAATTTCAACGCCTACCTCGGTATGAGCCATTTCTCTACCTTTAAATGAGAGAACAACTCTAACTTTATCTCCGTTCTTTAAGAAACGGATTGCATTGTTTGCTTTTGTATTAAAATCGTGAGTGTCAATTCTGCAAGAAAGCTGAACCTCTTTAACATCAACAGTCTGTTGTTTTTTTCTCGCTTCCTTTTCTCTTTTGTCGCGATCATAACGGAATTTACCGTAATCCATTATACGACAAACAGGTGGTGTAGCACCAGGAGCGATAAGAACAAGGTCAAGTCCTTGTGCATAAGCCTTCTCTAAAGCTGCATCCGAGGACATAACTCCAAGCTGCTCGCCATTATCGGCTACAACTCTAACTTCCTTAAATCGAATATCCTCATTGATAGTCATTTCTTTTGCGTTGCTAATAATTAAGCACCTCCAATTTACCAAAAGCATGGTATGCAAAAAAATTAAAAAATGTGCGAAAGAAACACTAATCTCCGCACAACAAAAAACCACTTAAAGTAGTAAATTATTAACCACAAGCACCGTGTGTCCTTGGGTGAGAACGGAGTGTTCTGCTTCCTTTTGCTTAATTATAGTATCATACTTTTTCTCGTTTGTCAATATAAATTTTGAATTTTTTGAAAATTTTTCTACAAATATATATCCCGTCGCAAAAAATATGCGACGGGATACTAAAAATACTAGATATTTTGCTTATAATTTGTCTTTAAAATGTGCTTAAGGAGACGAACGGCACAAAGCTGTGCATCCTCTTTTTTAACATTTCCATTTTCAAGACCCTCAATAATCTCTTTTCTAAAGCGACCAGGCATAATAAGGTCATTACAAGCATGTACGTGTTCTTGTGGGTTAGCACAAGGGTTCCAGTCGGTCATAACAATGCCCTCGTAATCCCATTCACCTCTTAAAATACCCATCAAAAGGTCGTAATTTGTTGATGCAAATGTACCATTTATTTTATTATAAGCGGTCATAATTGCGTGGGGTCTGCCCTCTTCAACTGCAATTTTGAAGCCCTTTAGATAAATTTCACGTAGTGCACGTTCTGAAACCTGTGAATCAGAAACGCCGCGCTCATATTCGATATTGTTACAAGCAAAGTGCTTAACTGTTGTGTATTTGCCAGTTGACTCAGCATTGTCGTCATATTGAACGCCGATAGTTATATATGCACCTATCTTGCCTGAAATAATTGGATCCTCTGATAGATATTCAAAGTTTCTACCATTGAGTGGGTTTCTGTGAATATTAATACCAGGAGCGAGCCATCCCTCAATGTCGGAAATTTCAAGGTCATCACGAACACATTCACCAAATCTTCTTGCACTTTCTAAATCCCAAGAGTTAGCCATACAAGTTCCAGAAGGATATGCAACAACCTCACGGGAGAGATCTGTATCTGTGTCAATTGGTGTTGTGAATATAGCAAGACGAACGCCTGCAGGGCCATCAGCACAAGCGTTTACAGGAATTGCATATTTTTCGCTTGACCACATCTCTCCTGCCGCACCACGTACCTTAATAGCCATGCTACCAACGTTAGCATTTGCGTTTGTGCCCTCGTAAATAACTCCATTTAATATGTCAGCAAGCTCCGCGTCAGAAAATTCTGCAACAATATCTTCAACAGTTGCTTTTCCAGCTATAACATCCTTTAATGTGTAGTGCTCATCATTCTTTTTCTCTAAAAGCTTTGGTGGGTTATTTTCAATTACATTGTGTGTAACAGTTTCAACTGAATCACAGTCAAATTCAAGTACTTTTGCACTTGATTTTTCAGTTTCTTCGCCATCATATGTATAAGGAGTAGCACCTTTATTTGAAAGCTCCTTGAAATCCGTTTTCTTTGTGCATCTATTTGTAACAACGTCGCAAATAACCTCTTTTGAAACAATAATAGAACAAACAATTTTAGTGTTTCTTGAGGAGTTACCAACTCTAACGTAGTATTTTCCTGCTTCAAGGATAAAGCTTGCTCTTTCCTCGTCATATGAAGCCATTTCGGTTAGGTCAAATGACAAAAGTAGCTCACAGCTCTCGTTAGGAGCTAATGTATCTGTTTTTGCATATGTGCAAAGCTCTTGGTAAGCTTTTTCAAGCTTAACCTCTGGGCTTGAAAGATAGCACTGGATTATCTCTCTACCACTGCATTTACCAACGTTTGTTACCTTAACTGTTAAATCGATAATTTGACCATCAATTTCTACGTCGAGAACTTCGCTAGCAAACTCGGTATATGATAGACCATAACCAAATGGGTATCTAGGGGTGATACCAAAGGTGTCAAAATAACGATAACCAACATAAATGCCCTCTTTATAAGGCACTTCCTTAGTTGTTATTCCTTCTTTTGTTGGGTAATCCTCGTATTTATATGCCCAAGTGGTTGTAAGCTTTCCGTTTGGAGTAACCTTGCCGCTGACAACGTCAGCAACAGCAAGACCAAACATCTCGCCACCCAAGGAAACATCAACTATTGCATCAATATTACAGTCGTCAATTGCTCTTAAATCAAGAGGTCCACAGGTGTTAAGAAGCAAGATTGTTTGCTTAAAGTTCTTTGAAACGGTTTTTATAAGATTAATTTCATCTGCGTGGAGTCTAAAATAGCCCTCTTCATCCTTTAAGTCAAAGGCTTCTCCACTGTTTCTGCCAAGAGTAATAACAGCAACATCAGACTTTTTAGCTGATGCTCCAATTATAGTATCATCAAGCTTAATTTCGTCCTGTCTCCAAGTCCATTCATCCCAGCTTCTGTTCATTAATCTTTGGTCAGGCAATTCCTTAACATAATTTAAGCAAGCAGACTCAACCTCTGCATTAAGTGAGTAGCCTGCATCCTTTAATCCTTCGTTTATTTGAGAAATTGTCTGTGCCATCATATCTCCCGAGCCCCAGCCTAGACGGAAGCATCTATACGAACAAAGTCCAAACAAAGCAATTTCTTTATCCTTTGCAATAGGTAACGCACCATTTTCATTCTTTAAAAGAACAATACCATCAGCCGCTGCCCCTCTTGCAAAATCCATTTTTTCTTGTCTTAACATATTTTTTCTCCCTAAAGATATATATTTCGTATTTATTGTACCATATATTTACTATTTAGTCAATTAGAAAAATTTAAAGCACACGTAAAATACGTGTGCTTTAAATTATTTTTTAGGATAACTATCTTTAAGTCCAACTATACGGTTATAGGTGTTAGGATATTTGGTGTCCTTGCAATAGTAGCCGTTTCTTACAAATTGGAACTTTTCGCCAGGTTCAGCATCGTCAAGGCACTTTTCAACAAGTGCGTTTTCAACCTTTTGGAGCGATTCTGGGTTCAAGTAATCGTTATAGGTTTTGCCCTCAGGCATATCGCCAAGATTATCAATTGTGAAGAGCTTATCGTATAACATAAGAGTTGTCTTTTGAGCATTTTCGCTGCTTAACCAGTGAATTGTGCCCTTAATCTTACGTCCATCAGCCGGCATACCGTTACCAGTTTCAAGGTCGGCGGTACATCTGATTTCAACAATTTCTCCGTTTTCGTCCTTAACTATCTCATTACATTTAACAATGTAAGCGCCCATCAAACGAACCTCGCCGTCTGGCTTGAGACGGAAGAACTTTGGTGGTGGAACCTCCTCAAAGTCGCTCTTATCAATATAAATTTCACGAGCAAATGCAAGGTTTCTTGTTCCTGAATCCGGGTCGTTAGGATTATTTGAAACTGGAAAATATTCAACCTTGTTTTCATCGTAGTTAGTAATAACAAGCTTGATTGGGTTAGACACACAAATTCTTCTTTGCGCAGTCATATTAAGCTCTTCTCTTATACAGTGCTCTAAAAGCTCAATATCAACGATACTATAAGCCTTTGCAACGCCTGCACGGCTAACAAAGTCGATAATTGATGCTGGTGTATAGCCACGTCTACGAAGTCCGCAAAGGGTTGGCATTCTTGGATCGTCCCATCCGTCAACCATATTGTTTTCAACAAGGTATCTTAAATATCTTTTACTCATTACTGTGTAAGTAACGTTGAGACGCGCAAATTCTCTTTGCTTTGGCTTATTTTCAAAGCCGATATTGTCAACCACCCACTCATAAAGTGGACGATGGTTTTCAAACTCAAGTGAGCAAAGCGAGTGAGTAATTCCCTCAATTGCGTCTTGGATTGGATGAGCATAGTCGTAAAGTGGATAAATGCACCATTTATCGCCTTGACGATGGTGATGTGCTCTTAAAATTCTATAAATTGCAGGGTCTCTCATATTGATATTAGGAGAAGCCATATCAATTTTAGCTCTTAAGGTCTTTGCGCCATCTGGGAATTCTCCGTTCTTCATTCTTTCGAACAAATCAAGGTTTTCCTCAATGCTTCTATCTCTATATGGGCTGTTTTTTCCAGGCTCGGTAAGTGTACCTCTATACTCCTTCATTTCATCAGCAGAAAGGTCACAAACGTATGCCTTGCCGTCCTTAATTAGCTTTACTGCATACTCATAGCACTTGTCAAAATAGTCAGAGCCGTAGTAAATACCACCAGTAGGTGTAGCGCCAAGCCATGTTAAGTCCTCAAGAATGCTTTCAACGTACTCTGTATCTTCTTTAGATGGGTTGGTATCGTCATATCTTAAATTGAACTCGCCACCGTACTTTTTAGCGGTTTGAGAGTTAATCCAAATGGCCTTAGCACTACCAATATGAAGATAGCCATTAGGCTCAGGAGGAAAACGAGTATGAATTTTCCTTGAGAAGCCATTTGCTAAATCTTCATCGATTATATCATGTATAAAATTTGAATTCATTTCTTCCATTGTTATAACACCTTTATCATTTCATTTACACGATTTATAACTCTATCGTATCCCAAAATCTGCATTACACTATACATATCAGGGGAATTTAGCTTACCTGTTACAGCAAGACGAATAAACATACTAATATCGGATACGTTGCCCTTGTAAGCCTCTGGATTTTGCTTATAAGCCTTCATATCAGAAGCAAATCCGAGCATATCAGCAATATCCTTGATTTTTTCAAACCAAGTATTTGTATCGTCATTTATATTGAAGGTTTTTGCAAATTCCTCAAGTGTGAGCTTTATATCTGCTTTTGTAAAGTTTTCAGGGTAAGAATCCTTAATTTCAAAGAGATTATCAAAGAATAAATCAACATAGTCTCTTACGTCCTTCCAAACTGAAAGGTCTTTTCTTGGCTTCTTTCCGCCTCTGCCGATTGCAAAAATCGCCTTTGTATATTCATAATTAGCTGACATTTCTGCGTATAGTTCAGGGTCGAACTCCTTTGCCCACTCGCTTGAAAGGTTATAAACCTCTTCTGCTGTCATTCTTGAAATAACGTTCTTTGAAACGTCGTTTAGCTTTGCAAAATCGAAAAGACAGCCAGAGATTGACATTTTCTTAATATTGAATGGGAAGCTTGTATATGGCTTGTCCGCGTTTTGCATATGCCACTCCTCATAGTTTGAGTTAAGGAGTGTCATAATATACTCACAAACAGCCTCTGGACAGTAGCCCATAGATGTATAATCATCCATATTCGCGCCCATATCACGCTTAGAAAGCTTTTTCTTGTTGCCATTTTCGTCAATACGCATAATTTGTGCAATATGCATATATTTTGGAAGCTTAAAGCTGAGATAAGAAAATAGCTGAATGTGCTTCGCAAGGCTTGGTAACCATTCCTCGCCACGAATAACATGAGTTGTGCCCATTAAATGGTCATCAACTGCGTGTGCAAAGTGATATGTTGGAATTCCATCAGACTTTAAAAGCACAAAGTCCTCGTCATTTTCAGGTATTTCAAGAGCGCCCTTTACAAGATCAGTAAACTTAATTTTTCTTTCAGGGTCACCGTTTGCAAGAATTCTTAAAACAAAAGGATGTCCTGCCTTTAAGTGTTCCTCTACCTCTTTTATAGTAAAGTTACGACCCGCTAACATTGCTGCACGCTTTGCTTCAGCCTGAACAAGCCAATCAGTGTTTTTTATTTCTTCTTTTTTGTTAACAGCTTGAAGCTCATCAAGCTCCTCTTCAGTTGTAAAGCAAGGATAAGCCTTTCCTTCACGAACTAGCTGTTTAGCATAAACTTGATAAATAGGTCCACGAAGGCTTTGCTTATAAGGACCATAAGCGCCTTTGTCGCTGATTTCACCATTCTCGTCAAGAATAGCACCCTCGTCAAAATTAATTCCATATTTAGCAAGTGTTTTAATAAGTCCCTCGGCAGCGCCTTCTACCTCGCGCTTAGCATCGGTGTCCTCTATTCTAAGATAAAATACTCCACCAGATTGGTGAGCTAATCTTTCTCCAACTGTTGATGGAAAGAGTCCGCCAAAATGTACAAAGCCTGTTGGGCTTGGTGCAAATCTTGTTACCTTTGCGCCCTCAGGCAAACTACGTGGTGGGTATTTTGCCTCTACATCCGAAGGACTTTCAGTAATGTTAGGAAAAAGTAACTCTGCAAGATAATTATAATCCATATTATACCTCAAAATTTATATTTAAATTATTATAACACGCAGAAATTAAAAAGTCTATAATTTTTTATAATTATTTTCTATATAAATTAGCAATTTTTTTAAAAATACAAAAAGGACGAATTATTCGCCCTTTTTTATGTCTTTATAAAAATCTAGCTCCAAGTCCTCAATGTCGCCTTTTCCTTTTAAAATATAGGCGCTTAAAGGCTTTAAAACATTAATCTTGCGATTGGTTTCACAGCTCTTTAGTGGGATATTTGATTCAAAGGCGTATTTTTCTGTGCTTCTGTTTACAAGTGTTACTGTAAATTCTTCATCATTATATCTCGCAAACGCAAGTATATTAGAATCACATTCAATTAGCTTGAATAGTCCACCCTTAAAAACACGTTCGTGCCTTCTAATTTTACCTATTTTTTGATAAAATTCTAAAATTTCAGTATCTTCCTTTCCCCAAGGGAACGGCAAACGGTTGAATGGATCGCGATAGCCTTGCATACCAACCTCGTCACCATAATAAATACAAGGAACACCAGGCACTGTTGCAACTATTGCGTAAGCTAACATCAAAAGTTCTTTGGCTTTTTTATATTCAGCGTTTGACATCTTTTTTTGAGAGAGTTCTGCGTTGGTATATCCATCTACTCTGTCAGTGCCTAAAACTGTCAAAATTCGCTCTGTATCGTGCGTGCCAAGCAAATTCATAAGAAGATCTGCATTATGCTTAGGATAGTGAGATGAAAGCATTTTACAGATACTATAAAAGCGCTCGTAATTTCCATACTTAATGTAATCAATGATAGCTTCTCTAAATGGATAGTTCATAACAGAATCAAGCTCATTACCAAGGAAATATTTTTTTCTTTTATCATAAGCTATTTTGTTAGATGCATCCTCCCAAACCTCTCCATAAACTATACCATCTGGATTAACAGATTTAAGCTTTTTATTAAGAGTTTTTAAGAAATCATCACTTAATTCGTCTGCAACATCAAGCCTAAAGCCATCTATTCCCTTTTTCATCCATTTTTCGATAACACCACCGTCGCCTAATATGAATTTTTTATAATCGGGATTATTGCTATCAACGCGAGGTAGTATTTTTACATTCCACCAGCATTCATAGTCATCAGGGAATTTTCTAAAATTGTACCAGCTGTAATATGGAGATTCCTTTGACTGATATGCGCCAATCGAGGAATAGTTTCCTTCTTTATTAAAGTATATACTATCTGAGCCTGTGTGGTTAAAAACGCCATCAAAAATGATGTGCATACCACGCTTTTTGGTTTCCTTTATAAGCTCCTCAAGAGCCTTTTCCGAACCAAACATTGAGTCAACAGACATATAGTCGCCTGTGTCATATTTGTGGTTAGAATACGCATCAAAAATTGGGCTCAAATATAAGCAAGTAACACCTAAGCTTTCAATATAATCAAGCTTTTCGATAATACCATACAAATCTCCACCGAAAAACATATTGTTTTCAACGTAGCCACCAGGTACATTGGCAAATTGTGGCACGCCATTATACCAATCATCGTTCATAACGACGTTCTTTTTAGGCTTGCACTTACCACTTTTATTAAATCTATCAACAAAAATATGATACATAATTCCACCGTGCATCCATTTTGCACAATTGCTCTCTTCCTTAAACACAGTTAACTGAATCAAGCCGTCATTATTCTCTATTTTTGTTAATTCGTTCACCTTATAGCCTTCACCAATGAAAAATGATTCGCTTGACACTATCTCATACTTATAATAGTACAAGCCAACGCCTATTTTTGACATATCAATTTGACAAGTATATATGTCTTTATCACCTTGAATAGATGTCCAAAGGAAGTCAAATTTCATATATTTGTGATTTTCAAGTCCTTCTCCAAAAAGATGCATGGATACAGCTGTTGCACCACATCTTCTTGGAATAAGAACATTAAAATCAACTATTTTATCATGTGAAAAAGCGCCAAAGGACGAAACATTTTTATTTTGAATAAACTTTTTTTCATAAAATTTCATTAATTATTTTACGCTTGTTAAGTGCCAAATTTTATCAGAATACTCCTTTATGCTACGGTCAGCCGCAAAGAAGCCTGATTTAGCAATATTAACAAGTGACATTTTACCCCATTGATCTTTATTGTTATATGCTTTAAATATTTCCTCTGCCTTGATATAGTATGAGTCAAAGTCAGCAAGACACATATATGGGTCTGCAACTCCACCCAAGCCACCAATTAAATAGTTCGCGATATTAGCAAAAGAAACACCGTTAAAGCCCTTATTTAAGCGGTCAATAGCCTTTTTAATTCTAACACTATTGTTATAGAAATCAATTGAACGATAGCCCTTTTCCCAAAGCTCATCAACCTCTTTTGCAGTAAGACCGAAAATGTAGATGTTTTCATCGCCTACAGCATCCTTCATCTCAACGTTAGCACCATCAAGTGTACCAATTGTCAAAGCACCATTCATCATAAACTTCATACAACCAGTACCACTTGCCTCTTTACCAGCGAGAGAAATTTGCTCACTGATTTCAGATGCAGGCATCAAAACCTCTGCAGTACTTACATTGTAGTCCTCAAGATAAACAACGGATAATTTATCCTTAACTCTTGGATTCTTTCTGATATCCTCGCCAAGATTCCAAATAAGCTTAATGATATCCTTTGCCATATAGTAACCAGGAGCTGCTTTACCACCGAAAATAAAGGTTTTCTTTGTAACCTCTCTTTCAGGATGCTCCTCGATATCGTTATAGTATGCGATAATCTTTAATGCGTTCAAAAGCTGACGCTTATATTCGTGCATTCTCTTAACCTGAACATCAAAAACAGATGATGTATCAAGCGAGTAACCAGTTTTATTGAATACATATTTGGATAGCTTAACCTTATTATTTTCCTTGATTTCATGAAGCTTGCTAATAACAGTCTTGTCATCGACATACTTTAGTAGGTTTTCAAGCTCACAAGGATTTGTAACATATCCATCACCAATACAATCAGCAATCAAATCGGAAAGCTCTGGATTTGAATAGCAAAGCCATCTTCTATGAGCAATACCATTTGTTACATTAGTAAATTTATGTGGTGTATATTTATAAAAATCGTGGAAAACAGTCTTTTTAAGGATGTCAGAGTGAAGTGCAGATACACCATTAACAGTGTGAGAGCCAACAACGCTCAAATTAGCCATTCTTACTTGTGAGTGACCAATAATAGCCATTCTTGAAATCTTGCCCCAATCTCCTGGGTATGCGTTCCATAAATCTGCACAGAAGCGACGGTTAATTTCCTTAACAATAGAATGGATTCTAGGTAACTTAAAGCTAAATAAGTCCTCATTCCAGCATTCAAGAGCCTCTGGCATAACTGTATGGTTAGTATAAGAAATAGTTTTAGTTACTGTATACCAAGCATTATCCCAAGTATAATTATATACATCCATCAAAATTCTCATAAGCTCAGGCACGCAAAGCGCTGGGTGAGTATCATTGATGTGAATAGCAACCTTGTCAGCAAACTCGTTCATTGAGCCGTATGCAGCAATATGGTCGCTAATTATGCTTTGAAGTGAAGCAGAAACCAAGAAATATTGCTGTGTAAGACGCAAAAGCTTACCCTCTGTATGCTCATCAGAAGGATAAAGCACCTTTGAAATTACTTCAGCATTGCTTGTTTGTTGAATTGCCTTTACATATTGTCCTTGTGAGAAAAGACTCATATTGAAGTTTGTAATATCATGAGCCTTCCATAGACGAAGTCTGTTTACCGCATTTCCTGCGCCAGAAATCATCATATCATATGGAACAGCCTCTACCTCTTCATAATTCTCATACTTAACAACTAGCTTATCATTTTCCCATTCTTCCTTGATTTGTCCACCAAAGCGAATAGAAAACTTCTTATCTGTTCTTGGAACTAACCATTCTTCACCACCTGGGAGCCAAGTGTCAGGCAACTCTACTTGGTTACCGTCAATGATCTTTTGCTTAAAAAGACCATATTCATACAGGATGGAAAATCCGTCACCTGGATAGTTTAATGAAGTCAAAGAGTCCATAAAGCAAGCCGCTAAACGACCAAGACCACCATTTCCAAGACCTGGATCTGGCTCCATCTCATATATTTCATCAATATCAAAGCCGTAATCCTTTAAAACCTCAGCATAATAATCAGCAATTCCTAGATTTCTTAAATTGTTTTTAAGCGAACGACCGATCAAAAATTCCATGCAAAGATAATAAATCTTCTTTGCCTTCTCCTTCTTCACCTTATGCTTAAATGAAGATCTTTTTTGAGTTAAAATATCTTTTACAGTAAGGATTGTAGCCTTATATATTTGATCCTTATTTGCATCCTCTGGATTCACTCCAAAGTATCTTGAGAGCTTTAAGGAAAGCGCATCCTTAACTGTTTCTTTTGAAAAAATTTGATTCATTGGTATATCTCCTCTTAATGTAAATAAAAATCAACATTTATTTACATTTTTTGCCTATTTTTATCAACAACTGCCCCGCAAGTACCTTACGGGACAGATTTTGCTATTTATTTGCTACATTTCTGTACAAATCAATATATTTTTTTGCGGATACACTCCAAGAAAAATCTGTATCCATAGCTGTTTTAACAAGTGCTGACCATTTTTTCTTATCCTTATAAAGGTCAACTGCTCTTGCTACTGCATCCTTCATTTCGTGAGCGTTATAGTTTGCAAATGTAAAGCCATTACCCTCACCATTGTATATATTATACGGCTTAATAGTATCATAAAGTCCACCTGTTTCACGAACAACAGGAACTGCGCCATACATTGAAGAAATCATTTGAGAAAGTCCACATGGCTCGCTCTTTGATGGCATTAAGAATATATCAGAGCCTGCATATATCTTTTTCGACAAATCCTTATTAAACTCAAGGAATACCTTAACATTGTTAGGATATCTTGCTTGTATTGACTTGAAATATTCCTCAAGCTCGTATTCACCTGTACCAAGAAGAACAAACTGAATACCAAGCTCAAGCATTTCTGGCAAAATAAACTTAACAAGGTCAAAGCCCTTGTGAGAAGCAAGACGTGAAATCATTGAAACAATCGGTACATTCGCTTTTTGTTCAAGACCGCACATTTCTTGTAATTGTCTTTTACATTCAGCCTTTCCGCTCATATTGGAAGAATTGTATTTCTCTGCAATAACAGAATCGTTTGCTGGATTATAATAATTAATATCTATACCATTAACAATACCTGTAAGCTTATCACTATATTGATGAAGAATATAGTGTAAGCCACTTGAATAAAACTCTGTTTGAATTTCATTTGCATATTTTTGACTTACTGTTGAAACAATATCAGAGCAGACAATGGCGCCCTTAGTTAAATTGATGTTGCCATTGTATTCAACAATACTACGATCGCCAAAGCAATCAAGGCCGAACACATCTCCCAAAATTGACATAGAATAAATTCCTTGATAATCAATGTTATGGATTGTGTAAATTGTCTTAATATCGCAATAATATGGGTTCATATAGTACTTTCTCTTTAAGTAAATTACAGAGGTAGCACTTTGCCAGTCGTTAGTATGCAATATATCAGGATAGAAGTCAATTATTGGCATTATGTCAAGAACTGCCTTGCCAAAGAATGCAAATCTCTCTGCATCGTCAAAATCACCGTATACAGAGGGTCTTTTAAAGTAATACTCATTATCAATGAAATAATAAGTTACTCCGCCCATATCGCATTTAAAAATGCCACAATATTGATTTCTCCAAGAGAGCCCAACTGTAGTATTACCAACATATTCAAGCTCACTCGCATATTTTTCCTTAATTTTTTGATATAAGGGAAGAACAACTCTTACATCGGCATTCTTGTCGCAAGCAGCAATTGCTTGAGGTAAAGAGCCAAGAACGTCACCGAGACCACCAGTTGAAATAAAGGGAACCGCCTCAGCGCCTACAAATAGTATTTTCATTTTTTTCTCCTTAAATCATTTTTCCTTTAGCAAGGTAGAATGGTAGTGTTTCATCACCGGAAAGCACCTTGTTATCTCTTATAACAACGTTCTTATCAGCGATTACGCAGTTAAGCACAACATTTTCTCCAGTATATGTATCTTGTAAAAGAATTGAGTTTTTAACCTTTGTTCCCTTGCCTATTTTGGTACCACGGAAAAGAATTGAATTTTCAACCTCACCAAAAATCTCACAACCATCTGCAATAAGCGAATTTGTCACCTTTGCATCAGGGCTATAATATGTTGGTGCAGAGTTTCTAACCTTTGTATAAACAGGTCTATCTTTAACTCCAAATAGTTGTTTTCTAACATTCTTGTCCTTGATAAGCTCCATGCTTGAGGTGTAATAATCCTGTGAGGAGGTTATACAAGCAAAATAACCATCATATCTATATACTCTATATGATTTTCTTGAAAGTCCGCGAAGGATAATATCCTTTGTCAAGCTTGTATAGTTATGAGCAATTGAATCAACAACCACCTCTTGTAGATATTGTCTTGACATAACCATTATGTTAAGATTAATATCTGCCTCACCCTCAAAATTTGTTGGATACGCTTGAACATCAGTAATTTTGCCGTCTGAATCTGAATCAACTAAAACATTGATTTTAGCTTGTGACTTGGTTAAATTAACCTTCTTTACCGCCATGGTAAGATCGGCACCATTATCCTTGTGATATTTAATCATATCATTAAGATCAATGTTGCAAATAACATCACAGTCAGAAAGTACGACATAATCGTCTGTAATTTTGCTGATCGAATAGTTAACACTCTTTAATGCCTCTAGACGAGTTGTATAAAGCTGATTAACATTGTTTGCATATGCAGTAATAAAAGGAGGAAGAATCTTAATACCACCACTTCTTCTTGCCAAATCCCAGTCCTTACCGGAACCGATATGGTCCATTAAGGATTGATAGTTGTAGTGAGTAATAACGCTAATGTTATTAATATTGGAGTTTACCATATTTGAAAGGGCAAAGTCAATAAGTCTGTAACGACAACCAAATGGAACGGATGCCATTGTTCTGTTTCTTGTTAATTCAGGAATGTTGTTATCATGAATGTTTGAAAAAATGATTCCAGCTGTTGACATATCTTATTCCCCCTTATTCCTCAATACTTGTGATGCCATCGAAAGCATCGCTATTTATCATTGCCTCTGAATCGATAACCACATTAGGTTCAACACAAAGTCCACTACCAATAACCGCAATTCCCTTTGCAGTTGTTTTATCTTCTCCAACTTTTGCGTTTTCAGAAATTACACTATTACTGTCAATAATTGAATAATTAACAGTAGCACCTGCCTTAATCACTGTTCCACTCATTATTATGGAATCCTTGACATAAGCTCCCTTTTCAACTATTACATTTTCAGAAAGAACGCTATGCTCAACAGTTCCTTGAATTTCGCATCCCTCTGAAATAATCGAGTCGCCAACCTTTGCATCCTTGCCTATGTAATGAGGTGGTGCTGCATAGTTTCTTGAGAAAATTCTCCACTTTTTGTCGTGTACATTAAACTCCGGCTTTTCGCCAAGCAAGTCCATATTAGCTTCCCAAAGGCTACTAATTGTACCAACATCCTTCCAATAGCCTTCAAATGGGAAGGTATACATCTTCATACCATCACCAAGCATATTAGGAATAATATTTTTACCAAAGTCATTGCTTGAGCCTGGAGTATTCTCATCATCAACAAGGTATTTTTCAAGAACCTTTGCATTGAATATGTAAATACCCATAGAAGCCTTTGTGCTAATAGGCTTCTTTGGTTTTTCTTGGAATTCTGTAATTCTACCGGTGTCATCAGTGACCATAATACCGAATCTACTAGCTTCTGATAGTGGAACCTCAAGAACTGCTATTGTGCAATCTGCACCAGAATTCTTGTGTGCTTGTAGCATAGCATTATAATCCATCTTATAAATATGGTCGCCTGAAAGAATCAATACATAATCAGGATTGTATCTTTTAATGAAATCGAGGTTTTGGTAAATAGCATTCGCTGTACCCTTGTACCAGTCAGCGCCCTTTTTGCCTTGATATGGAGGAAGAACCATAACGCCACCATTCATACGGTCGAGGTCCCATGGTTGACCATTACCAATATATTCATTTAAAACAAGTGGCTGATACTGTGTCAATACACCCACAGTAAAGATACCTGAATTTACACAGTTAGACATTGGGAAGTCTATAATTCTATATTTTCCTCCAAATGTAACAGCAGGCTTTGCAGTTTTTTCTGTAAGTGCATAAAGTCTACTTCCTTGTCCGCCCGCTAAAAGCATTGCAACGCATTCTTTTTTCTTGAACATACCTATACTCTCCTTACCTTTCCGCTAACCTTGCGCAAGATTACTGCACCATTAGCCGGAAGATCAATATTAAAATAATTTTGTTTTTCGCCAGATTGTTCTTGATATTGTGCTGATTTAATGTTTTTGCTATTTATTACTCCCTTTCCACCATAACAAAATTCGTCGGTGGTAAAAATTTCCTCATATTTTCCGGGTTCTTTTACCTTAACCGTATAATTGTCTCTTGTTACAGGTGAAAAGTTAACAACGATAATTAGTTCTGATTTATCTATTGCTTTTCTTTTAAATGAAATTATGTTCCAATTACTTTCATTAGTTTCTATCCACTCGTATCCATCCCAAGAATTATCAATTTCCCATAATTGCTTGTTCGCCAAATAGAAATTATTGAGATCTGCAATAAAGCGTTGCATTTCTTTGTGGCGTGGATAGTCGAGCATAAACCACTCGAGCTGATTTTCATAATCCCATTCTCTAAACTGGGCAAACTCCGTTCCCATAAAGGTCATTTTTTTACCCGGCATTGCTATCATGTAAGTCATAAATGCACGCATTAGTGAAAACTTTTCATCATAACTACCATACATTTTATTAATCAATGATTTCTTTCCGTGTACAACCTCGTCGTGAGAAATTGGATATATATAATTCTCATTAAAAGCATACATCATTGGGAATGTAAGCTTGTCATGCATATATTTTCTGTAAATAGGGTCAGATTCAACGTATTCATACATATCATTTGCCCAACCCATATTCCATTTGTAGTTAAAACCGAGGCCTCCTTGACTAACCGGCTTTGTTATCATAGGCCAATCAGTAGATTCCTCTGCAATCATAAGAGCATAACCAAATTCCTTAAATATTGCAGAATTTAGTTTTTTTAGGAAGGCTATTGCCTCCTTATTTTTGTTTTCTCCCTCATCATTTGGAATCCATTCGCCAGGATCTCTATCAAAATCAAGATATAGCATAGATGCAACCGCATCAACTCTTAATCCATCAATATGGTATTTTCTAAACCAGAAAAGTGCATTTGATACCAAGAAGGACTGTATTTCTTCTCTGCCAAGGTCAAAAAAGCGAGTACCCCAAACCTTATGCTCCATTCTATCATAGCCTTGATATTCATAAAGCGGTTGTCCATCAAATTCATAAAGTCCATGTGCATCCTTTGGAAAATGAGCTGGAACCCAGTCCAATATAACTCCTATCCCTGCTTCATGCAATTTGTTTACAAAATACATAAAGTCCTTTGGCTCGCCAAAACGAGATGTAGGTGCATAATAGCCACCCACCTGATATCCCCACGATCCATCATAAGGATGCTCCATAATAGGCATAAGCTCGACATGGGTATATCCCATTCTTTTAAGATATGGAGCTAATTCGTCAGCGATATCCCTATAGTTTAAATAGTTCTTTCCGCCAACATTTGATTTTCCATCCCTGGTTTTCCAAGAACCAAGGTTTATTTCATAAATATTTAAAGGCGCAGAATAATAATAGTTTTCAAATATCGTACCACTATTCTTATGAAAAATAGACTTCACATACTCAAACCATTTTGCATCATTCCACTTGAAATCATCAATATTACAAACAATAGATGCTGTATTCATGAGTGTTTCTGAATGAAAGGCATAAGGGTCTGCCTTATAATAACAATTGCCTCTATTCCAAATCTTATATTTATAACACTTGCCAATTAAGGATTCGCTTGATACAAAAACTAATTCCCAAATACCAGATTCGATGTTTTTACGCATTTGTAATCCGTTGTCCCACGACGTAAAGTCGGACACTAGCATAACACTATCCGCGTTTGGTGCCCAAACTCTAAATGTATATTCAAATGTATCTTCCTTTTTAACCTCATGACAACCTAAATACTCATATGAATAATAATTAGTACCTTGGTGAAAATAGTATGCGGCTAAATCAGTATTTTTCATTTTACTTTCCATTTTACATCCGCCTTTAGATTTATTTAATTATATTATAATATTATTTTAACCATATTTCAAGTGCTAACATAACTAATTTTTGATTTTTTATTAACAAAATATTACTTAATTTTACAAAAAAGTTAAATTTTAAAAAAAGAATGAGTTTTTACTCATTCCTTTTGCATATTTAATTCAAAAAATACTCGCTATTTAGTATAGATGCTGTTCCGATGGTCTTGTATTTTCCCTTGACAAGCATCGCTTCTCTTTGGTATCCTTCAAATTTCATACCAACCTTTTTCATAACCGCAAGGCTAGCCTCGTTTCCAAAAATAAACTTTGCTTCAATTCTATTCACTTGTAGCTCCTCAAAAGCAAATTCGATTATTTTTCCCACAGCCTCTGTTGCTAAGCCTCTCCCCCAATATTGAGGATTTAAAACATATCCAATTTCAACAACATTGTTTTCTTCATCAATTCTTGTAAAGCCACAGGTGCCTATCATTTTATCGTCTTTTTTATGTACAATAGCCCAATCATTATACTCACCAGATTTGTATTTTGAAAGAACTATCTCTATAAATTCACGTGTGTATTCAAGCGATGGATGTGGTTCCCATAAAAGATATTGCGTTGTTTTAGGATTTGATGAATATTCGTGTACATCATACAAATCAGTACGCTTTAATGCCCTAAAAATCAGCCTGTCCGTTTCAAGAGTCGGCATATGAGAAAAGAGCTTTGATATGAAATTTATTTTCATTTTTTCTCTCCGTTTATTGATTACAAAAAGATTATATACTATTCAAAATAATTAGTCAACATTTATTTTCAAAATATTGTTATTTTATCTATTGCATTAAGTTAAAAACTATGATAAAATTAATTAAAATTTTACATAGGTGGTATAAAAGTGAAAAAAATTTTATTTATTGGCGCAGGAAATATGGCCAACGCAATTGCTAATGGTCTTTCCTCTGCTAAACTAGTTAAAAATAAAAATATCTTTCTTTACGATAAAAATCCAGAGCAATATTCCAAATTCGATACTTCTTTTTCTATTGTTGCAGATTTGGAATCTGGTATTAGTTCTGCTAATTATATCTTTTTTTCAGTTAAGCCACAAAATATAAAAGATGTAATTTCTAGCATTACTATAGATATTAGCGATAAGGTTTTCATTTCGATTTGCGCAGGTATAACTATTGAATCAATAGAAAAGCATTTTAAAACCATTAAATTGGTAAGGGCTATGCCTAACACTCCTCTTTTAATTGGACAAGGAGTTACTGCTCTTTGCAAAAACTCAAATGTTTCTGACGATGAATTTGAATTTGTTAAAAAAATCTTTTCCTCTTGCGGTATTATAACTGAAATTGAAGAAAAAGATATTGACGCCCTCACAGCAATAACCTCTAGCTCACCAGCATATGTTTATTTGTTTATAAAATCGATGTATGAGGGAGCAAAAGCTCTTGGATTTGATTACGAAAATACAATACAGCTTATCTGTAAAACCTTTATCGGTTCATCAAATATGGTTCTTTCTAGCACTAAAACACTCGATGAGCAAATTAATATGGTTAAATCGCCAAACGGAACAACGGAAAGGGCTTTAAACGTTTTAGAGGATAATAAAATTGACGAGATTATTTCAAACGCTATGAAAGCGTGTCAAAAGCGAGCTATAGAGCTTGCAGAGCTAAATAAATAAGGAGCTTATATGAATAACGAAAGCAAAGGAAACAAAAAGGGCAAAAAGCGATTTAATTTGTTTGATTGGTATTATCGACAAGGTAAGGAATCTAATAAAGCTGATATTAATGCATTAAAGGATCCAAGCATAGTTAATTACTTTAAATTAGTTTGGTTTAAGCTTGGTAAGCTATTTAGTGCCAATTTGATATTTGTATTTGGAAATTTTCCTATTTTCTTTTTTCTTTTGGGAATTTCGCAGTTCTTCGATAAGTCATCATATGCCCCCGCGTATACCACATGGGGTCCATTTCAAAGTATTCTAGCTGATTCGATGGGAAATGGTGATTATGTTTCTTCAGCTCTAATTGGAATTTATGGAATGCACAATGATACCTCATATAAAAGTATTTTTTCCATAATTCTAATTGCTTTATCAGTGTTATTAATTTTTACTTGGGGAATTACCAAGGTTGGCACAACATATGTATATAGAAATATGATGAGTGGAGATGCTATTTTCCCTCTTTCGGATAGCTTGTACATTGTTAAGCGAAACAAAAAGCAGTCATTTATAATCGGTGCGATAGACATTATATTACTTGCAATGTTGGTGTTTGGCATTTATATACTTCTACAGGATGCATCAAACCCTCTTAGCTTGTTCATGTTGTTTTTAAATGCCATTATGCTACTCCTCTATTTTATGATGCGCCCTTATATCTATATAATGGTATTTACCTTTGATTTAAAAATTACTCAAATATTCAAAAACGCAACATTCTTCACTATTTTAGGTATCAAGCGTAACCTACTTATGCTTCTTGGCTCCGCTCTTTTAATTGCTTTTAATATTGGATTGTTATTTATCCCATTTATTACCCCGGTTGCTTTGATATTACCCTTGATTATCACGTTTGCTCTATTAGATTTTATGGGTGTATACGCAGCTTATCCAAATATAATTAAATATATGATGGATGAAAAGGATGCCAAAAGAGTTATCGAAAGACTCCAACTAGATGACGAAGAACCTTTTGACGAAGATATTGATTCAACTATTCAAGAACAAGAATAAAAAAGAATTCGGCTGATTGCCGAATTCTTTTTTTGCAAAAGCTTACATTCTATTTTCACATAGCTCATCGAGAGTACCGAATCTAAAGCCCTGATCCTTTAGCTTGACAATTACTTCCTTTAAAATCTCGGCATTAGTTTTCGATGTTGGATGAAGTAGCATTACTTCTCCATTGTGAATATTTTCCATAATTTTGTTTAGGGCATATTCTTTAGATGGTTGCTTACCATTGTCCCAGTCGGCATATGCGAAAGACCACATAATAGTTTTATACCCAAGTTCGTCTGCCCAACTTAAATTTTCTTCATTTAACTTTCCTTCTGGAGGTCTATAATATCTTGGCATATTTTCACCAAATGTGTTATAGTACAGCTCCTCCAAGCTAGAAAGCTCCTTGGCAAACTCTTCCTTGCTTTTTATCTTTGTCATATCCTTGTGCTTCAAGGTGTGATTAGCTACAGTATGGCCAGATTCTATCATTTTCTTTACTAAATCTTGATTTTTTAATATCAAATTATCTAATATGAAGAATGCACCTTTTACGTTTTCCTCATTTAAAATATCAATTATTTTTTCTACATTTCCATTTTCATATCCAGCATCAAAGGTTAAATATATAACCTTTTCTTCATCTTCTATTGAAGGATATCTCTCATCACACCAAAATACGTTATATTTGGAAGAAAACAACAAATCACTTCCAAGTGTTGGCTGTATATGATTTTTCATTCTTGAGCAATACCATGAAACACTTGTAGCACTTGATATATTTACAAGCAATACGAAAAATAACAATATAGAAAGCAAGCCGTGAATTTTTTTCAAATTATCACCTCACCTTTGCAAAATTATTATTTTCAGTTATACAAATATTACACATATTAAATTTTGTTTATTATGCATTTTTAAATCTTATTATGCAAATAATGAAATAAACAACATTAATTTGAAAGGAATAACAAAATGAAAGAAAAGTGTTCGATTTTAAATATAGCAAAATATATGCTTATAGGAGCTGCTATTGGTACAGTAGCAACAATGGTAGTAACAAGCAATTGTAATATTAGCAATAAACTAAAAAAAGCAACAGAATGCGTTAGTGAAAACGTTTCATCAATGTTTAAAATAAACTAAAAAAAAGCGAGAAATCTCGCTTTTTTTAGTTTATTCATAATCGTCAGGAATTTGAACTGCAGAGAATCTTGTCCATCCTATAGCAGGTCTAAATCCCCAAATACAGTCACGTACTTGTTTGTTTATCTTACCTGATGAATAGCTCACACTCTTTTCCCATTCCTTCAGCTCTTCTGCTGATTGAAAATCAAGAAGTGTTCCATTATCATCTCTCAAGGAAACGCATATTCCATTACAATTAATAAATGCATCTGTTTGAATTACAGTAATTGTTTTAGGAATTGTAATTGTAAAATAGTAATTAGCATTTTTATAGGAGCTCTTTCCAAATTTAACACCAAAATCTGAGAATGCGTTTTTAGCAATCGCAGTTACAGGATATCCAGCATAATCACTTGGCATATCAATCTTTTCCTTGCTATCAGGCTCACGAGTGAATCCAACACAAACCATATGGTCATCCTCTAATGCAAAAACAAATCCATCATCATTGGTATCAGCACACCAAACAGCTGTATATTTACGATTGCCAGTGCTTCCAGATGAAATAGTAACTTTTTGCGCTAAACCGTTTCCAGTATTCCAACCAAGGAATATATAACCATCTCTATAAAGCTTAGGAATTATGGTTTCTGAATTATCGGCATAATATTTATCAACCAATGCGATGGCTTGCTTTGTGGTTGTACCATCATCATTTATAATGAGGTCATAGATATCGCCTTCAGTCGCTCCGCCCAAGTCATACTCTATCTTGTATTCTTCAGGTATCCACCTTGCCACGAGTGTTATATTGTCTGAAATGATAGTCCATGTGCCTACATTGTCTACCTTTTGACCATTATAATACCAACCATCAAATGTATATCCAACTCGTTCAGGAATATTCAATGAATAAGTTGAACCATAGACAATTGTTTGGCTAGTTCCAGCAACATATCCGGAGTTAGCATCAAAAGAAACAGATATATTAGTTCCTATCCACTTTGCATATAGTGTTATTTCACGAACTACCGCTGTATCGATTTGAGTTATCTTATTCTTAAAATCGATATCGGTATACCAACCGGCAAACAACAAGTCTGTGTTTTTATTTGTTGGGTCTTTAAGAGTGATTATTCCAGTATACACATCAAAGGTTTGTGGGTTTTGTGAGTTTTGAATTCCTCCATTTAGCTCATAATTTATTGCAATTGTTGAGGGAACCCAATGCGCAACAAGTTCAACATCATGAGTATATTCCCAAGTTCCATTTAAAACCTTGTCACCACCATAGTACCAACCACCAAATATATAATCCGTTAACTGTGGCACGGGTAATGTATATTCCTTTTCATATTGATATTCCGCATACTCTGTATCGCAGCGTCCTCCATTTGCATCAAATGTAACGCCTGATACATATTGCCACTTGGAATAAAGGGTCATTTCCTCGGCAACTGTATCAACACTTAATTCACGTACCAAAACATTATACTCTGCATCGGAATACCAACCGATAAATATATGCTTACCATAGCTTGGTGATGAGAGCGTTATAACTCCTTTATCGGCATTATATTCAGTTGGATTATCCGTGCTGTTTACAGCACCCTCGGGCAAAACATATTCTATATCGTTTTGTCTTGCAGTAATTTTTGCAACAAGCTCAATCTCTTCAAGCTTGTATTGCCATATACTATTTGATTCAAGCTTGGTATCATTGTAATACCATCCATCGAACACATATCCCTTTTTTACAGTAGGAGGAATAAGTGTATAAGAATCCTTATATGTAAATTCATATGTTTTGTATGGAGCTCCGTCAACTATGCAGATGATGTTTGTTTTAAATTCACGATCTTGAAATTTAGCATACAGGGTAATATTCTCTGCACAGTTAAAAATAGTGGTTATTTTGCTATCCTCACTATAATCCTCTGACAAATACCAGCCGGCAAAGATCTTCTCGTCATTGGACCAGCTTGCGGGTAATAGATTTACAACGCTGTCAATGGTAAACTTGTCTACATTAGAGTGAGAGGCGCCCTTATCAACTACATAAGTAATGGAATATTCAACTAGCTCATATTTAGCATAAACGGTAGTATTTTGAGCTTTTGTATATTTTCCTTCAGTTGTAAATGCTAACTCTACATCGCCATCAAGATAATAAAATCCATTAAAGCGATATCCAGTTTTTTGTGGAATACTTTCTGAAAGATTATAATCGCCATCATAAGAGACGTCTATTGTATCAACTATTTCGTCACCATCTTTAATTAAGATCTGGTAATTTTTTGCAGTCCACACTGCGTTAACAATCATATCTGAAGAAATAGGAGTTGAAAAATCATAATCCCATTTTAATTCATAACCTGTTTTTATTGATTGAGGTGCTTCAATTATAGTTCCTGAATCAACTAAAATATCGGCGATCTCAGAGCCACCGTTTGTATTAAATTGAACAGTTAAAAGTCTTTTTCTTATGATGTTAAACGTAAATGTTTGTTCATTTGAATTCTCATCAACAACCTTTACATAAAAAATGTTATTACCATGCTCCAGTGATAACTGTGTCATATTGAGCCTTTCATCAAAGGTATCACTTTTGGAAGCTATTATTGTTGCGCCATTAGCAATCTCAATTTTTGACAATAAGCTATAGCTCTCAACAGAGGATGCAACCACTGCTTCAAATGTACCATCTACAAAAGCAAATTCTGTTGATACACTTATATCCGTATTAGGCTCAACCGGATCATTATCTCCACAAGAAATTATAAATAAGCAAAGCAACATCAATGAAAGCAATATCATTGATATTTTAAAAGTTCTTTTCATAATAATCTCCTCTATATTATTCTAATATTATACTATCACATAATATTCTTTATGTCAAGAAAAGATTTATTATAGAAAATTATGGTTCTATTTATTATTCACCATTTCGCATATACACCTGTATATTTCCTTGTTGGCATCTGGCGAATAAAACTGATTTATATTATCACTCATATTTTTTCTTTTTCTTACATCGCTTAATAGCTCCTTTATTACGTCGGTTAAGCAATAGGTCTTATTCTCTGTTACCAAAATTGCTGCGCCCATTTTTTCAAGAGCTATTGCGTTTTTCATTTGATGGTCATCAGCTACATATGGTGAGGGAATCAAAATCGAGCATTTTTTAGATGCTGCTAGCTCAGATATCGTCATTGCGCCTGCGCGAGAAATTACAATATCTGCTATTGCCATTTTTTCGGGCATATCATAGATATATTCAACAACAGTAACATTTTCAAGCTTATTCAATCGCTTTTGTTTCATTGTGTCAATTACACTATAATATTCTCTTTTTCCAGTAGCCAAAATAAAGTGTATATTTTTTTGATATTTAATATAGTTTTCAATTATCTCAATACCTGATTTGTTTATTTTTTCTGCACCTAGCGAGCCGCCATAACACAAAATTACGTATTTTTCTCTAATGCCTAATTTCCTTTTTATTTCTTCCTTGTCATATGAATTGAATCCGTTTCTTAATGGATTTCCAACGTGAATCACTTTATCCTTGTTTTTGAAATATTGCGAACTATCCGAAAAATTTGTAAATATTATATCTGCTTTATTCTCGAGCATCTTTATTGCCTTACCCGGAAGAACATTGGATTCGTGCAATGCAGTTTTAATGTGTAGCTTATGCCCTGCATAAATAACTGGATATGTTGCATATCCACCTGTCCCAATAATAATATCCGGCGCAAATTCTTTTATTATTTGCTTTGATTTTTTTATAGCCTCCATAACTAAAATTATACTTTTAATATTCGAAAAACAAAGCTTTCTTTTCAGCCCCTTAACATCTATATGATATTTTTTATAATTTACTAATCTATTCTCTATTCCTGTCATTGTCGCAACATAAGCAACCTGTGATTGAGGAGAATTTTTCAATATAGTCTCACCTATAGCTATTGCAGGATTAACGTGCCCAGCGCTTCCTCCTCCGCATAATAATATTCTCATATAATCTCCTAACTAACCAGCGATTTTTTTGATATTGATAATAATATTCCCATTTCAGCAAGTAATATAACAAGAGAGCTTCCACCATAAGAAAAGAAAGGAAGTGAAATGCCTGTATTAGGAATTAGGTCTAGAACTACCATCATATTTAAAAAAGCTTGAATCCCCACCTGTGTTATAATTCCAAATGCTACCAACCTAGAAAACATATCACTTGCTTCAAATGCTATTTTATAGCCTCGCCAAATAAGTAGCACAAATATACATAAAAGAAAAATAGCCCCTACAAAGCCCATTTCCTCGCACCATATTGTAAAAATAAAGTCATTTTGAGGCTCGGAAACATAGCTATACTTTTGTCTACTATTAAAAAATCCTAAACCCCACAGTCCACCAGAGCCGGCAGCATATAATCCTTGAGTTGTTTGCCATTTATCACTTAAAATATCAGCATTCGGATTAAAGAACGATTCAATTCTTTTCATAGCATAGCTGTTTGTCAAAAGGAACACCGTTCCACCAATCGCACCAAATCCACCATATGTAAGCATCATTTTTTTAATGCTGGCTCCTGATATAAACAGTACTGCTATTCCTATTAAAGCCAAAATTACAGTACCCGAAAGATGCTTTTCTAACATAACAAGCGCACAAGCACTAAAAAGAATTATTCCAGGGAGCACTATTTCAAAGAATATATTTTTCTTTCTGGCTTTTGTTTTATCTATATACCAGCTTAACATTATTATAATCCCAAATTTCATTAGCTCTGAGGGCTGAAAGGATAGTGGTGTTCCTGGTATACCAAGCCATCTTTTGGCAACCCCTTCTGAAAAGCCACCGAATAAAACCAATACCAATAGAACAATACATATTGCATAAATTACTGGCGCGCTTTTTTTATAAAACCCTATCTTAATTTTACTAAAAATAAGCATTGTTACTATTCCAATAGCAAGAAAAATTAAATGTCGTTTTATATAGTAAAATCCATCCTGATAGTGTGATTTAGCATAAGGATAGCTAGCACTAAAAATCATCAAGCTACCCAACAACAAAAGTATAAAAAGCAAGCACAAAAAGGTAAAATCAATATGGTTATTGATTTTTGAAATATGCTTTTTCTCTATTTTTTCTTCTTTTCCTAAAGAAATAATTTTACTCATATTACTAAAAAATACGCAAATGCGCAAAAAATCAAATTAATTAAGAAAAATACCGATACTACTTTTATCTCACTCCAGCCACATTTTTCAAAATGATGATGTAATGGTGCCATTTTAAAGAGCCTCTTGCCTTTTGTAATTTTATAAACAGCTACCTGTAATATTACACTCATTGCCTCACATAAAAAGACAAAGCCAAAAAGCAAAACTAGCAAAACATTATTTGCAAGAAAAGAAAAGGAAACCACCATTGCACCCAAGAACAATGAGCCCGTATCGCCCATAAATATTTTTGCTGGATGAAAATTAAACAATAAAAAACCAAGCATAGCACCAAGTAAAGAGGCGCTTAAAAAAGTAATTGGTGTGTTATCATATATTGTTCCAACAAAAACAAATAATAAGCTTACAGAAAATGTCAAGGCTGATGCTAGACCATCTATTCCATCACTCAAATTAACCGCATTTACAAATCCACACAACACAAAAAAAGCAAGTATATAAAAGAAAAATCCAAGCTCTATATTACCTTCAATAAATGGAATGCGTATGCTCGTATCTATTCCTACAGTAAATTTAAATGAAACAAGAAAAAGTATTGCTACAATCGATTGAAATGCAAATTTCATTTTCGGAGTCAATCCTTGATTTCTCTTATTTCTTATCTTTGCTAAATCATCTATAATACCTATTGCTCCATTTAAAACGGCATATACTAATACATTTAAAATACAAACAAATTCTTTATAGCTCTGACTAAAGTCAAGTATAAATATATTCACTAAAAAGCAAATTAAAATTGCAGATATAAAGGCAATTCCACCCATTGTAGGAGTCCCCTCCTTTGGCTTATGCCAATTAGGTCCATCCTCTAGAATTCTTTGTCCAAATTTTCTTGATTTGATTAATGGAATTAGCTTCTTCGTAAAAATCACAGTTAAAATTAAACTAATTAAAAAATTAACAACAAAAACATGAATATTATCCATCTATATCTCTTTCATATCTTGAATTATTGTTTCAAAATGTGCTCCACGGCTCGCCTTTACTAATAAAACGTCATTTCCGCCAAGCTTATTTATAATTTCTTTAGCTATATCATTTTTATTCGTAAATAGACTACCTTTTTCAAAGCCCTCAATTACATATCCTGCATTTTCTCCAAATGCAAAAAGGTACTTAATTCCCAGTTTTTTGCAGAGCTTACCTATTCGTTTATGAATAGTATGAGCATCTTTTCCTGCTTCTAAAATATCGCCTATCAATAAAGATGGAAGCTTACCTTTTATTTCTGCATATTTTGTTAGCGAAATCAGTGCACTTTCCATACTTTCATATGATGAATTATAACAATCATTAATCACAGTAATATCATTAATTTTTAGGTATTCCTCGCGCATTTTAGGTGCTTTAAATTTCTCTATCCCCTGCTTTATTTCGCTATTTGATAATCCGTATATTTTTCCTACTGTATATGCAATTAGAGCATTATTCAAATTATGAAAAGCAAAGCTCTTTATTTTGATATTTTCAATTATCCTATCGTTATCAATTATTGAAAATATTATTCCATCATTTGTGTATTTATAATCATAAACTGTGGGACTTTTTTCGCCAATGTAAAAGGGGGTTGTTCCTTCGAGCTTTAAACATTTGAATCGTGGCTCGTTAGGTAAAATTGCATATTTAGGCAAATAATTTAAGATTTCTGTTTTTGCCAAAAAAATATTATTTTTAGTTTTTAACGTTTCCAAATGTGATGTTCCGCAGTTGGTTATTATAGCGCATTCTGGCTGGCATATTGAGGCTAAATAATCTATTTCGTCTCTTGCCCTCATACCCATTTCAACGACGCAAAAATCGTGATTTTGACCCGCTAAAAGTGTTAGTGGCACACCTATTTCATTGTTTTCATTTTGCTTTGTACCATAGGTCTTGTATTTTTCCTTCAAAACCGCCAATACCATTTCCTTTGTTGTTGTCTTTCCAACGCTACCCGTGATTGCAACAATTTTCGTGTTTTTAATATGTGCGCTTGAAATTTTTCCTAATGCCTTTATGGCGCTATTAACATTAACAACAGGAACGATTGACTTTATATTTTCTTCTGTAATTATCAGACTTGCGCCATTTTTTATTGCTTCATCTATGAAATCAGCGCCATTAAAGCTTTTTCCCTTTATTGCGATAAAGCACCAACTATCGCCTTTTTCCTTGGAATTTAAGGATATTTTATTTATTAAAGTGTTTGCTCCGTTTAAAGTGCCGTTGGTCAAATAAGCTATATCAGAGGCTCTATATGATAAAATATCTATCATTGCTTAAATGCCTCGTCTAAAATCAATCTTTCATCAAAAAAATGCTTGCCATTCTTGTCAATTTCATAATTTTCATGACCTTTACCGAGAAGTAGAAGGACATTATCTTCCTTCAACATATTAGCTCCATATAGTATCGCCTGCTTTCTTGAGGGAATAATTAAATGCATTTTACTTTTGTCAACTCCAGAAAGAATATCTCTAATTATCGCCATCGGCTCTTCTCCTCTGGAATTATCAGAGGTGATTATTAAAACATCTGCATAAGCTGAACAAATTTTTCCTATTTCGCTTCTTTTTTCCTTATCTCTATCTCCTCCACAACCGAACAATACAATTATTTTTTTATTTTTCTCAATTTTTTTTATTGATTCAAGAACCAATTTTGTAGCATATGGTGTATGCGCATAGTCAATATAAATGCTTTTATCTCTATATTTTTCAAGCCTTCCCTTTATTGCCTCAACCGACAAAATACCATTTTCTATGCTTTTGTTATCTATACCAACCATTTTTGCTATTGATATAGCCATCAAGGCATTATAAACGGCGAAATTTCCACAAATTTTGGTTTTTATACAAAGGTTATCATTATTAAAACCAAATGTAAATTTACACCCTTTTTCATCACAATATATGCCGTTTGCATAAAAATCAGATTTTTGCATACAGGAAACCGAATATGCTTTATGAAGGTATTTTGAATATAGAAATTTTCCATAACAATCATCTATATTTATAATACATTTCTCACTTTTTTCTAATAAAAGCTCCTTTGCTTTGCAATAATCATCCATGCTTTTATGATAGTCTAAATGCTCATGTGAGAGATTTGTAAATGCTCCTATTAAAATATCAAGCCCATCAAGCTTTCTTTGCTTTAAAGCATGTGACGAGGTTTCTAAAACCACATATTCAACATTTTTTTCCTTCATTAATTTAAATATATAATATAATATTTCAGGATCTGGTGTTGTCATTGCTGAATACTTATCGCTAACCTCACTACCACCACCAATGTCAAGCTCTTCATTATTTATCAAGCACCTAATGGTTGATATCAAGCCACACCTTTTGCCCGAAGCTTTTAATATTGAATATAAAAATTCCGCTGTCGAGCTTTTTCCATTTGTTCCTGTTATCGATATTATTTTCATATTTTTAGTAGGATTATCATAGAAATTTGACCACATTCTTGCAAGTGTTCCCCTTGCGTTTTCAACCAATATGTAAGGAATATCCTTACTTTCACATTTTTTGTCTGTAATAACAGCAAATGCACCTTTTTCTAAAGCATCAAAAATAAAATCATTACCATCCTTACTTTCACCATGTATTGCTACAAAAACATCCTTTTTTCCGATTTTGCGCGAGTCGGAAGCGATTCTTTCGATCACAATATCTAAATTCATATTTGTATCTATTATTTTTACAGATTTTAAGAGGTCTTTTAACTTCATTCTAATCCTCCTCGTCAGTAAACATTATTTTAATTTTTACTACAGTTCCTATAGGTACAGATGTCCCTGCAATCGGATACTGCTCTGTAACGATTGCACTTTTCCCAAAAACAAAGTTGGTTGCACCATCAATTTCTATATTTAACCTGCTATTTGTTAGTATTAAATTCGCCTGTTCTGCCGTTTTTCCAACAACATTTGGTATATATGTATGAGTTTCTAAATCCTGACCTGTGTAAATTAAGACCTTGCCGCTTTTTTTATATATTTTGGTACCTCCTATAGGCATTTGAGAAATCACCTCTTCCCCTTCACCTATAATTTCATAAGCTATACCAGCATCTTTTAACTGTATTTCCGCCTCCCCTAATGACTTATTTATCACATCTGGAATTTCTATTTCGATATGCTCAATATCATTCTCGTTATAAACCGCCTCTATGCCTAAATAAGGCAAAATATCCTCCATTAAATTACCTACATAAGGCGCTGCAACTACACTTCCGTATTTACTTCCCACAGTTGGTTCATCCACCAATATAATGACAGCTACCTCCGCATCCTCTGAAGGACCATAGGCTACACATGAGGAAACTCTATAAGATGTTTGACCATTTTCATCATATTTATCCTTCTTTTCTGATGTGCCTGTTTTGGCGGCTATTGAATATCCTGCTACGTACGCATTTTTGGCGCCACCCTCACCATCAACGCCTTCCTTTAATATTTGTGATATTGTCTTGCACACATCAGCATCAATAATTTGTTCGCTTTTTTCCGTTTCGTATTCGTATACAGTGTTTCCTTCGTTGTCAACAATTGATTTTATTAGATGTGGCTCTACTAAATACCCACCATTAGCAACAACCGAAACTGCCCTTAATTGCTGAATTGCGGTTGTTTTAAATGTTTGCCCAAATGAATAAACAGCGAGTGAAACATTAGAGAAATCATCATAGCTATGGTAATAACCGCTTGCCTCTGATGGTAAATCTATACCTGTTTTTGATGTGTATCCAAATTTTTGAAAATAATCATAAAATTTTTCTTTTCCGATAGAAAACGCAAGCTTCATCATAGATGGATTACAGGATTGTTGCAGTGCCTCTGCAAAGGTTAAATTTCCGTGTCCTTTGCGCTTATGACAGCTGATAGCACGATAATAACCATCTATTTTCAATGAACCTGTGCATATATATCTATTTGCTAGTGAGGCAGCTTTTGTTTCAAGCGCTACAGAGGTTGTAACAAGCTTAAAAGTAGAGCCTGGCTCATAAAGCTCTGTAACTGCTTTATTATTCCACATCGTATAAAGCAAATTCAAATAAGCGTTTCTATATTCCTTTGTATCCTTTTGATATTCGTCCAATTTAGCTTGAGATAGTTCATCTAAAACATATGGCTCGTTTAAATTAAAATCAGGATATACCGCCATTGCGTAGATCTCGCCCGTTTTTGGGTTCATTACTATTCCTGCCGCTCTATTCTGAGCACCTGACTCTATTGCTGCTGTTTCTAGCTGTAATTCAAGTTGATATTGTATATATGTATCAATTGTTGAAACAAGATTGTAACCATTTTCACTTTCTATATAAGTTTCATACTGAAATGGCATATCAGAGCTTTGAGCATCTTGTGCTGTAATATATTTACCACTTGTTCCCTCTAAAATATTATTGTAAACCTTTTCAAGACCATATATTCCAACACCATCAGCATTTACAAAGCCAAGTGTATGTGATGCTAGACTTGAAAGCGGATAGTACCGTTCACTGCTAGCATTTAATTGAATTTGATCAGTTAATGAATACTTATCAATAAATTCTCTAATTTTTTTTGCTTGTTCTTCATTTAAATCAATATCAATTACTTGATATTTGTATCCAGTCTTTTTTGCCTTGTTTAAAACTGAATCATAATCACATTCTAATATATTTGATATTTCCTTAGCAATAAACTCTGGATTTGAAATTTTTTTTGGCACAAGGTAAAGCACCCATACAGTTTTATTACTAGCCAGAGTTACGCCGTTTCTATCATATATCTTTCCTCTCAATGGATTAACATTTGTTTCTACGGTCAACTGCTCAATTACATTTTTTTGAAAGTCATCATAACCTAAAATTTGTATTTTAAATAATGTTATCGTTATAATAATGGCCAAAAATATAAAGAAGAACAATAAAAAAGTTCCTCTTTTAGTTATTTTTCTGTTTTTTTCCTTGGTCATACATTCAACCTCTTTCCTCTTTATATTTAATTATATTTGCAAAAAGGAATTTATATGAAAAAAGTCTCGGCTTTTGCCGAGACTTATCTCTTTATATTCATCTGAAAAATTACACACCTAAAAGACCTACTGTAACAACAAGTAACATCATAGTCATAAGTACTGTTATTATTACAGAAGGGATTGGAAAATCTTTTCTTGAAAAGCCTGTATCCTCAACATGCTCGTCAACTACTTCAACCCTGTCAGCTTTGCTAGAAGACTTAATTTTCACATATCTTGTATCTTTATCTTCGGTCTTCTTGCTCTTTTTATTCTTAACGGTTGCTTCTTTTTTAGAGAATGCACTCTTACTTTCATCCTTTGCGATGGATGCTCTATTTACGTTGTAATTCTTCATTGTTGTGCCGTACATTTTAAACATCCCCCTGTTTTATAGTTCTTATAGTCTTTCTGCAATTCTTAATTTTGCACATTTGGAACGAGAGTTCTTTTCCAGCTCTTCTTGACTTGCAGTAATTGGTTTTTTATTAATTATTTTAATTTTTGGCTTGTTGCCACATACGCAAATGGGAAAATCCTTTGGACATATACAGCCTTGTGCATATGTATTAAAAGAGCTTTTAACAATTCTATCTTCAAGCGAATGGAATGTCATAATTACGATGCGTCCGCCTGCGTTCAATCTGCTAATTGCCGCGTCGATAGCCGGTGTGATTACATCAAGCTCGTGATTTACTTCTATTCTTATTGCTTGAAATGTTCTTTTCGCTGGGTGCTGTGCTTCTTTTCTTGCTGCCCCTACAGGAATTGATTTTTTTATAACCTCTACTAGCTCACTTGTAGTTTTTATCGGTGCAATTTCTCTTTCTTTTACAATGTTTCTTGCAATTATATGTGCAAACTTTTCTTCTCCATATTCTCTAATTATTCTCTTAAGCTCATATTCAGAATATGTGTTTACAACATCATATGCAGAAAGAGGAGAAAGTGGGTTCATTCGCATATCAAGGTTTGCGTCACAATTATACGAGAACCCACGTTCTGGAGTGTCAAGTTGATGAGACGAGACACCTAAATCCATTATTACACCATCTATATGGTCTATATTTAAATCGTCGAGGACACGTCCAAGCTCGGAAAAATTGCTTTTCACGAGAATTGATTTGTCCCCATATTGTAAAAATCTATTCTTGCATGCTAAAAGCGCATTGTCGTCCTGATCTATTGAAATTAATTTTCCATTTTCTATTTTTTTTAAGATTCCTTCGGAATGACCACCACCGCCTGCAGTGCAGTCAACATAGATACCATTCGGCTTAATATCAAGTCCTTCAATACACTCGAAGAACATAACCGGATAATGTGAAAAATCCATGTTTTACTCCTTAAAATCTCATTTGAATCATTAACTTCTTGATTTCGTTCATATCTACTGTCTTTTGTTTTTCTTGGAAACCCTGCTTTGACCAAATCTCAATATGTGTACCAACACCCATAAAGAGAACGTCCTTTTCTATTCCAACCTGCTCTTTTAAGAACTGTGGAATAACAAAGCGTCCTTGTGAGTCAATTTGAACGTCAACTGTATTTGAATAAACCTGACGGATATAATTTTCAAACTCTAATGTTGGGAGTGTAGAGATTTTTTCTTCAAACTTTTCCCATTCTCTTTCTGTATAAAGAAGAATGCAGTTTGTAAAACCATTGTATGTAAGCTTAAATGAGCTACCGAGAACCTCTTTATACTTTGCGGGTACAAATACTCTGTTTTTAGCGTCAACTGTGTGTTCGTATCTACCGTAAAGCATTTTTAGTCCTCCTTTCACTCCACTTCAAGCCACGTTTACTCCACTTTTCACCACTTTTGTAACACCATTATAACCTATATATTTGAAAATTGCAATAGTTTTTTGAAAAAAAATTTTAAAAAAATTCATTTTTTTTGCGACAATTGCATAAAATGTTTGTTTTTCCTTAAAAATCAGGGACTTTGAGGCTTTTTATAAAGCTACAAATTTTCACAATTTTCATCAAATTTTCACTAAATTTTTTGCATTTATCATTTTTTGACAACGGTATTTTTCATAATTTTCAAAAATTCCATTTTCTCCACTTTGCTTTCAAAAACGATTTTGAAAACAAAAAAATGGTGCGAATTGTCGCACCATTTGCACATTTTAAATGTTATTTGTCTTGTTTTTTGTACTTTTTTCGATTTCTTCAACTGCATTTGGATGAAGTGTGGAGTAAAGTGGTAATTTTTTCTCTATTCTATATCTAACATCCGTTGAACTTATATCTTTGTATTCTTCACTACAATTTATAAGCTCGGTTTCAAAGATAGGATTAAATTCCTTCATTTTGTTTGCAAGATTAATTTCATACTCTCTGTCAGCTTCGTTCCTGACTCCGCGCACGATATGTGTTATACCATTAATATTCATGAAATCAGCGGTTAATCCACCATACGCGTCAACCACCACATTGTCAAGATTAGAAAGCGAAAGCTCAATAAGCTTTTTTCTTTCTTCAAGAGAAAACATATAGCTTTTTTCTTCATTATTTAATGCAACAACATAAACAGTATCGTATTTACTTAAAGCATATTTAACTATCTCTAAATGTCCAAGTGTAAATGGGTCAAAGCTACCTGTTACTATTGCTTTCATTTTCTTTCCTTTCGTAATTTATATAATTGGTCTTAATACTGTAATATAGCTAATTGAATATCTTGCTTGCTTTTGAATTTCAAATTTTGATTTTAATTTTTCATCACCTTGGAAAATGTCTTCTTTTCCACTTTCGCACACGATAAACGCATTAGATGCTACAGCCTTTGAATCACAGAGTTTTTTTAACACATCACTAATGCAATCAAGCTTATATGGTGGATCAATAAATATAATATCATATTGTTCCTTTCCCGCAATTCCTCTTATCATTTGATTGTAATCACAAGTAGATATTCTACATTTGTCGAAGAGCCGTGATTTCTTTGCATTTCTCATTATAATATCGGTTGCATCTCTTGACAAATCACAAAATGTAGCCTTGCTTGCCCCTCTGCTCAAAGCCTCAAGTCCTAATTGACCGCTACCTGCAAACAAATCAAGCACGCGAGCACCCTCAATATCAAATTGAAGCATTGAAAACACCGCCTCTTTAACTCTTTGTGAGGTTGGACGGGTTGCATCCCCTTCTAAAGTTTCAAGATTCATTCCCTTTGCAAGTCCTGTAATTATTTTCATATTATCTATATTCCTTTAAAAATTCAATTATTTCATTAGCATTTTGAAGACTTATACCCTTTACCTTTGTAAGCTCCTCTGCTGTTGCGTTTTTAATTGCACCAAGAGTTTTAAAGTGTGCTATTAATAATTTTGCTTTTTTTGCACCTATTCCATCAATATTTTCAAGATAGGATTTTTTCAATGTTTTCCTTTTTGCATTATCCATCTTCGAAACGGTAAATCTGTGTACCTCTTCTTGTAGCTTATAAGCAAAGATAAATACCGATTGCTCCTTTGCTATGCTAATCTCCTCGTTTTCAGTAACTATAGTTCTTGTTTTGTGGTGCTCATCCTTCACCATACCAAATACAGGTATTTCTATATTTAGCTCCTCTAGCACCTCTTTTACACATGAAACATGAGTCATACCACCATCAAGCAAAATCAAATCCGGCATTTTAGAAAAGCTACCATCACTATCAGACAAATGTTCAAGCCTACGTCTTATCGTTTCACGCATAGCCGAATAGTCGTCAACTCCTGTTTGATTTTTTATTTTGAAAAATCTATAATCGCTTTTCTTTAGCTTTCCGTTTTCAGAAACTATCATTCCTGCTGTAATATGCTCATTTCCTAAATTAGAAATGTCGTATGCTTCTATTCTTTCCGGAATATATTCAAGACCTAACAGCTCCGCCAATTTAACCAAAACCTTTGAATCTTCCTCTGTTTTGTTCTTATATTGAATTGCCTGTTCCTTGGCATTATCATATACCATTTCGCACATTTTTTTCATGTCGCCCTTTTGAGGTGTACGAACAGTAATCTTTCGCCCTGCAATCTTACTTATATATTCGTTCACAAGAGTAAGCTCATCTTGGTTATACTCAAAAGAAAGCAATATTTCCTTTGGAATATATTCTCTTCTTGTGTAGAGCTCTGTTATAAATGGAGTCATAAATTCATAACTATTGCTACTAGAAATCTCATATGTTCCATAAACAAAACTAACGTTATCACTTATAATTCCACTTCTTACATAGAATATGGAAATTGCGGTTGTAAGCTCATCACTATAAACAGCTATAATATCATATTCGTCATTAGGCGCACCGACAACCTTCTGTCTTTGGCGCAATTGCTTTAATGCATCTATTCCATCACGACATCTTGCTGCCTCTTCAAATTTTTCATTTTCCGCAAAATCAAGCATTTGTTCAGTTAGAGTGTCGGTTGCTTTTTTGATATTTCCTCTCAATACATCCTGTGCACACTCCATCATTGTATAATAATCCTCTCGGGATATAGAGTTATCACAAGGAGAAACGCATCTGCCCATTTGCTTATATATACAAGGACGCGCCTTGCCGATGTCCTTTGGAAATGAATGATTACACTTTGGTATACCAAATATTCTTTCAAGAGTACCAATAACCGAATACACAATTGATGTCCCAGAATAAGGACCAAAATACTTTGCTCCGTCAAGTGCTCTTTTTCTTGTCATTATAACCCTTGGGTATTCCTCGTTCATGGTTAGCTTAATATATGGATACGATTTCGCGTCCTTCAAGAGAATATTATACTTAGGGTTATATTGCTTTATTTTTGTGTTTTCAAGCGCTAACGCCTCCATTTCGGTATCACATAATATAGTTTCAAAGTCGTTAACCTGTGATACCATTCTTATTGTTTTTATATTTGCATCGGAGGAAAGATGAAAATATTGAGAAACACGGTCTTTTAAGGCTCGCGACTTGCCGACATATATTACCTTGCCGGATTTATCCTTCATTATATAAACACCAGGTCTATATGGTAAGGCGGCTGCTTTATTGCGCAAATACTCTAGCCTTGTATCAGTCATAATTTCCTCCTTTATTTATTCTATAAAAATAGGCGACAGTCACTGACTATCGCCGAAATATGTATTATTCACAATGATCTAAACCAGAAGCAATTAGCTCTTCAAGTCCATCAAGCGCTTCCTTTTCATCCTCACCGTCAGCAATAAGAGTAACAACAGTTCCTTTTACAATGCCCATTGATAGAACTCCTAGTAAGCTCTTAGCATTAACTCTTCTGTCGTCCTTTCCTACCCAAACGGAAGACTTATAAGAATTAGCCTTTTGAATAAAAAATGTAGCTGGTCTTGCATGCAATCCAACAACATTTACAACTGTAACTTCGCGTGATAACATAGAATCTCCCCTTCAAATTATAAGGACTTAATAAATATGTCGTAATTATAGCAAACTTTTTTTCAAAAATCAATAGTTTATTTAAAAATATTTAAATTTTTTATATACTGTATAATCAAAGCCGTGTTTTTCGGCTTTTTTTAGGCTATTTTACAAATTTTAATATACAAATATTTATTTTAAAATAAGGACTTGAAATTTTTGTATAAATAATATATAATTATTTGGAATATAAAAGTTATCATAATTTAGGAGAACATTATGAACAATACTGAAAAAACAATGGAAAAGGTTGTTGCTCTTTGCAAAACCAGAGGCTTTGTATATCCTGGCTCTGAAATCTACGGTGGTCTCGCCAACTCTTGGGATTTTGGACCTTTAGGAGTAGAATTCAAAAACAATATTAAAAAGGCTTGGTGGAAAAAGTTTGTTACCGAGTCTAAATATAATGTAGGTCTTGATAGTGCTATTCTTATGAACCCACAGGTTTGGGTGGCTTCTGGTCACGTTGGCGGCTTCTCTGACCCACTTATGGATTGCAAGCAATGTAAAACAAGACATCGTGCAGACAAGCTTATCGAGGACTGGGCGGCAGAAAATAACGATTCTGTTAACCCTGCTACTATGTCAAATGAGGAAATGTTCAATTTTATAAAAGAACATAAAATCGTTTGCCCATCCTGTGGCAGTGGTGACTTTACTGATATTAGAAAGTTTAACCTTATGTTCAAGACATTTCAAGGTGTTACCGAGGACTCTACCTCTGAATTATACCTTCGTCCTGAAACTGCACAAGGTATTTTTGTAAACTTTAAAAATATTGCTAGAACTACACGTAAAAAGCTCCCATTTGGTGTTGGCCAAATTGGTAAGTCATTTAGAAATGAAATTACACCAGGTAACTTTATTTTCCGCATTCGCGAGTTTGAGCAAATGGAGCTTGAATTTTTCTGCAAGCCTGGCACTGACCTTGAGTGGTTTGCATTCTGGAAGGATTACTGTGCTAATTTCCTATATAATCTTGGTATGAAGAAGGAAAATCTTCGTCTAAGAGACCACGACCCTGAGGAGCTTTGCTTCTACTCAAAGGCTACAACCGACTTTGAATACCTATTCCCATTTGGTTGGGGTGAGCTTTGGGGTATTGCTGACCGTACAGACTATGACTTAACTCAACATGCTAACCTTTCAGGCGAGGCTATGGAATACTTCGACCCAGAAACAAACGAAAAATATGTTCCTTATGTTATTGAGCCATCACTCGGTGCTGACCGTGTTACACTTGCTTTCTTAATTGAAGCATATGATGAGGAAACAGTTGGTGAAAACGATACTCGTGTTGTTCTTCACTTTCACCCTGCTCTTGCGCCTTTTAAGGCTGCAGTTCTTCCTCTCTCAAAGAAGCTCTCTGACAAAGCTGATGCTATTTGGGGCGAGCTTTCAAAATACTTCAGTGTTGACTTTGACGAGACCGGCTCTATCGGTAAAAGATATCGTCGTCAAGATGAAATCGGTACTCCTTATTGCATCACATATGACTTTGAATCAGAAAACGACGATTGTGTAACAGTTCGTGACAGAGATACTATGGAGCAAGTAAGACTTCCTATTTCCGAGCTTAAGAACTACATCGAAGAAAAATTGATGTTTTAATATTGACAAATTTAAAACTTATTGTTATAATAACTATAATATAAATTATAAAAACTATGACGGAGACAGTAGCTTTCGGTAAAAGCATTAGCGAGTTGGGGATGGTGTAAGCCCAATGTGATTAGCCGATTGTGAATATCACTCCCGAGTTTCTTGGCGAAATTAGTAGCCAATGACGGCATCTCACCGTTATATGAGACGCATATAGATTTGTATGTTGAATAGGTGGTAACGAATAATTTTTATCTCGTCCTGTTCATACAGGGCGAGATTTTTTCTTTAGAAAGGAATTTTAGAATGTATAACAAGGTTTCTACTAACCTCAACTTTGTTGAGAGAGAAAAAGCAACTGAACAGTTTTGGAAGGACAATGCTATTTTTGAAAAAAGCATTAAAATTAGAGAAAACGCTCCTTCCTACACATTTTATGATGGACCTCCAACTGCTAATGGTAAGCCACACATTGGACACGTTTTGACTCGTGTTATCAAGGACATGATTCCAAGATACAGAACAATGAAGGGCTATATGGTTCCAAGAAAGGCTGGCTGGGACACACATGGTCTACCTGTCGAGCTTGAGGTTGAAAAGCTTCTAGGGCTAGACGGCAAGGAGCAAATCGAGGAATATGGTCTCGAGCCATTTATTGACAAATGTAAGGAAAGCGTTTGGAAATATAAGGGCATGTGGGAGGACTTCTCCTCTACTGTTGGCTTCTGGGCTGATATGGACCATCCATATGTAACATATAGCAACAACTTTATTGAGTCCGAGTGGTGGGCGCTAAAGCAAATTTGGGACAAGGGTCTTCTATATAAAGGCTTTAAAATAGTTCCATATTGCCCGCGCTGTGGTACTCCTCTTTCCTCTCACGAGGTTGCTCAAGGTTATAAAGCGGTTAAGGAAAAATCTGCGGTTGTCAGATTTAAAATTGTCAATGAGGATGTATATTTCCTTGCTTGGACAACAACTCCTTGGACTCTTCCATCTAACGTTGCACTCTGCGTAAACCCTGATGAAGCATACTGCAAGGTTAAGGCTATTGATGGTTATACCTATATTATGGCTAGGGCTCTACTTGACAAAGTGCTTGGTGCTTTAGTTAAGGAAGAGGGCGAAAAGGCTTACGAAATTCTTGAGGAATACAAGGGTAAGGACCTCGAATACAAGAAATACGAGCCACTATTTGCTTGCACTGGTGAAAATGTTAAGAAGCAAGGTAAAAAGGCACACTTTGTTGTATGCGATAGCTACGTAACTATGGAAGATGGTACAGGTATCGTTCATATTGCTCCTGCTTTTGGTGAGGACGACTCTCGCGTTGGCAAAAACTACGACCTACCATTTGTTCAATTTGTTAATGGCAAGGGCGAAATGACTGATGATACAGACTATGCTGGTATATTCGTTAAAAAGGCTGACCCAATGATTCTTGCTGACCTATCTAAAGAGGGTAAGCTATTTGATGCTCCTAAATTCGAGCACGATTATCCATTCTGCTGGAGATGTGATTCTCCACTTATCTACTACGCACGCGAGTCTTGGTTTATCAAGATGAGCGCTGTCCGTGATAACCTTATTAAGAATAACAATACAATCAACTGGATTCCTGAATCTATTGGTAAGGGACGCTTTGGCTCTTGGATTGCAAATGTTCAAGACTGGGGCTTAAGCCGTAATAGATACTGGGGTACTCCACTTAACATTTGGGAATGTGAATGTGGTCATAAGCATTCAATCGGCTCAATTGAGGAATTAAAGTCAATGTCTGACAACTGTCCTGACAACATTGAGCTTCATAGACCCTTTGTTGATAATGTTACAATTAAATGTGAAAAATGTGGCGGTCAAATGAAGCGTGTTCCTGAGGTTATTGACTGTTGGTTTGACTCAGGTGCTATGCCATTTGCACAACACCACTATCCATTTGAGAACAAGGACCTATTCGATGCTCAATTTCCTGCTGACTTTATTTCAGAGGCTGTTGACCAAACAAGAGGTTGGTTCTACTCGCTACTTGCTATTTCAACTCTTATCTTTGATAAAGCTCCTTATAAAAACGTTATTGTTCTTGGCCACGTTCAAGACGAAAATGGACAAAAGATGTCAAAATCAAAGGGTAATGCAGTTGACCCATTTGATGCTCTCCAAACTTATGGTGCAGATGCAATCAGATGGTACTTCTACACTAACTCGGCACCATGGCTGCCAAACCGTTTCCACGGCAAAGCAGTTATTGAGGGACAAAGAAAGTTTATGGGTACTCTTTGGAACACATATGCATTCTATGTTCTCTATGCTAACATTGATAAATTTGACCCAAGCAAATATAACTTGAAGGACTGCAAGCTTTCCGTTATGGATAAGTGGCTCCTTTCAAGAATGAACACAATGGTAAAAGACGTTGACTCTTGCCTTGAAAACTACAAGATTCCAGAGGCTGCAAAGGCACTTGATTCCTTTGTTGACGAGCTTTCTAACTGGTATGTAAGACGTGGACGTGAAAGATACTGGGCGCAAGCAATGACAGATGACAAGATTAGCGCTTATATGACTCTATACACTGCTCTTGTTACTGTTGCAAAGGCAAGTGCTCCTATGATTCCATTTATGGCAGAGGACATATACAGAAACCTTGTTTGCAATATCTACAAGGACGCACCAGAAAGTGTACACCTTTGCGAGTTCCCAGAAGTTGACGAAAGTGCAATTGACACCGAGCTTGAAGAAAATATGGAAGAGCTACTTGACATTGTTGTTATGGGACGTGCTGCAAGAAACGGCGCTTCAATGAAGAACCGTCAACCACTTTCCACAATGTATGTTCAAGCAAAGAAGGAGCTTCCTGCTTACTGCGTTGAAATTATTGAGGACGAGCTTAATATTAAAAATGTTAAATTTGTTAACGATATGTCAGAGTTCTCCTCTTACTCATTCAAGCCACAGCTAAAAACTGTTGGCCCTAAGTATGGTAAGTTTTTGGGTGCTATTAGAACTCTACTTTCCGAGGTTGATGGCAACAAGGCAAAGAACGAGCTTGATACAACAGGAGCTATTAAGTTTGACGTTGACGGAAACGAGATTGTACTTACAGAGGAAGATTTGCTTATCGACATTAAGCAAAAGGAAGGCTACTTCTCTCTCTCCGATAATTACACAACTGTTGCTATTGATACTACTCTTACAGCTGAGCTCATTGAGGAAGGCTTTGTAAATGAGGTTATCAGTAAGCTACAAACAATGCGTAAGGATTCCGACTTTGATGTTACTGACCACATTAAGGTTTATGTAAACAACAACGATAAAATCGCTGATGTTGTTAAGAACAACGAAGCAGAAATTGCTAAGATTGTTCTCGGCGACGAGTTCGTTTACGGTCAAGACGGGGCAAACGCAAAATCTTGGGACATCAATGGCAAAAAGGTTAACCTTTCCGTTGAAAAGCTATAATATTAAGGCTATCGCAAAATGAAGTGAACCCAAAAGTTTAGACAAAATTAAATATTAAATTGATTGTGAATGAGTTCTGTATTGCACAGGGCTCATTCCTTTTAATTTCATTGAAATTCTTTCATTGTTGTAGTAATGAATGTATTCTTCCAACTTTTCAATGAATCCCCTCGGGGATTCAAATTTTTCGCCGTAATACATTTCGACTTTGAGCCTGCCAAAGAAATTTTCCATTATGCCATTGTCCATACAATTACCTTTTCTTGACATGCTTTGCGTAATGTTGTGTTCGGCAAGTAATCGTTGATATTCGGCATGTTGGTATTGCCAGCCTTGGTCAGAATGGAATAAAGGTCGAGCATCAGCAGGAAGCTTTTCAAATAGTCCGCTTAACATATCTCTAATTTGAGGGTGTTATAGCGATTTTAATATTTATATCAAAAAACATTTGTATTTTAATTATGTTTATGTTATACTATTTGCGTGAATAATATAATTACTATATTTTGGAGGAAAATTCCTTGATTATCGCACTTGAAAACGCAAAGTACGAATTACAAAATTTTCGTGAGAATATCAAAGAGCTACACAGCTCACTTAAAATTGACGAATTACGTGTAGAGGTTGAAGAGCTTGAAAAAACCACCTTTGACCCAGATTTTTGGTCTAGCCAAGAAAACTCAACAAAGATTTTACAAAAAATCAAGCAAATGAAGTCAAAGATTGAAAATTTCGATGCACTTGAAGCTAAGCTAGAGGATACAATTACCCTTACAGAAATGGCAATTGAGGAAAATGACGAGAGCTTGGTTGATGAAATTTTAGAAGAACAAAAAGCAATTATTGCCGAGGAGGAAAAGCAAAGAATAGAGGTTCTTCTCTCTGGCGAATATGATAAAAATAATGCAATCATTTCCTTCCATCCAGGTGCAGGTGGCACTGAGGCACAGGACTGGGCACTTATGCTCTATCGTCTTTACACAAGATGGGGCGAAAAGCATGGCTACAATGTTAAGCTAATTGACTGGCTTGACGGCGAAGAAGCAGGACTTAAGAGCGCGACTGTTTTGATTGAAGGCTTGAATGCTTATGGTTACTTAAAGGGAGAAAATGGCGTACACCGCTTGGTTCGTGTTTCTCCATTTGACTCCTCAGGACGTAGACACACATCCTTTGCATCCGTTGAGGTTATGCCCGAGTTTGAGGACGATAATTCTATTGAAATTAACGAGGCAGACCTTGAAATCACCGCTCACCGTTCCTCAGGTGCAGGTGGACAGCACGTAAACAAAACCGACTCTGCTATTAGAATTGTGCATATTCCAACCGGTATTGTTGTTGGTTGTCAAACTGAAAGAAGCCAGCTACAAAACAAAGAAACTGCTATGAAAATGCTCAAATCCAAGCTTATGGAAATAAAGCAACGTGAAAAACTTGACAGAATCGAGGATATCAAGGGTAACAAGACAAATATTGAATGGGGCTCACAAATCCGTTCTTACGTATTTATGCCTTATACTCTTGCAAAGGACACCCGTACTGGCTACGAGGATGGTAACATCCAAGCTGTTATGGATGGCGAAATTGACGGCTTTATAAACGCATACCTCAAGGAAAACGCGGGCAAATGATTAAAGAAGAAACAAGATTTGCATCTTCTACAGTTTTTGAGGGTATGACATCAATAAGAGCCTTGCTTGACAACCTAAAAAACAACGTAGAAAACGCAAGAAAAATTGAAAAAATCCTCTTTGACAAGGACAAAGTAAAGTCAAAGGAAAAGGATTTTAAATATCTTACCAAAATGTCCGAGCATTTGGGGTTTGTGGTATCAACTGTATATAAAGCAGAAATTGATAAAATTGCAGTTGGTGCATCACACGGTGGCATTGTTGCTATTTGTGGCGAAAGACAATACTCAAAAATATCTAAAGATAACATAATTAAAGACGGATTTTATGTAATGATTGAGGGCATTGAGGACCCATATAACTTTGGGTATGCTCTGCGCTCAATTTACGCATCTGGTGCTGATGGCATAATCTTATCAGAGCGCAACTGGTTAAGCGCCTCGGGTGTTGTATGCCGTTCTTCAGCAGGAGCTAGCGAACGACTTAATATTTTCATTGAAAACGATGATTTTATTAAGACTTTTAAGAAATGTGGCTATAAGGTTATTTGTGCTGATATAAAAAACTCAGTTAGTGTTTATGAAGCAGACCTAAAAAAACCAATTTTACTTATTGTCGGTGGAGAGAAAAGAGGTATTTCCTCCTCTATTTTAAAGGAAGCTGACCAAATTGTAAGAATTGATTATGGCAGGCACTTTGATGCGGCTCTTTCTGCTGCCTCCGCCTCAACAATTTTAGCCTTTGAGGTTTATAAAAGTAATAGATAAAAGCAATGCACGAGTAAGATGATATAATGATGGTAGACACTAAAAGCAGTGTCTATCATCTATTGACTTTTTCACACGAGCATTGCTTTTATTTTTTATTATTTTCCGTGTCTGGGTAAAATTCGGGTTTCCTTGGTACTTCACTTATAATTCCTTGATGGTCTGCATTTACCTCTGTATATGGTGAAATCGCTCCACCACTAGGTCCACAGTCAAAAGGTGTACCATCATCGCACTTAGTTGACGATATACCATATTCAGCCTTCTTGGCTTCTGATATTCGGCTTATCTGCATAGTGTTTTCGCAAACCTCATATGAGTCCTCACATACAAGCCCCAAAATGTCTCCATTTGTATTTGGCAAGTGTGCTGATTCTCTTATTTTTTCTTTTTTATTTTTTTCGTTCATATTTTTCCTCTTTTGCTTGTTTATATTTAGATTTTACAGTTATAATAGAAATATACAGTCCAATAATTTCATTAATTTTTATATCTTTCTTGATTGACATAATTATTAGTTTGTTGTATAATATACCTATATATCAACTTGGAGGTGTTTTTATGAATCCATGGCATGATTTTAGAGACGATAGAATTCAGCCTGAAAGGTTTATTGCAGTAATTGAAATTCCTAAGGGAAGCAAAAACAAGTATGAGCTCGACAAGGAAAGTGGTCTTTTACGACTTGATAGAATTTTATATACTTCTACCCACTATCCTGCTAACTATGGCTTTATTCCCCGTACTCTTTCTGAAGATAATGACCCACTTGATGTATTAGTGCTTTGCCAAGAAAAGCTCGAGCCTCTTTCAATAATAGAGTGTTATCCTATTGGTATGATTACTATGATTGATGAGGATGAACATGACGAAAAAATTGTTGCTATTCCTCTAAACGACCCATTTTTAAATAACTACAATGATTTATCAGAGCTTCCTCAACATCAGTTCCACGAAATCAAACACTTTTTTGAGGTATACAAATTCCTTGAAAATAAAGAAACTCGTGTTGACAATATCGTTGGCAGAAAAGAAGCTATTGAAGCTATTGAAAAATGCAAAAAAGCATATAAGAGTAGATACTCATTAATTTAATATTCTAAAGGGCAAACGCCCTTTTATGCAGATGTGGCGGAATTGGTATACGCGTTGGTCTCAGAAGCCAATGAACCTAGTTCTTTCGAGTTCGAGTCTCGTCATCTGCACCAAAGCCCGAGAAAACTCGGGCTTTTTAATAAATTCTACGATTTGTAGAGAATTTTTTATAAAACCCAACGACTCGTGGGTGTGATTTTATTAGGTTTTTTGATATGATAGTGTCAGAAAGGAGGTTTTCTTCATGGAGCAAGTAAAAATTGGAAGCTTTATAAAGGCTATGCGTAAGGAGCGAGGACTTACTCAACACGAGCTTGCAGAAATGCTATATATTTCCGACAAAACAGTTTCCAAATGGGAAACTGGAAACGGACTACCCGATGTTAGCTTAATGATGCCCCTATGCAAAATACTTAATATTAGTGTAAATGAGCTTTTATCAGGCGAAAGACTTGATGGGGACCAATACTATAAAAAAGCAGAAGAAAATATTATGACACTTATGGAAGAAAGAAAAAGAGAAAAAAAGAAGCTTATTATTTCAATTATCGTTGGTTTAATTGTGATGCTTTCATCACTTACCCTGATGTTTGTTGCAAGCTTTGTCCCACTACCAGAGCCTACGCGTATCATTTTAATTGTTTTAGGCTTTGTTGTTTTAATCCCTGGACTTATTGTTGCTTGTATTCTTGACAAGGATGCTGGATATTTTGAATGTAAGCATTGTGGGCACAGATTTGTTCCAAGCTTGAGTGCGTATATGATAGGTGCACATACCCTGACAACAAGACATTTAAAATGTCCAAATTGTGGCAAAAGAAGCTGGTGTAAAAAAACTCTATCTAAAACCAATGATAAGTAAATATTTAAGTAAACAGACGATTTTTCGTCTGTTTATTCTTTTATAACATAAAATTTACAAAAACAAATTGAAAAAAATGTAATAATATAGTATAATTTATAGTATAAATCTCTAGTTTGAAAGGATTTTTCTATGAAAAACAAAACAATTTTTAAGATATTTTCTGTAATATGCTTAATTTTTGCTTCTCTTGTTGTATTTTCTAGTTGTTCTCTGCTTTCAGGTGGAAATGCATCTATTGTAAACGCCGCTATTAATACTAAAGGTGAATTAATACTTGAATACTCTAATGGATATAAGCAAAACCTCGGTGTTGTCGTTGGTCAAGATGGCGAGGATGGTAAAGATGGTTTAAATGGCAAGGATGGCATTAATGGTGTCGATGGTAAGGATGGAAAAGACGGCAAGGATGGTATCGATGGCAAGGACGGAAAAGACGGCGAAGTAGTCATAGAAGATGGAACTGTTATTCTTTCAGACTCTATTGAAAAAGCTGTATCAGAGTGTATCCAAAGCACTGTTGTAATTCAATGCGGATTTGATTCAAAATCAACCTCTGCCGCCGAAATAGATTCTTATTCAACAGGATCTGGCGTTATTTATAGCTTTGATGCCGAAAATGGAGATGCATTTATTATTACAAACTATCACGTTGTTTACAGCAACAATAGCTCTACTGACAATGGGATAAGCGATAGTATTGATGTGTTTTTATATGGTCATCTTTCAGAGGATCAAGCAATACCTGCAACCTATGTTGGTGGCTCAATGAATTACGATTTAGCTCTTTTACAAATTACCGATAGTGAATTGATTAGAAATTCCGAAATAAAAGCGGTTGATATTAGAAGCTCCGACGATGTTCATGTTGGTGAAACTGTATTTGCTATTGGAAATCCGCAAGCAACTGGCTTCTCTGTCACCTCTGGAATCATCAGTGTTGATTCTGAAACTATTGAAATGACAGGTGCTGATGAGAAAACCAAAGTTAATATTCGGGTTATGCGTACTGACACACCAATTAACTCCGGAAATAGTGGAGGGGGACTCTTTGACGAGGACGGGAAGCTAATTGGTATAGTAAATGCAAAATATATTGACACATCTATTGATAACATTGGTTATGCAATTCCCTCAAGAACTGTTGTTACAGTAATTGAAAATCTTATGTATTATTGTCTTGACACAGATGTACAGAGTGTTCAAAGACCATTGCTTGGTATTACCGTTCAAATAATGAATCCATATGCAAAGTATAACAAAGAAACAGGATTAGTTGATCTTTATGAAAACTCCACTGTTGTTACTGTAAACGAAGGTGGTTTAGCAGATGGCAAGCTTTTAGTTGGCGATATCTTGAGAAAAATTGAAATTACAGGACAAAAAAACTACTCTGTTGATGTTACCCGTCAATATTTTATTGAAGTACTTATAAACGCAAGAGTTGGCGATATTGTTACTGTAACGGTTGAAAGAGATGGCGAACTAATTCCTGAACAAATTATAATTACCAAAGAATGTATGATAGAAAGTTAAAAATGGTGGCAAAATGCCACCATTTTTATTTTTTTCTTCCTGTCAATGAGGTTATCTTTAAAATAAAGTCACTTATTTCTTCATTTAAATCATTCTCGCTAATTCGCCATAACCAATTTCCACCTTGAGTCGATGGCTTATTTATTCTTGCTCTACTATCAGCACCTAAATAGTCTTGAAGTGGAATTATACAAGCATCTGCTTGACTACGCATAACTGCACCAATTATTGGCTTATTAATTTCGGAGTCGGGAGTGAATGAGTCACATAAATAAGCTCTAACCATTTCTCGTTCATTGTCAGTTATTTCAAAAAACCAAGAAACAATTGTTGGATTATCGTGTGTGCCCGTATATGCAACGCACCTCTTAATATAATTATGAGGTAAATAGTCATTCGTTGCACCTGTATCACGAGCATCAAATGCAAATTGAAAAACTCGCATACCAGGAAAAGCTGATTTTTCAAGCATTTCCTTTACGCTGTCGGTCATAAAGCCAAGATCCTCAGCTATTATATTTTTCTTGCCGTATTCTCTTTCAAATGCTTCAAAGAGTTCAGTGTTTGGCCCCTTTTGCCATTTGCCATTAGTAGCATCTTTATCCCCAAATTTGATTGAATAATACTCGTCAAAGCCCCTAAAATGGTCTATTCTCAAGGTATCATAAAGCTCGAAGGAGTGATTCAGACGCGCTTTCCACCATTTATAATAGGTCTTTTTGTGCTCATTCCAATTATATAGTGGATTTCCCCACAATTGCCCTTTTTTAGAAAAGCCATCTGGTGGACATCCTGCGACAACTGTTGGCACTTTATTTTCATCTAGCTGAAAAAGCTCCGGATTTGCCCAAACATCAGCACTATCGAGGGCTGTATAAATAGGAATATCACCTATAATTTTAACATTTTGCTTATATGCATATCCCTTCAACTTGCTCCATTGCTCATAAAATTTGAATTGAACAAATTTCCAAAATTCAACCTTTTCCTTATTTTCTTTTTCAAAGGCGAAGATTGCTTTTTCTTCTTTATTTTTTAATGCCTTATCCCACTCTTGCCAGCTTTTTCCCTGATTTTCTTCTTTAATCGCCATAAAAAGTGAGTAATCATTTAACCAATCGATGTTTTTGTCGACAAAGCTATTATATTTCTCATTTGGTGTAAATCTAATAAATGCTTTTTTTAAAAGAGGGATTTTGTAATTGTAGATTTTTTCGTAATCTACAAGTCTTTCATCCTTACCAAAGTCGATATTTTCGCATACTTCCTTATCTAAAAGGCGCTCCTCTATCAAGGTCTCTAAATCTATGAAATACGGATTTCCTGCAAACGAAGAAAATGATTGATATGGAGAATCACCAAAGCTAGTCGGTCCTAAAGGCAGAATTTGCCAATAACTTTGTCCACATTCCTTGAGCCAATCAATGAATTTGTATGCCTCCTTTGAAAAGCATCCTATACCATATTTTGAATTTAAAGAGCTAATAGGCAAAAGTATTCCAGCTTCCCTCATATCTACTCCTTTTCTACTATAACACCGAAATGATCGGATATAATATCTTCATTTTTTCCATTAAATATAACCTTTGAGGACTTAATTTCTAAATCCTTTCCTGTAAAAATATAATCAATACGCTTTTTTTCAACTTGGCCATGCCAACCATCTATTTCTCCACCTACTGTAATCCCATTGTCAATGTCTCTTGCCATAATATAAGTGTCATTATAGCTTTTTGTTATAATTTGATATCCCTCGCTTGCGGGAGTAATATTGAAATCGCCCATTAGCCAAATATTTTTCTTTTGGTTTATTGAGCTATAAAGCATGCGCCATTCGTCTATAAAGGGAGACTCGCTATCATTTTCCCAATTGAAATGCAAGGAATAAAACCAATTATTGTGAGTACGCACTCCCAAGGAATGACGTGTTTTATAATTATTATAGTCATCAAAGGGACTTAACTGCTGGGTTTCAATGCTTGTTATTTCTTCACTTGAAATGATAGCAAGTCCCTCGTCGTATTTATCATACGCCCTTTTAAAGGCAAAATAAACGCCAAAATACTCGTGATTTATTTTCTCCAGTTCATTCATAACATTAAAAAGAAAATTACCTTTTTTTACGGGTATTTTGCCTACTGCTTTTATTTTGCTTGTTTCAAGCTTTACCGCATTTGCTGGCTGCATTACCTCTTGAAGTGCAATGACGTCTGGCTTATGCCTAGCTATTGCGTCAGCAAATAACTTTACTTTTCTTTCATAGCCTTCATCAATTACGCTATGAGTATTTAATGTTAATAGCTTCATCACAATATATCGTTAATATCGGATTTTAATACATCCGCTTTAGGTCCGTAAACTGCCTGTATTCCGTTTCCTTTTTTGAAGAGTCCTAGGGCACCGTTCTCTCGCCATTTGCTAACATCTGCCACCTTTTCTGGGTCTTTTACCGTAACGCGCAATCTTGTCATACAAGCATCAACAAGCTCGATATTATCTCTTCCACCTAGTAGCCCAATTATTACCTCTGCTTGTGAGGAAACGGTTTCAGTTGTAGTTTTTGTTGTAGTTATGGTTGTTGTGCTTACCTTTGTTTCAGCTCCGGTTTCAGTTATCATATCTGTTGCTATATCTGAATAATTACCCAATCGACCAGGTGTTGCATATTTGAATTTTCCTATCATAAAGTACGCAACAAAATAGCCAATAGCAAAGAACAAAATACACATTAAAACAAAGTTGAAAATATCCCAGCCGAGTCCAGCTTTAAATGACATAGGCAGTCTTGTGAATAGCTCTATACTACCAAATGAGTGTAGTCTTAAGTTGAGTATGCCTGCTGTTGCAAAAGCAAGACCTTGAATTACTGAATAAACAATATAAAGAGGAATTGCCGAGAACATAAACATATATTCAAATGGCTCGGTAACGCCTGTCAAAAATACTGCAAGTGCAGTTGAAATAAACATTGAACGATATTTTTTTCGCTTATCTATATCTATTCTTCTATAAATTGCAAGACCTACGCCAAGAAGCAATCCCGTTGAGCCTATCATTTGTCCAACCTTGAAACGTGCGGGTGTTATTCCTGTTAATAGTGCCTCATATGCTTCTGTGTTGCCTGCATTTTTAAAGTTAATTAAATCGTTAATCCACGCAAACCAAAGTGGGTCTTGTCCATAAACAACACTACCTGCGTTTACTCCTGTTTGAATTATATAGCTACCACCAAATGAGGTGTAATTCATAGGAATTGTTAGCATATGGTGCAAGCCGAAGGGTAATAAAAGTCTCTCAAGTGTACCATATATAAATGGAGCTAGAACTGGTGAGGTATCAGCTGAATTTGCAATCCAAATACCAAAAGCATTAATACCATATTGAATAAGCGGCCAAATTAAAGCAAAAAGTAGCGCGATAACTATTGACACACCTATCACAACTAATGGTACAAATCTCTTTCCATTAAAGAAAGATAGTGCATCAGGTAGCTTTCTAAAATTATAAAATTTATTATAAACTACTCCACCCGCAAAGCCTGCAATAATACCGACAAATACACCTGCATTCAATGCCGGTGAGCCTAACACCGAGGTAAAATACCCCTCAACAGCAATTTCCTGCCCAAAAATTGTGTGTACCACGGCATTAGGGTCTGATAGCATAGCATTCGTTACGCCAAAAATGCTTCCTGTTATATTGTTAATTAAAATAAATGAAAGTAATGCGGCAAACGCACCACCTGCTCTATCCTTTGCCCAAGAGCCACCTATAGCTACCGCAAATAGAATATTTAAGTTAGTTATAACTGCCCAACCGATGTTTTCTATCACTACACCAACTGAGTCAAGCCAAGCAATGTCTGTCATACCGATAAGCTTACCAATGCTTATCATAATACCCGCCGCAGGCATGACAGCAATAACAACCATTAGAACCTTGCCAAGCTTCTGCAAAAAGTCAAACGCTTTGCTGTCTCTTGAGAAAAACCTTCTTTTTTCAATAACGGTTTCACTTTTTGTATTGCTCATTTTTATTCTCCTTTGAAAATTATAGTCAAAGGTTATTGTTGTCAATTTTGCTTTTTTAATACTATAAAACAAAAAATGAGTGCATTTTTGCACTCATTTATTTGCTTATGTATTTGTCAAATCCATTTATATCAAAAAGTAATATCTTTTTGCAAATTTTATCTCCATTGCCAAGAGGCGTTTGACTTGTTGTGTCTGTCACGTTATTTGGTAGATTTTTAAATAGCAAAACATTTTCTATATTTTCTCCAAAATCGCTCTCACTCCAAAAGAAATATTCTTCCCCTATCTTTTTGCTATCTACGTGAGGAGAAATAATATATGCTTGTCTTACACTTGGTTTTATAGTTAGTCTTATATGCTTATATAAATCTGCTTTATTCTCGTTTTCAAAATGATATGTAACATATGAATTTTTTCTTTTAAAAAGATTAATATTGACTGTTTTTTCATTTCTCACAGCAGAAATATGATAATTTTTACTGCTCTTCAGCTTAGGCATGAAATGACACTGAGTTACCTCATATCCATTTTTTAAAAGCATCTTTTTTATCTTTAACACCCAAAATACATATCGTAATATTTTAATTAAAGTAAGAATTAGCGCAATTGTAACGATAATTATAAAAAGAGGAATGTTACGAAATTCTCCACCATCATATTCTGGCAAAAATATTATTCCAGCAATAATGACTATTACCAAATAAATTATTAACTCCATATGTTCCTCCTTTTATTTCAAGTTATTTAATTATAACATAAATAATAACTTCTTTCAATTATATAAGAGTACTTTTACAAGAAAAATCCCTCAGAAATTTACAAAGAAATAAAAAAGCGAGTGCAATCTGATATGCACCCCAAAAGTTAGACACTTTTGGAGGTGCATATTTTTTTATGGCAAAAAAAGGATCAAAGCAGAAAAGGTACTCGACAGAATTTAAGATAGGTGTTATAATGGATATGCGAGAACACCGATTAGGGTATTGT
>JAFUOQ010000012.1 GCA_017472695.1 Clostridia bacterium | reverse complement strand
TGTACAATTCGACTTTTGGCTTGAAAATAATAATATAAACATCTTAGATTAATAAGCAATCCCTCAGTCGCTTTCGCGACAGCTCCCTTTGCACAAAGGAGCCTAATTAATTCGACTTTTGGCTTGAAAATAATAATATAAACATCTTAGATTAATAAGCAATCCCTCAGTCGCTTTCGCGACAGCTCCCTTTGCACAAAGGAGCCTAATTAATTCGACTTTTGGCTTGAAAATAATAATATTGTTGATTGACATTTCATTTTCTTTATGCTAAAATGCTCCTTGGTGTATAAATACACCAATTTTAGTATTTTAGCGAGGCATTATGTTTTTTAAAAGCTATCGGGGAACTGTGACTGCTTGCTTTATGGGATATATTACGCAAGCTATTATGATTAACTTCCCTCCCCTCTTATTTGTGTTTTTTGGTGAGCATTTTGGAATAAACGCGACACAAACAACTGTGCTTATTGCAGCAAATTTTGTGACTGAATTGGTTATTGACTTTGTAATTTCGCGTTATGCATCCAAGATAGGATATAAAAAGCTAGTTATATTAGCTGATGTATTCTCTGTTATGGGTATTTGTCTGCTTTATATTTTACCAAATATTATGAGTGGCACTCCTTTTGTGGGACTTATAATTGCTATGATGCTTTGTGGTATGGGTGGCGGACTTATGGAGGTTTTAATTAGCCCTATTGTTGAAGCGTGTCCTACCAAAAACAAAAGCGGTATGATGAGCCTGCTCCACTCCTTCTATTGTTGGGGACAGGTGGGAGTTGTATTTATTTCAACTATGTTTTTCCTTATTTTCGGCATTGAAAATTGGGGAATTATGGCGCTACTTTGGGCAATTATTCCACTTATTGATTTAGTTTTGTTTGCTTTTGCACCTATATATTCTCTAACTCCCGAGGGAGTGGAGGAAAAAACACCCTCACAGCTTTTCAAGAGCAAGTCATTTTGGATGCTTGTTATCATGATGATGTGCGCAGGTGCTTCCGAGCTTACAATGAGCCAGTGGGCATCAACCTTCGCAGAAACGACATTAGGGGTTGAAAAGTGGCTGGGCGATTTGATAGGCCCTTGCCTGTTTGCTGTTTGCATGGGACTTTCCCGTGTGTTTTTTGCAAAGACATCGGAGAAAATCAACCTTGAAAAGGGAATATTTATTTCCTCAATTATATGTATTCTTTCTTATCTATTAGCAATCTTTGCCCCAGAGGGCTTTGAAATACTTTCACTTATTGGTTGTGCTCTTTGCGGTATTGGTTGTGGGCTTATGTGGCCTGGTACATTTAGTATTGCTTCCAAAAAAGAGCCTATGGGCGGTGTATTTATGTTTGGTATGCTCGCCTTGGCTGGTGACTTTGGTTGCCTTGCAGGCCCTACCACTGCGGGAGTTTTTGGAGATAATTTAAAAGCAGGATTTTTGCTTGCACTTATCTTCCCTGTTACTATTGCTATTATTTCTCTTGTTTTATATATAAAAGGAAAGAAAAAACAATAAAAAAGAAACAAATGGGCGATTTCTTATGGGATGTCGAGGCGCATCCCCTACAAAGGATTTTGAGGCAAAAAGAAATGAAGTATTCCCCCAAGAAAACTCCCCCTCCTTATATTTTTCCCCTGACAAGGGGAGGCTCGTTTCGTTTAATAGAAAAAAAGAAACCGCGTGTGCGGTTTCTTTTTATTTTAATTAGTTTTACTCTTGCGCGTCAACACTAGCCTGTTGGAGCTGAAGTGCAATTGCGTGTGAAACTGTTGTAGCTTCAGCATCTGCTGTTGCGTGGTTGAGGTATGTTACCTTCTCACCCTCGATTGCATATCCACAGCAGTTGAGTGTTTGATTTTCAGGAAGACCTGTAATCTTAACAGAGAATGTTGTATATGTTGTTCCTTGCATTGCGATATTGATAGTGCTGCTAGCTAATTGTGGCTTGCCATCTACAACGCCTGTGATTGGGTTTGCTGATGGTGCAGCGCTTACTACTATACCGTACTGAACATCTGTTTCTGCCATTTCTTCATATTTTTCAAGTGATTTGAGGTTAACAGCTGTAAAGAATGAGATTGATGTTGTATCATCTTCAGCTACTGAGAAGCCCATCTTTACAAAGATTGCGCCATATTCGTCTGCTGTTGCTGTTTCCTCTGCACAGTATTTGCATACGTGAACAACATACATATCTGCATAGTAATCTACTACTTCTGATTTGTCTTCACCAAATACAAGCTTTAATTCTTCTGTGTGAACTGGGTTTTCAAGCATTGCAAATAGACCACAACCTACTCTATCGCAAGTGCCTGAGCATGTATTGCCCTCTTCGGAAACTATGTTGTGAACATTACTATAGAACGCCTTGCAAGGATTGTATCCATAAACGATAGATTTGCCACTTACATTAGCGAGAACTATTTCGCCATATTCTTCAGCTGATTTAATATTCTTCTTTGCATCAGTTGTGAAAACTCCGTTGTTTGAGGTGTTTGCACTTTCAAGTAAAGCGTTAAGTTGTTCTGATGTACCGGTATAAACAAACAATATATTGGATGATCTACCCCAATCCTTAAACAAGCCTTCTGGTATTTTTGTGAGAGTAGAAGGAATATAGCATACATTGACAACATTCTTTTCAAATGCGTAAATATCTAAAGTAGTGAGATTTGCAGGAAGAACAATCTCATTTATTTTTGTATAGTTACCAGCAAAAGCACACTTGCCAATTTCGGTTACACCATTAGGAATTACAAGCTTATCTTGAACTGCCTTGTGTCCACCAAATGCATATTGACCAATTTTGGTTAGTGTTGAAGGAAGCTTTATTTCGGTAATTGGACAAGCATTAAATGCATATTCTACAACTTCAGTTAATTGTGTATTTTCAAAATTTTCAAGTGCTGTAAGTTTTGTCTTTTCAAACGCGCCTTTACCAATATAGGTAAGCTCTGATGAGAAATAAAACTCAGTTATTAATGATTTCTCAAATGCATATTGACCAATGTAAGTGATTTTTGCATCATTAGGAACGGTTACTTTTGTAAGACTGTAGCAAGAAGTAGCAGCCCATTGTTCAATGTAAGTTACAGTTGATGGAAGATTGATTTCTGTGAGAGCATCGCAGTTTGCAAAGCAACCTGTAGCATTGTTATAACCAGCGGTGGATTGACCTTTAAGCTCGGTTATTTTAGTATTTTCAAGGTTTTCAGCAGTTACTAGCTTTTTGCAGTTTGCAAAAGAAGCCACACCGATATCAGTTAAAGTTGTAGGGAACTTAACGGATAGCAAGCTTGCAGAATCTTTAAACATATCAGTGCAAAGAGCTTCTATTCCTTCTGGAATTTCCATACGAACTACATATTTTCTAAGATCGTTCGCCTTGGTAACGCCAGTAAGTGTTTTGATTTCATCTACTAGCTTCCATTGTGCTGTTGTTTTGTCTTCCAAAACACAGTATGTTGGGATGGTGTAATAAGTACCATCAGTTGCCACAATTACTGTTTTTGCAGAAGCATTAATTACAGACGGAGCATCTACTCCTTCAATTGTGGTAACATCGCCGTATGTATTTTCTGTTGAGCCCGCTGCATTTACAGAAACCGCAAACAGACAAGTGAAAATCATAACGGTCAAAATTGCCAAGAATAGTTTCTTTTTCATAATTTTCTCCTTAAAGAGTATTGTAATTTATCCATTAGGATATATTTACAACTAAATTCTACCATGAGTGTATTAATTTGTCAAGTATAAAATATAATAAAAATATCGCCAAATAGGATTAAATAAACTAAAATCCGCCTTGGCGATTGGTTTTTTTAATTAAAAAATAATTTCCAAAAAGTGCAAAAAATAAGCAACGACCTCAAAATGCATTTGTCCTAGTGCCTTGTCAAGAGAAGGCACAATAACGAGTGAGCCGACTATACCAATTAAGGCACCGAAGCCTATCATTAGCACAAGCTCCCACAGTATCATTTTGAAAATTTTGACATTTGAAATGCCAGCGTATGAATAGAGGAAAAGCTCCTCTTTTCTCGACATATAGCTTTCATAAAGGCTATTTGCAAAGCCGATTACAGCAAACACAATTGCGACAAAAAGGAGAATATTTGCACATTTCAAAAGGCACATATTTCTATCAATTTGTTGCTTTTGTAGGTTCTTTGCAGGAATTACTGTGGCTAGCTCCTTGGCGGATGCTACTGTTATATCGTCAAGTAGCTCGCTTTCCTCTCCCACCCTTGCATTTACTGATATGATATTTGGAGTAAGCCCAAAGTGCGCACTATCAAAAATTATTGCGTTTGCCCCTATACTCATAATATCAACAATAAAAAGCTCAAGCTCCTTGCCATCTGCCTCGACTGTTATTTTATCACCTATCTTGAGCTCAAGCATTTTTGCATCAGACGAGGAAGCTATTGCCTCGTTACCCTTCGGTAATGTGTCTAGCTTTATATTTTCTCCAAATGCGCTTTTATCATTTGACGAAAGGAGTGGAGTTGTAAAGCCATTTTCGTACTTTATTTCTGATTTGTAGATTTTGCTTATGCTATCAAGGTGAGGGGACTTTTTAATTTCGTCGTAGCATCTGTCGGTAGCATTCAAAATAAGATAATCACCACCAACACTACTCTCTGTTGCCTTAACAAATCCGTTTGATGCACCAACAATAAAAAGTGTTGATATTAAAACAGCAAGTAAAACTGACACAAGTCTTGTCAAATTTGACAAAACCTTAACCCTGTGTGCGTTTTTTAAGGCATAATAAAGGCTTACTGACTTTATTCCTTTGCCAATGTTTTGTCTTTTTTCAAAAGCTTTAATAAAGAGAGCCACAAGCAAGGAAAACAGACACGGGGTGGCAAAAAACAGTGTGATTAGCATAATATCGGTTGAAAAAAATCCAAGTATTGCTCTTGAATTTCCTTTTGAGAGCATAGCAACAAAAAACGACACGAGGGAAATTGACACCAAAACGCCGGAAATAGTAATTTTCCTTTTAATTATTACTTTTTTGTCCCTAGTAAACAAGAAGATACACACTGTAACAATAGCGGTTAGTAGCATAAGCGAGATTGCTATAATCGCATTTACCGGGGTGATTTTTATAGTTGCATATCTGAAGCTCAATATCTCACCTGCAAGATATGATGCAGGAATTGCCAGTGCAAGGCCGATTGGTGCACCGATTATCCAATATATTAATGCTTCAAGCAATTGCATTAAATTCAAAAAGGATTTTTTTGTACCACAGGCAGAAAACGCTTCATTTTCCTGTAATCTTTTTCTTGAAAGAATGTAGAAGCAGGAGAAAATAATTACTCCCCCACAAAACGCGAGCATAAAAATGCAAACACCAACAACCACAGGTAAAACCACGCCAACAAAGCCTTGATTTTGGCTTTCCTTTACATCGGTAAACGAGCGGTTAGCTAGTGCTTCGCTTGATTTGAGTTCATTAATAGCATCGCTGGTGCTTGTGGTGTCAAGCATATCTATGTATAGTGTACTATAAGGCTTAAAGTCCTCGCCCAAGGCAGAAATAAATAGCGATTTTTCACCTAATGCTTCCATAACTCCTGTAATATCAAGCATAATATCACAGTCGCCAAAAAGTGGGCTTTTAGATACTGCAGAAATCTTGTATTCCTTTTCCCAACCAAAAAGTGAAAGCACTACTGTGTCCCCAAGCGAAAGAGCGTTTTTCTCCATATACTGTGAGGTCACTATTACTGTGCTTTTTATTTCCTCCTCTTTGATTTGACTATATTCAGAAAATGCAAAATCAAAGAGCTTTCCGACCTCGTAAAAATCAACTGCCTTGCCTGTCACAGCACCACCATTGGAAGTAGTAAAAACTAACTCATAAGAGCCGACAACGCTTGCCCTATCACCTAAAAGCTCCGAAGCATCAGAGGTGAACATAAAGCGCGAGGCTGACTCATTATTCAAGTTTACCACTATATCTGCATGTCCGTATTTTGAATCATTGACCGAGTTAATCTCCTCGGATAACGAAGCCTTGATTGTGAGCGACATAGTCATAACAAGAACGGAAAGAAGAATAGTTAATGTGATTATCAGCGGTTGCAGAGGTCTTTTTCTTATGCTCCTAAACAGGTGCTTTAAAAAAAGTCTCATCAAGCAATTTCCCCATCGTTTATTTTGATAATTCTTGTACCATATGAGGCTACCCTTTCACTATGAGTAACTTGAATTATGGTTGTGCCCTTCTCTTTATTGATTTTGACGAGCAATTCCATAACCTTTTTCTCCATAGCACTATCGAGTGCGCCTGTCGGCTCGTCTAGTATGACAACGCTAGGCTCATAGGAAAGAGCTCTTACTATTGCCACTCTTTGACATTGTCCACCAGATAGCTCATCGGGATATTTTTTGAGCATTGTATCAATTTCAAGTGCTTTACAAAGCTCAAGAATATATTCTCTTTGCTCCTTGCTTTGGCTTTTACCAAGAGTTGAGGGAAGGAGCAGGTTGTCCATAACATTAAGTGTAGGAATCAGCCCAAAGGCTTGGAAAACAAAGCCGATTTTTGTACATCTAAAGCTTGATAATTGAGAGTCATTGTACTTAAAAATATCTTTCCCGTCATACAATACCCTACCAGAATCGGGTGCTAAAAAGCCACCCATAATGGAAATCAGCGTGCTTTTACCACTACCACTTTTTCCCATTATTGAAACAAATTCCGAGTCCTCAATTTTTAGAGAAGCATTTTTTAAAACCTTTTCACTATTATAGCTTTTCTCGATATTTTCAACAGAAATCATTTTAAAAATCTATATCGTAGGAAAATGCTGGGCATATTCCTGCTATGTACTCCTTTAATGTTTTATTGAAATCGTCTGTCCCTTGACTTGCCTTTAGCTCATTTATGTCAGCAGTTTCGCAGGTAGATAGATAAGCTTCAAAGTCCTTGCCGTAATATTTTTTTGCCAAGTCAACGTATTTATCATAGTCAAAATCCTTTGGCATCGATTTGTCAAGGAATGTCCACTCCTCGTCTGTGAGCTTGCCAAATACACTTGCAACAAGCTCGTCTGTTTTATTTTCTCTTAAAAGTGCAATATCACTTGGCAAGAGTCTTTTTTGTGCGAGGGATAAGATAGAAATAAGCTCATGTGTGCTCCTTCCAAGCTCGGCAACATCACCATTTTGAGTAGCGGAAAACAGAGCTCTGTTGAAAAAGCTACTATTTAAATTTTTCACAGTGCCCTCTCCATAAATGGCAAAAAGCATAGTCCAGCCCTTTTCACTAATTGTGATTTTGTCAAGCTCTAGGCGCTTAATAAATATCGCAATTTCATCGTTTGAAAAGTCGCTTAATGGGCTACCATCAAACGCGCCACCTACTAAAAGCTCAACATATACAAATGCATATTCAACTAGGGTGTTAACATTAGAGATTCCTATATCATTTGCGAGCACCTCTTTTGCTTTTAGGTACTCGTTTGCCTTATCAAGAATATACTTTTCTCCATATATCTCATAAGAAGCCATTTGCTTATCATACTTTATATCAAAGGTGCACATAGCGAGGCTATAAATTATTTCGCCCACCAGCTCCTTGCCATCAAGGCTAGATATTTCCTTATAAATCGGCGTTAGTGTGTTTAATCCGTCTAGCAGACTAGTCGTGCGAATTTGCGACACTCCCTCAACTATTTTTTCAGAATTGTTATTGATTTTTTCCAAAATAAGCAGGTAGCTTTCCTCTTTAATTATGCCCGCTGTATCATTAGCCACCGACTGTGCTTGTCTACTCATATTAGCTTCAATTTCAGTGGTAATTTTTTGGCTATTGTGCTCCTTGTATAGATGCAAAAGCGAATAAATGCTTCGTTCAGCTTTGCTAATAGTTTCTTGTGAATACCGGGTGATTTCTTCCTTTGGCGTGATTTCAATTTTGTCCTTTACCATATCCTTTTGAGGTGAACAGCCAAAAAGCGACAAGGTTGAAAGCAATAGTGCAACAAAAAACGCTACCATTTTGGTAGTCTTCCCTTTAACCATAAAAACACCTCCTAAAGAATTTGGGCTATCCCATAAGAAAAGTATATCACAGCCCTAACTAAATTGTCAATAGAGGGTTTTAGGCGCTTATTTATTGGTAAATATATAGTATTTTAGAAATTGTTGACATTTACATCCAATTATGATATAATAGAATTACAAAAGGCTTGAAAAAGCAATTTAACTTTTGAATTTTTTTGGAGGGAATTATGAAGAACATTAGGAAAATTGCCCTACTTATTGGCGTTGCCTTAATGCTTGCTTGCCTTTCATTTGCTCTTATCTCCTGTGGAGAATGTGAGCACGTGTATGGTGAATGGATAGCTAATGGCGATGCTACATGTGAGGGTCAAAACGAAATCCGCACATGTAATAGCTGTGGAGTAACAGAAACCCGCTTCAATACCGATGCGGCATCATTAGATGCTCACGCTTGGGGTGAATGGACAGCAGTTGGCTCTGCTACCTGCGAGGGACAAGACGAATCTCGCACCTGCTCTACATGTAACACAACCGAAAATCGCAAAAACACCGAGGGTGTTTCAGGCACACACTCATACTCTGATTGGGCAGCTACAGGTAAAGCATATTGCGAGGGTGTAGAGGAAGCACGTACTTGTTCTGTTTGCTCCAACGTTGAAACTCGTTATACAGGTGAAGCAGTTGACCACACTTGGGGCTCATGGAGAGTTACTGTTATAGCAGACTGCACAAAGAACGGTCAAAAGACTCGTACCTGCTCCACTTGTGAAAGAACAGAAACCGAAACAACTGAGAAAACAGGTCACAAGGGACTTACAGAATGTACTGTTTGTGGCACAACCTTAATCGAAACACCTCCTGTAATTGAGGCTCCAGAATTCGATTCCGTAGGCTTCTATCTTACAGATCTTGAAATCACCATAGATGAAGAATACGACTTATCTTCCAATGGTGTTTGCACTTTAAACGTTGCCGAGGGTTACGTAACACTTGACGAAAATGGAAAATTGTACGGCTACGGACATGGTGTTCTTGATGCTGTCGCTGACGAAACAGACATTACAAAGCAAGTGAATTGCGCATTTTATATTGAGGATGATTGGCTCTATGCTTACACCTCAGGTGACCTCGATATCACTTCCACAGGGACTGATGCTTCACAATATATGAAGCTATCTCTTGTTGGAAATACCGACACAGCAGAAATTGAGGGTGCTCTTGGTGAGGCTGAAGCATTAATGCCTGATATTGAAAACTGGTTCAACAACTCATTCGCTCCAGAATTTGATGATGTTAACATTGATGGAGCTGTTAATGCTGTAGATGCTCTCTTCTCAAAATTGGCTGGCGCTTTAATCTCTGTAACAACTAACAGTGATGGCTCATATGACCTTTCTATCAACTATGGCTTCTATAAAGATGTTAATGATGCTCTTGGCAGAAAAACAATATCCGAATTGGTTGACATTATAATTAAAGAAGGCGCGTTTGCTGAAATTGAAGAGCTCATCACCTCAGAGGCTATTTACGAATACTCTGTTGCCGACCTTCTCAACTACATTCAAGTTGACCAAGGCGTTGACCTTGAAGCATTGCTTGATGCTATTGATGAGCTTTTAGTAATTGTGTCAGGTCAAGAGGGTGTTACTCTTGAAATGCTTATTAGCGAGTCAACTGGCGAGGAGCTCCCAGAGGGCTTTGACATTTATACTATGCTAACAGACGAGGAGCTTTCAGGCTTAACTGTTATGGAAGCATTGCTCGTTTCACTCGGTGCACCAGAGGATGACCCAAGCACCACAGTAAATGAAAGAGCCGAGGCTGAAGCACAGCTTAAAGAAATGGTTATAACAATTATTGATATGGCAAAGGAAAGCACATTCTATCAATTAGCTATGTCTAACTCTGATGACGAAATTAGCAATGAAGATATTGAAGAAATGATGGAAATGATTGATGCTCAAATTGACGAGCTAATGGACAGCTACTCATATGTTATGAGCTTCGACTCAACAGGTGCTTTCAAGGGTCTAAGCTGTCAGTACACTTATATGGTGACACAGGATGTTGAGCTAACTATCTCCATTGTTGCTGATAAGGATTTCAACTACACATACACCATAACATCGGATATCGTGAATTTGACCTTCGAAATGATTCCTGGTGAAACTGTTGAAATAGATACATCCGCTGTTGCAACCATCAAGGAAAACGTTAACAAGGTGCCTACTCTTACAAACGACGATATTTTATCATTGCTTGAGGAAAAATATTTTGGGGCAGATATAGTATATAACAGCGCCGAAAACTGCTATTATGTATATGGTTATAACTATTATAATAATTCTTACGACTCATACTATGGATATACTTATTACGTTTATTATGATGTTTATAAAATCAGCACAGACGTATCAAGCACCGCTTATAAATCAGGATGTAACGGAATTGATATATATAACGTGGGATTAAATGCTGATTACGGCACTTACGTGCAATATGAAGTATCATCCTCATACTCGTTGTCAGAAGATGAGATTTTGGCACTCGTTGATTACGATGCGCTTTTATCAAATGCCGACCTTTCTTCCACAACCATTGACCTATATTTCAAAAACGTATCCGGTAACTACAAATATTTTGACATCTGGTACGACGGTGGACACTACTATCAGCTTGACTCATCAAAATCCACAACCTCTGACGTATGTCTTGACATATGCTACAGGTATTATACTTGCTCCAAATGTGGTGATAGCTATATCGAATACTACACAAACAGTCATAGCTTCAACTCAGGCTATAGATTAATTGGCGAAACCGTTAATGATGGATATGAGTATTACAAATCCTGTTCCGACTGTGGACACGAGGAGATTGAATTCACTGTAGGCATAGAAAGCGACTATGATCTTGAATATTATTCGGGCTCATCATATTATGCTTCATTCACTTATTATGCTACATCCAGTGGATATTACACTATATATTCTAAGTCAGACGCAGAATACTGTGATACATGGGTTTCCGTTAGTGAGTTAGATGATTATGGTTATAAATCAACTATTGACTCAAATGATGATGGTGGCATGAATGGGCACTTTAAGCTTGAGGTTTACCTCGAGGCAGGATGCACCTATATCTTTGATATTAGAAACTACAGCAACGAATCATTCACTGTTGTTTTTGAATAATTAATTATAATAAAAGCAAGTCCAAGGTAACTTGGACTTGTTTTTTATTGAAAATATTAACTTTGTGTGATATACTAAATAGGTAAAGGAGGTGTGCCTTTTGCAATTTCTTGAATTTTTATCAAATCTAAGAACCCCATCTCTTGACAAATTCTTTCTTTTAGTAACAGAGCTTGGCGGAGAGATGGCTTTTATCGCCGTTGCCGTTATTGTGTTTTGGTGCTTTTCCAAAAGAGATGGATATCTACTTTTGACAATCGGCTTTTTAGGAACGGTTGCAAACCAATTTTTAAAAATATCATTTAGGATATTGCGCCCTTGGGATTTGAACCCGAATTTTGTGGCGGTTCCGGAGGCTATACCAGATGCTAGTGGCTTCTCTTTTCCAAGTGGGCATACGCAAAACTCAATAGGAATTTTTGGAACGATTTCTCTAATCTCCAAAAGCTCTTGGGTTAAGGCAATTGCACTTGTTATTTGCATAATTGTTCCCTTTTCTCGAATGTATTTGGGAGTTCACACACCTCTTGATGTGTTTTTCTCTGTGTTCTTTGCAATTTTAGTAATAGTGGTAACAAAGCCACTTATGTATAAGGCATATAAATCAAAATTCGGTATGTTTATTTTCCTAGGGGTTATGTCAATTATTGCTCTTGCCTTTTTAATTTATATGGAGCTTATTTTCGATCCATCAAGCCTTCCAAGTGACCAAATGCACAATTATATCTCGGCACTCAAAAATTCGTATCTAATATTTGGTGCTCTTGTTGGAGTTTTAATTGCCTTTCCCATTGAAAGAAAATATGTTAAATTCAACGAAAGTGGCAAATGGTACACACAAATTTTGAAAGCTGGCATTGGTCTTATACTAGTCCTTGGCTTACTTGAAGGGCTAAAAATACCATTAAATGCAATATTTGATGCAAACACAATCGCGCGTGCATTAAGATATGGCTTGGTTGTTATTTTTGTAATTGACGTTTATCCTATTTCATTCAAATGGTTTAAAAAATTAGAGCTTAAAATCGAAGAAAAAAGAGCCAACAGAAAACGAATAAAAACAGATAGATAACAAAAAACGGACACAGGAGTGTCCGTTTTTTAAGTTTATTTGAGTTTTCTGTTTCGCTCCGATTTTGGCTCTGGGAAGATGCACTTAAACCCCTTGATTCCAAGAATATAAGAAACCATTGCCATAACAGCGCCGGGAATTAATACAACAAAATATAACCATGTAATATTGCTCATAGCAACAAGCTCGGGCAAGTACATTGCATTATAGAACATTGTAACAATTGATAAAACGCCGTGAACATTTCCTGCTGAGGGAATAAATGATAGAATAAACACATTTAATATAATAAATATATTAATCGAATTTGCGATTAGCCAGAAAAGCAAGCCCTTGAAGTTATTTTCCTTCATTCTGCCGCCGACAATCTTAATCCTGTCAGATGCGCCCTTTTCCCACATACAAACATATATAAGGCCTAAATACACAAGTGCGCCAAAGGCAGCGGCAATATATGTAAACACGCTCAAGGTTGTAATATCGTTATCTCCGCTAAATTGGATTGCCACCATTTCAACAGCGATAGAAACAACAAGTCCAAACACGCACATTGCAATGTGATATACAAAAAGCTTGGATATTATATCAAAATTCTTGCTAAAAAAAGCGCCAAAGCCCTTGCTCTCTTCTTCCATATTTTTCTCCTTTATTTTGTTACGATATATGTTTATTATATAAGAAAGTGCGATTTATTTCAATAATGTTTTGAAAAATTTATATTTTTGATACAAATTTACTCTAATATATGTTAAAATGGTATAAAATCTATTAGTTAAGGAGGTTTTATGTCAAGCACTTTCTCTATAGAAATTATGCCAGCACTTGTGCGTGATTTTGCATCATACAAGCTGACTATCCAAGGCTGTTCTCAAAAGACTGTTGACGAATATCTTTCGGATTTAAAGCTCTTTTTTAGATATGTTTATGCTAAACGACACAAAATTAAATTTTCCTCCGATGAATTCACGGCTATTGATATTTCCGGCTTGAATATTGAGTTTATAACCTCTGTTTCAACTGAAGAAATCTACGACTTTTTCATCTATGTTTCGACAGAGAGAGGAAATAGCGTTGCGGCTAGGTCTAGAAAGCTTTCAGCTATCAAGGCTTTTTATAAATTTGTTTGCCAAAAGCGCAGGCTTATGGACAAAAATCCTGCAATAGATATGGAAGCGCCAAAGAAAAAGCAATCATTGCCTAAGCACCTCTCGATGGACGAAAGCATTTCCTTGCTTGAAGCCATTGAAAATGACAAGAACTCAAAAACAAAGGAGCGCGACTACGCGATTATCACTCTGTTTTTAAACTGTGGTATGCGTCTTTCAGAGCTGGTTGGAATCAATTTAAATGATATTGACAGAGAATTTTGTTCCCTTCGCGTTATTGGTAAGGGCAACAAGGAGCGCATTGTTTATTTAAACGATGCTTGCCGCGATGCGCTTTATAGATATCTGGAAATCAGGCGAGGAGAAAAATATAAGGCAATTAACACTAACGCTTTATTTATCAGTAAGCAATATAAAAGGATTAGCAACAAAACCGTTCAATGGCTTGTTTATAAGTACCTATCATTAGCAGGGCTTGGCTATAAGCACTACTCTACTCACAAGCTTCGCCACACTGCTGCAACCCTTATGTACCAGACTGGAAAGGTTGATGTGCGAGTTTTAAAGGAAATCTTGGGGCACGAGCAACTAAACACTACTCAAATATACACTCATGTATCTAATCAAGGTATGCAGGATGCAGTCGACAACAATCCTTTGGCGAATATCAAAAGTCGAAAAAAAGAAGAAAATGACTGATTTCATCAACATTCTTTGGTGAATTTACATCAATATTCCATTTTTCGCTAAAAAATTTTGTGCATTTTCACTATTGACTTATCGCATTAAAAACTATATAATTATTGAGGTTAGTCACACAAAAATAATAACTTAAGTGAAAACCTTTTGGAGGAAATTATGTTTGAAAGATTAAAGAATATTCTAGTTGAAGAATTATCATTAAACCAAGACGATGTTACTATGGAATCAGAGCTTGCAAACGACCTGGGAGTTAACTCACTAGAGCTTGCTGACCTTGTTCTTGTTTGTGAGGACGAGTTTGGTGTTGAGTTCAACGAGGACGATATACATAAGTTCATCACCGTTGGTGACGTTGTTGAATATCTTGAAGAAAATGCAAAATAATTTTAAAACAGAGGCGCTTGCCTCTGTTTTTTACTGATTTTTAAAGGAGGTTTTATGAAGGTTGAGTATCTAAATATTGATTATCCAAATTCAGCTTCTCTTAAAGACAAGCGAATAATTGAGCACAACACTGCTTATTCTCTGCTTGACAAGATGCTTTCTGAATGTGGCATTAATGAATATGAAATACTAAAAAACGAGAACGGCAAGCCATATTTGAAGGATAATTCAATTCATTTTAGCATATCTCACACAGACGGTCTTTGCGCAGTCTGCCTAAACGATATGCCTATCGGCATAGACTGTGAAAAAATTGATCCCTCCTTTAAAAACAGAGCGCAACCATTTGCAAAAAGATATTTCACCTCTTGTGAAATTGAATTGCTCGAAAAAAATAATTATGGTTTAGTCACTTTTTTCAAAATTTGGACAGGAAAAGAAGCTGTTATTAAAAAATACGGCTATAACTCCTCCCATATTACAAAAATCGACACTACAAAAGAGGATATAGAAACCATCATTCTTGGCGAATATATTATAAGTATTTTTAAGTAATTTTAAAAATATATTGATTTTGCGCGTAATTTGTAGTAAAATATACACGTCAAATTAAGATTAAATTTAAGGAGTATTAAATTATGTTAGTTTCAGCAAAAGAAATGCTTGAAAAAGCAAAAGCAGGCAAATATGCCGTAGGTCAATTTAACATCAACAATCTTGAGTGGACAAAGGCTATTCTTCTTACCGCTCAAGAGTGCAACTCACCCGTTATTCTTGGTGTTTCCGAGGGTGCCGGTAAATACATGTGTGGATATGAGACAATAGTTGGTATGGTTAAGGGTATGATTAAGTGCCTAAACATCACTGTTCCTGTTGCTCTTCACCTCGACCATGGCTCATACGAGGGTGCAAAGGCTTGTATCAATGCAGGCTTCTCATCTGTAATGTTCGATGGTTCACACTACCCAATCGAAGAAAATGTTAAAAAGACAACAGAGCTTGTAAATGCTTGTAACGTTCTTGGTATTTCACTTGAGGCAGAGGTTGGCTCTATCGGTGGTGAAGAGGACGGCGTTGTAGGCGCAGGCGAATGTGCAGATCCAGACGAGTGCAAGATGGTTGCTGACCTTGGTGTTACAATGCTTGCTGCTGGTATCGGTAATATTCACGGTAAGTATCCAGCTAACTGGGCAGGTCTTAACTTCGATGTTCTTGCTGCAATAAGCGCAAAAACTGGAGACATGCCACTTGTTCTTCACGGTGGTACAGGAATTCCTGAGGATATGATTAAGAAGGCTATTTCTCTTGGCGTATCAAAGATTAATGTTAACACAGAATGCCAGCTCTCATTTGCAGCAGCTACAAGAAAGTATGTTGAAGAGGGTAAGGACCTTTCTGGTAAGGGCTTTGACCCAAGAAAGCTTCTCGCTCCTGGCTTTGAGGCTATCAAGGCTACTGTTAAGGAAAAGATGGAGCTATTCGGTTCTGTAAACAAGGCTTAATTAAAAATTAAATGCAGAAAACACGCTTTGGCGTGTTTTCTTTTTGTATAACAAAAACACATCGCAGAAGCGATGTGTTTTTTGCTTTAATTATTTGCAATACCAGTAACGATTGACATATGTAGATGTTAAAAATTTCGCATTGTTTGAGGCATTTGTTACGTTAAGAGTTACTCCACTCGTTGAGCCTTCTGTTTCAGTTCTATACCATCCGCTAGTATTATCAAATGTCACGCTTGAAAGTGAAGAACAACCATCAAACGCATATCTATCTATAAGCTTTGTGCCTTTTCCAATTGTTACGCTTGTAAGCGAGGTGCATTTTCTAAATGCCTGGAAACCTATAGAGGTTACACTATCGGGGATTGTTATACTTGTAAGTGAGGCACAACCGGAAAACGCATCATTAATTATCAATTTTGTATTTTCATTAATAGTACAAGATGCAATAGATGTATCCTTAGCTTTTATTAGTACTAGATACGGATTTTCCGAATTTCCTAAATAATATGCATTATTATAATCATTATACACAAGAGAACTACAACCACTGAACGCACTGTTTTTAATAGACACTACACTGTTCGGTATTGATATGCTTGTAAGTGATGTGCAATCAATGAACGCCGTTATTCCTATAGACGTTACGCTATCGGGGAGTACTATAGTTGTAATCAAATTGCAATAAGCGAACGCGTTGTATCCTATACTTTCACATACACTGCCTTCCTCAAATACCACACTTGTTATCTTCGGCGAGGAAGAATTGGAATAATAACTATAGAATAAATAATCAGGTATTTTTGTCACGTTTTTACCTATTGTTACTTTTATTCCATTCTCTCCGGAAAATAGGAATAGACGATCGCTTGAGCTTGCTATATCGTCCATAGCGGTTGCGTTAAAGTTTATCTCAGTGAGCGAGCGACAATTTCCAAACGCAGATCCGCCTATAGACGTAACACCCTCTCCTATTGTTAAACTTGTAAGTGCGGTGCAACCTCCAAACGCACAGCTTCCTATAGTTGTTACGCTATTAGGTATTGTTATGTTTGCAAGCGATGTACAACCATAAAATGCATTTTCTCCTATAGATGCTACACCATCTTCTATTGTTAGACTTGTAAGCGAGGTGCAATTGCGGAACGCACAATATCCTATGCTTTCACATACACTGCCTTCCTCAAATACTACGCTTGTTATCTTTGGTGAGGATGATGAAGAGGCACCATATGGATAGAATAAATAAGCAGGAATTTTAGTTACGTTTTTACCAATTGTTACTTTTATCCCCTCTCCGGACTGACCTGCATTATAAAATACACCGTTATAATATCCTAAATCATTCATAACTGTTGCATTAAAGTTGATTTCGGTAAGCGAGGTGCAACCAGAGAAAGCATCACTTCCTATAGAGATTACGCTATTGCCTATTGTTACACTTGTAAGCGAGTCACAATACTCGAACGCATAGCTTCTAATATATGTTACACCGTTTGATATTGTTAACTTTGTTATATCATCACGATTATAAAATGCATACTCATATATTTCATAATTATTACCCTTATAGCTTTCAGGTAAGGTAAGCTCTGTTTCAGCACCTACATATCCCATAAGATAATATTTATCTTCCCAAGTCATAAAGATATAATCGTCAACTGTTTCAAGTATGCTTTTTTCATCAAGCGATGTATGTACTATCTTTGTGCCGCTTATATTTAGGCTGGATAGATCATACATCTCTACAAGCTTATAACAACCAGAGAACGCTCCGTTTTCAATTGAAGCTACACCATTAGGTATTGTTATGCTTACTATTTCTGTATTATCTTCAAATACACTGCGAGATATGCTATAAGTCGTGCCGTTTACGCCGTCTGGCAAAACTATAATTTTGTCATTACCTATATAACGATTCAAAATATATTCACTGGAGCTCTCGGTAAAGAGGAAGTCACCGACCGCAATATATTCCGTGGCATATGAGGGATTGGTATACACTTCTATTGCATTTTTAGCTATTCCGCCGTTTGCAGTTTTGTTGCCTGCGACGATATTGAGCTTTGAATAGTTATAAATTATTGAGAGCTTTGTGCAGTTTTCAAATGCGCCGTCTTCGATTTCGTTTATATTTTCTGGAAGTGTGATAATTTTTAGCTCAGTAAGAGCTGAAAAATCGTTTTTAGAAATCGTTGTGCCATCGGTAATGGTTACGTTATTAAACTTATTTGGCAATGAGGAAACGAGCCAAACAGGAAGCGTTGCCTTTGTTAAGGTGTCGCAACCGTCAAACGCGCCGTCCTCTATTTTGGTCATAGTTTTTGGTATGGTTATGCTTGTAACGCTTGCTCCGTCAAATGCGCCTGCCTTAATGCCTGTAACAGGTAAACCAAATATATATTCTGGAAGAACAACGTCCACGCCCTCAAAGCTACCAATACCCGCAAGGTAAACGGTTTTTCCGTCCTCTGAAATTTCATAATATAAGCCGCTGCTTTGGTTTTCAAGCATACCACATACTGTACATTTGCCGTTTTCAATGCTATGTCCGTTTGACGCTATTTTTTGTGAAGCCCTAACTGTTCCGTAGCAATAAGAGCAATAAATACCGTCTGTAAGACCGTCTTTCGTACAGGTTGCCTCATATCCTGGAACTGTCACCTGCTTTGTCGAGGGGTGCGAACACGATGTATTCGTAACGTCGGTAAAGCTGCCAACAGGCTGTGTTACATTTTTCAAAGTGCCAACCTCTGTAAACACGGTATCCTGGTCAAGCACTCCTATTGCGGTTTGTGTGCCCGCGGTTACAGAATACTCTGCGTCAGCATACATAGCGGAAAGATATCCGTCCGCATCAAAATCATAGCTATAAACACAGGAGGTCATAGTAACGGATGTGGGATCCATACCTAAAACGGTTTCTATAAGCTCCGCCATATGCTCATTACTCATAACAAGGGTAAGATTATATGTGCCGTCAGTTTTTCTGTAAAACTCTGCATTTTCAAAATATTTTTCTTCAAATACATTCAGCGTGGACTTCACTTGAATTTCAAAATCTCTGAAATATTCAGGGCTGGCAGTCATTTTATAATAATTGCCGTTTTGAATGAAATATGACACCTCGTCAATGTACCACACCTTCATTTCTGTATTTGTTTTTCCGTCGTAAATATGAGAATAAAGCTCGCCGCCGGCATATTCATAATATTGCTGATTCGTTACGCTTTGTGAGTATTCACCTTGAGTAACGTTCATTTTTTGAATTGTGCTCATTATATAACGGTCAATGTCGTTTTTCATTGTCTGCACAGCGAGGAGATAAACCTCGAATGCGCTGAGCCCATTCTTTTTATCGGATTTTATAGTAATACTCTCTTCACCATTCCAACCGTCTGTCCACTCGTTGCTTTGTGAAAAGTCCTCACAGCTTACGTATTCAAGAGCAGAACAGCCGTAAAAGGCATTTTCACGCACGTCTGTAACGCTATTTGGCAGATTTACCTCTGCAAGTGATGTGCAGCCCTCAAATGCGCTGCCTTCAATAGTTATTATGTTTCCTGCAAGAGTCACGCTTGTTATTGCTTCATTTTTAAACGCGCCCTCTCCAATTGCAACTACAGGGAGACCCTCATACGTATCGGGGATAACAATCGCATCACCCTCGTAAGAGCCTATACCCGTTACTATATATCCGTCTTCGGAATCGTTCTTTACATATGTAAGTCCGATTGACATTGTGAGCTGACATTCGGTACAGGTGCCATTTTCAAAGCTATGCTCTGCCTTTGGCATTACAAATGAGTCGACAATTATAATTCCGCACGTTTCACATTTTTTGCCAGCAGTACTACCTGTGGCAGTACAGGTTGGCGCTTTGCCGCCGACAGAGATCACCTTATGTCCGTTATATTCTATAGCGGTTTGCTCTGTAATTATTGCATTACAAATTTCACAATGCGAGCCGTCGGAAAGACCGTTTTCTGTACACGTGGGTGCATAGCCCTCATCAACAACCGAAGTATGCTCCTTTAAGGGAAGCTCTTTTCGTGGAACGCCTACAGTATAGCAATACTCACAGTAAGTACCGTCTGAATATCCTGCCTCGGTACAGGTCGACTCATATCCAAATGACGTAACGTAGCTATGATCCGTTGAGGGAATAACCTCTTGTATCTCTCCGACCGTGCCGCATACGTAGCAATGAGTGCCGTCGGAAAGTCCGTCCTCTGTACAGGTTGCGTTATAGCCGTAATCTGTAACCCATTCGTGACCTTTTGCACCAATCACGATTTGCTCAATTGTCTCATATCCGCATTTTTTGCAGCGCTTGCCATCGGAAAGTCCATCCTTTGTACAGCTTGCCGCATAACCCGGAACTGTTAAAAATTCGTGTCCTTCGGATTTTATGTACTCTCCTAATATTTCATAATCGCATCTTTCACAGCGAACGCCTTTACCGAAGCCGTCCTCGGTACAAGTTGGCTCATAGCCCACTACATCTACAAGCTCGTGTCCCAGTGGGTCGATCTCTACGATATCAAATTTGCCGCAGTTCAAGCATTTACGCTCGATAATACCCGGCTTTTCGCACAAGGGGTCTTCGCAATAAACCTCGTTCCATAAATGCTCACACTCGCTTGGCCCTAAGCAGGAGGTCAAAACCGCAACCAACGAAAGGACCACAGCAAGCAAAATTGAGCTAAATAAAATTTTCTTTTTCATTTCTTTCTCCTTTTGAATAATTATTCTTTTTATAAAATTATACTATAATCAAACATACTGCAAAATTCAATATTTCTTAAAAAAATTTACATTTTTTATAAAAATAAAGTGTATGCCAAGCACTTTTAATTATTTTTTGCTTTCTACACAGTGCTTACACCGCAAATTATCGGCTTTATATAGGTTAGTGTGATGCAGACAATTACAAGTAAAAGATGTAGGAGTACGTAGCCGAGCCAGCCATCGTTATCATTTAGGTATAGCAAGCCGTCTTGCGGTGGGTGAACAACGTACATTAACAAGATAAAAGTCCAACCATAAGCAGGAGGAAAATAACAATAAAAGCAATGTGCCTCGCATCAAAAATTATGTATATGACATATGGTTCTCGTTACAAAATATTTCTATTTTAGTATAATACTTTTTGAAGAAATTTCAATATTTTATTATAATTTAGTTTATAATATTAATTATTGAAATATTCGCTTTCATATGATAGAATAAAAATATATTATTTTTAGGAGATTATATGAAACGAGCTAGTGGAGTTTTAATGCATGTATCTACTCTTTGGGGTGACTACTCTGAGGGTGCATTTTCAAAAAGTGCAAAGGAGTTTATTGATTTTTTAGCAGAATGTGGCTTTACCTATTGGCAGGTGCTTCCCTTCTGCTTACCTGATGAATATAACTCACCTTATAAATCATATTCTGCATTTAGTGTAAATCCATATTTTATTGATGTGGAAAAGCTATACAGACGTGAGCTTATAACACGCGCAGAGCTTGAGGAGGCAAAGCAAAAGAGCCCTTATGCATGCGAGTTTACAAAGCTAAATCGCGATAGAATGAAGCTACTCAAAAAAGCATCGTCAAGATTTTTAGAAACAAAGGTGCTTGATGACTTTTATAAAAGCCATCCTGAAACTGAAAAGTTTTGCGAATTTATGGCACTGAAAAGTGTAAATGGCGACACAGAGTGGACAAAATGGACAAAAGACAAACCAAGCAAGGACACCTTACACGCTTGGAAATTTATACAGTATATGGCAATCACAGGTTGGCTTGAAATTAAAGAATATGCCAACAAAAAGGGTGTAAAAATTATAGGTGATGTACCAATTTATGTTGCTCATGATTCAAGTGATGTTTGGGCAAACCCAGAGGAATTTTTGCTTGACGAGCATTATCAGCCAACCAATGTAGCAGGAGTTCCACCAGACTATTTTAGTGAGGATGGTCAGCTTTGGGGAAATCCACTTTATAACTGGAAAAAAATGAAGGAAAATGGCTACACTTGGTGGAAAAAGCGCATGAGCTTTATGTGTGAGCTTTTTGACGGTGTAAGAATTGACCATTTTAGAGGCTTGGAATCCTATTTTTCAATTCCAGCAACAGAAACCACAGCAAGAAACGGAAAATGGGTAAAGGGTCCAGGAATGAGCCTAATTAAAGCGTTTGGAGATATTTGCAATGACAAATTAATAATTGCAGAGGATTTGGGAGAGATAACTCCAGCGGTTGAAAAGCTAGTAAAGGCTTCCACTTACCCTGGTATGAGAGTTTTACAATTTGCCCTTTTAGGTGAAGATAACTCAATACACTTGCCCCACAATTATATAAATAATTGCGTTGCATACACAGGCACACACGACAATAATACTCTGCTTGGCTATGTTTGGGAGCTTGACAAGGAAAAACGGCAGAAGTTCCTTGACTATTTTGGCTATGAGAGTGCCAACTGGGACAACTGCTACGACACTGTAATTCGCTCAATGCTGGCAAGCCATGCGGGACTTGTAATTTTTCCAATTCAAGACTTACTAAAGTACGGAAAAGATACTCGTCTAAATACCCCTGGCAGCTGTGATGACAACTGGTCATTCAGAATTACCAAGGAGCAATTTGGAGCAATCGACCGTCAGAAATTAAAGGCTTGGAACAAGCTTTATTCAAGGAGCTAAAAATCAAAAAACGCACACAGGGTGTGCGTTTTTTCTATTATTCAGCATTCTTTTGTGCTTCGTCACAAAGACGGTCGTATTCGGCAAATACTGCTTCAATTATTTCTTCATCGAGCTCAATTTCAAATTTTTCCTCGCCGTCTTCAGTTTGTGACACCTTAAAAACAAGTGCCTCATCCTCTGTCATGCCCTCCAAAAGCTCAACAGGCTGTAAAATTAAATAAAATCCATCCTTGTGTGCTATTCCTGCGATTTCGATAAAATCAATTTTTTCTCCATCAGGACTTGTCAAGGTGACAATATCTTCTTCATATTCGTTATTGTTTAAAGATTCGTTGTCCATTTTATACTCCTCATTTAACTATAATTTGACACATTTTCATTGCGTTTAACGCGTTTTCGTGGCTTTCTGGCGTAACTCCTGCACAGGCACTTGAGATAACCTCTATATCAATCTCGGGGAATGTTGCCTTTAATAAAAGAGCATTAGAAATAACACAAATATCGGTGCAAAGCCCTACAAGAGTAATCTTTTCTATTGGGCTTTTTTCATTTTCCACCTTCAACTGCTCGGCAAGGGCCACTGAGCCAAAGGTTGGCTTTTCGACCACCTCTTTTGCGTACTCCTTCAGGCTATCGGCTATTTCCCATCCGTACAATCCCTTTATACAGTGTAAAACAGGTAGATTTTTGCCCTCTTGAGTTAATAAATAGTCGGGGGAGTGTGTGTCTTTTGTAAAAATCACTCTGCCCTTATGCGCTAAAATTACATCCTTAACTATTGGCACGATTGACTCAGCCTCAGGTGTACCAAGTGCGCCATCTATAAAGTCATTTTGCATATCGACTACAATTAAAATATTTTGCATAATTCTTTCCTTTTTATTTCATTTTATCTGTTGATTAAGTTGAGAAAAGTAAGCCTCTCCCCCATTGCTTATCATAAAATGCTCTACTCATCCGTCGCCTTTGGCGACACCTTCCCTGCTAGGGAAGGCTTGGTGTTGTGGCGGTATTAAGAAATATCTGCTTATAATAGGAATTTAACCTTTTTAATTTCAACCTCGTCGCTCGATGTAAAGGTTAGGCTTTGCTTCCATTGCATAATTGACACCTGTGCTTTAACTGTGCCTGTCTTTCCATTTGTTCCCTTGGCAACAAAGGTACAGGCATCGGTTTTGTTTAGCTTTAAAGGAATCTTGATTTGAGCAAGCTCGCTTTGAGGAGTTGTAAACTCTATCTCTACTACATACTTGCCACCCTTTGTAAACTGAAGCTCATATGCTTGACCTAAAGCGACATCCGAAAGCTCGTATCTTACTTCCATATTTGATGTATCTAGTGCTTCAATATCATATTTAAATCCGTTTGCTTTAAATCTTTCGTATGCGTGGGTAGTCATTGCAAATTCGCAAATTCGCTTTGCACAAACCTGTAGCTCTCCAATTGTTAAATAGCCGCTTTCAAGACTAGCTTTTAGGTTATCTGGGTTGTTTTTTGCATTTTCCATAACCATATAAATATCGTTTTGGCATTTAACCATAGTAGCAAAATCGCTTGTTGAGGTTGTGCCGTCCAAATTGGTTATGTGTGCCCACCAGTCAGTCATTACAAATCCGTCATAGCCCCAGTCATCGCGAAGGAGAGTTTTTGTAAGGTCATAGTTAGATGCTGCATGGTAGCCATTTACTGCGTTGTATGCGGTCATTATTGACTTAACCTCGCCATCTTTTACTGCTATTTCAAACGGGCGCGCATAAATCTCGCGAAGTGCCCTTTCAGAAAGAACTGAATCGCCTGTGTGACGTTTCCACTCTTGGCTATTAGCCATAAAGTGCTTAATTGTTGCATAAACGCCAACACGATTGAGTCCTTTGGAAATAGCAACAGCCATTTTTCCTGTTAAATATGGGTCTTCAGAGAAATACTCAAAGTTTCTACCATTTAGTGGGCTTCTGTGAATGTTGATACCGGGGCCAAGAATAACATCTATTTCATATGCGGTCATCTCGACACCCTCAAGTGAATATAGGTCTGAAACTAGCTTGTCATTAAATGTACAAGCCAAGCATGTGCCATTCGGCATACTTGTCGCTTGCAAGCCACTGTCCATTCTAATACCAGAAGGGCCGTCAGTACCACAAATGATTGGCACACCATAGGAAATTAATTTCTCAGTTACACCGCCAAATGCACAGCCTGTACCCGGGGTAACCTTTGGTGAGTTCATGCCCTCACCACGTACTAAACAGCAAAGCTCATCGGGTGTCAATTGAGCAATAAACTCATCCATTGTATTTTTGCCTGTTCTTACATCCTCAAGCTTAATTCCTTTGTCGCCTGTGTATTTAATTTCTGCTGGTAGGTTATTATTTATTCTTTCAATTAGGTCATATTCAATAGTTGGAGCTGGCTCATATGTAATTTTGCCACCTACATTTTTCATTCTATCAAATGCAATCTTTGGTGGCAATGCTTGAACGCATTTTCTTACCACCTCTGTTTCGTTTTGCATATAAACAAAAACGGGCTCACAGCATCTTACACATTTTCCAACATAAATAATGTATTGACCTGCTTCAAGTACATAGCAGTTTTTGTTACCGGTAGCTCCCGAATCATCGTAGCAAGCCATATCATTTATAGAAAATTCAAGGGAGAGTGTCTCTTTTTCGCCACTTTTTAGCATTTTTGTTTTAGCATAAGCAATGAGCTCTCGGCTTGCTTTTCCTAGCTTGCCATTAGGTGCTCCAAAGTAGATTTGTACTACCTCTTTACCATCACAATTGCCTGTGTTTTCAACTGTTGCTTTAACACAAATCTTATCCCCATCGACACAAGCATTTGCCCTTATATCAAAGGTTGTATATGATAGACCATAGCCAAATGGATATAGTGCCTTTTCGGGTGCAAAGGTTTCAAAGTAACGATATCCCACATAAATATCCTCTTTATAGATATTCTTTTCCTCACCACCGAAGTTTGCAGTTGATGAATAGTCGGAAATATCATATGCAATAGTATCTGCAAGCTTACCACATGGGGAATAGCCCATTAAAACTTCAGCACAAGCCTTGCCACCACACATACCACCTTGCCATACATACAAAACAGATGAAATGTTGTATTTTTCTACCCATTTCATATCAATTATAGCACCAACATTAAGAATCACTATTACCTTGTCAAAAACGCTTGAAACCTTGGCAAGAAGCTCCTGCTCGCCCTTTGAAAGCAAGTAACTACCCTCGGCAGCAGAGTTATCTCTGTCCTCACCCGCGGTTCTACCGATTACAACAATAGCCTTATCACCAAATTCTTTGGCTTTTTTTACAAGGTCAATATCAATTTCCATTTCCTTTTGGCACCAAGGCTCACCGCCCCAGCCCTGCCCTTTATCGAATGGATTTTCCTTTTTCCATTCCTCGTAAGCTGCCAAAAGCTCTTCATTAATTTTTATATCATCAAATTTTTTAAGCTCGTCAACAATGTTAGTAACATATTTAACATTAACAAGTCCACCAGAACCTGTTCCACTCTTGTAGTATTCGCGTTGAATTCTGCCAAAAATAGACACGTGGTCACCTTTTTTTAGCGGAAGAACATTGTTTTTATTCTCTAGCATTACAATGCCCTCTTTTGCGCTCTCAAGAGATAATTTCTCTAACTCCTTTACGGAATCCTTTGGCAAATTGCCAAGGTCGTAGTCCTTATAATAGTTGTTTTCGTATTTCATATGATTCTCCTTGCATGGGTAAAAATTTGCTATTTATAGTTTAACATTTTATATTATAAAAATCAACCAAAAAATAAAAATCCACGCGTTTGTGCGTGAATTTTTGCTTATTTATAAAACGGACAGTCGAGAACGCCTGCCACTACACTTAAATGACGGCTTTAGAATTGCATAAATAAAAGAGGTCTTTCGACCTCTTTTTACTTTAATTAGTGCTTTCGATTCAAGCCTTTAAAGTGTTACCTTTTTAAATGCTTTCTTACCACGACGAACAACCAAGCCATTTGCAACCTCGTCGGTTGTATATGCTTTTCTTGTATCGGTTACCTTATCACCGTCAACTGTTACGCCGCCTTGCTCAACTGCTCGTCTTGCTTCACTTCTTGATGGAACAAGACCAGCCTTTACAAGGATTGAAAGAATGTCAATCTTGCCATCGATAAAGTCATCATTTGAAAGTGCTTCTGTTGGCATATTCTCGCTTCCACCAGCACCAAAAATTGATTTAGCAGCCGCTTGTGCTTTTTCTGCTTCCTCTTCACCGTGAACAAGCTTTGTAAGCTCATATGCAAGAATCTCTTTTGCGGTATTTAACTGGCTACCCTCCCATGTGTCCATCTTGTCAATTTCTTCAAGTGGTAGGAATGTAAGCATTCTAATGCATTTTAATACATCTGCATCCGCAACGTTTCTCCAATATTGATAAAAGTCATATGGAGCGGTTTTATTTGGGTCAAGCCATACAGCGCCTGATTGTGTTTTACCCATCTTTTTACCCTCGGAGTTAAGTAGGAGAGTAATTGTCATTGCGTGCGCATCCTTGCCGAGCTTCTTTCTGATTAATTCAGTTCCGCCAAGCATATTTGACCATTGGTCATCTCCGCCGAACTGCATATTACAGCCATAGCGGTTATAAAGCTCCAAGAAGTCATAGGATTGCATAAGCATATAGTTAAATTCAAGGAAGGATAGTCCCTTTTCAAGTCTTTGCTCATAGCACTTTGCTCTTAACATATTGTTAACCGAGAAGCAAGCACCAATATCGCGAATAAACTCAATATAGTTAAGATCCAAAAGCCAATCTGCGTTATTAACCATTTGAGCCTTGCCCTCTCCAAACTCAATAAAGCGAGACATTTGCTTTTTAAAGCACTCACAGTTGTGCTCAATCGACTCCTTTGTCATCATTGAACGCATATCGGTTCTTCCCGATGGGTCGCCAATGTAAGCAGTACCGCCACCAATAAGAGCAATTGGACGGTTGCCTGCCATTTGGAGTCTTTTCATAAGACATAACGCCATAAAGTGACCAACGTGCAAGCTATCTGCTGTTGGGTCAAATCCTATATAGAAAACGGCTTTGCCGTTATCAATCATTTCTCTAATTTCTTCTTCATTTGTTACCTGTGCGATAAGTCCACGGGCAACTAACTCGTCATAAATCTTCATTTTATACCTCATTGTCGTTTGAGATTCTATTTTGCTTTAGATTCCTCGACTACGCTAGGAATGACGCACCTAAAAAGCGCGCAAAGCATAGATCTTATAATATATTGATAATTTTAGCAAACTAAAGTCTTTTTGTCAATAGATAGTTGCAATTTAGGGTCTTTTTAAGGCTAAAATTTTGTTTCTATATTCCCTTTTCTCGCTGATGTCCTCTAAAAACCAGTCTGGCGGAGAGAAAGCCTTTGCTTCATCTAAAGAGGAAAACTCAACCTCTGCAACGACAAGCCCTTTAAATATGCCTTTATAAATGTCCAGCTCAATGGTGTATTTATTATATGGAATATAATACCTTGTTTTTTTGATTATGTTGGTTTTAACCTGGGAAAACATTTGATCAGCCGTTTCCTTGTCTATCTCCCACTCATTTTCCTCGCGCATAATCATACCCTCGCCCTTTTCTGTGCGATAGTATTTATCGTTCAACTGACGCACTCTAATTTCTGGCGAAAAGCTGACATACCCTTGCTTAATTTCGCTATAACGACAGCCCTCTAGATTTGGCAATGCACCGACTAAAAACTTTCTCTCTATTTCCATACTTTCTCCAAATTATATTTATAGGAATATTTTATCATTTTTTGTTGGATTTTTAAATGGTTTATGTTAAAATATTATCAGTTTTTATTAAAGTACAATATGGTACTTGTAGAAAAAACAGAAAAATCGGTCTTATTGCTTGCTATCAGGGTGAAAGCAGTGCAAGTATAGCTGAAGCTGACATTTATCTTGATATGCTAAAGGCTTTAATTTTTTGCTTGGAGACGGCATTTTAAAAATGACGAGTTGAAATTCATTGTCACTCAGCTAGCTGACCATCTTGACCGTGTGGGCTATGCTTGGGAGAAAATGCGAAAGGAACAGCTTCGCGCACAAGATGTCATTCCTTTTGTAAAGACTGTTATCTGTCGAGATGTGTGCGACAACATTGATATTCATCCAAAGGAAAAGTATGTTTTTAGCCAAAGAATCGTAAACATGCTAAAATATAGTAAAAAACACGTAATTTTTCTTTAAAATATTGCATTTTTATATTGCAAACATATTTTACTTTATGATATAATTATAGCGGTTAAATTGGGGTTTAACTTTAATTTATGTTAATTCTATGAAAGAGGTATATATCAAATGATCAAATTTGAAAACGAAGCTCTAACAAGCTCAAAGCTAATTCTTGATTGGATTGAAGAAATGGCTGAAATGGTTAATCCTGACAAAATTGTTTGGATTGATGGCTCTGAAGAGCAAACACAGGCTTTAAAGGACGAGGCTTGCTCAACCGGTGAGCTTGAAAAATTAAACGAGGAAATCCTTCCTAACTGTTACCTACACAGAACAGCTATTAACGATGTTGCTCGTGTAGAAGGCAGAACCTTTATTTGTACAAGAACAAAAGAGGATGCTGGTAACATCAATAACTGGATGGATCCAAAGGAATGCTACGAAAAGCTTTCAAAGCTTTATAAAAACTCTTACAAGGGTCGTACAATGTATGTTATCCCTTATGCTATGGGTCAAGTTGGCTCTGATTTTGCAAAATATGGTATTGAGCTTACAGACTCAATTTATGTTGTTCTTAACATGCTCATTATGACAAGAGCTGGTAAGCACGTTGCTGAAGCTATGGGCAACGGTGAGGGCTTTATCAAGGGTCTTCACGCAAGAAAGGATATTGACGAGGACAATCGTTATATCTGCCACTTCCCAGAGGACAACACAATTTGGTCAGTTAACTCCGGTTACGGTGGAAACGTTCTTCTTGGTAAGAAGTGCTTTGCACTCCGTATTGCTTCCTATCTTGGACGTAAGGAGGGCTGGATGGCTGAGCATATGCTTATTCTCGGTGTTGAATATCCAAATGGCGAAACAAAGTATATCTCTGCTGCATTCCCATCTGCTTGTGGTAAGACTAACCTCGCTATGCTTATCCCACCAAAGACATACACAGACAAGGGATATAAGGTATGGTGCGTAGGTGACGATATTGCTTGGCTCCGTGTTGGTAAGGACGGCAGACTTTGGGCAATCAACCCAGAAAACGGCTTCTTCGGTGTTGCTCCTGGTACAAACAATAAGTCAAATCCAAATGCGCTCGCAACAACTATGAGAGATACCATCTTCACAAATGTTGGTCATGTGCTTGATGACAACACAGTTTGGTGGGAGGGTCTTAACGACAACGCTCCTGACAACTGCATTAACTGGAAGGGCGAAAAGTGGGATAAGACAAAGTATGACAAGAAGGATAAGGTTAACACATCCGCTGCTCATCCTAACTCTCGTTTTACAGCTCTTGCAAAGAACTGCCCATGCATTTCAAAGGAATTTGACAATCCTGCAGGCGTTCCAATTTCAGCTATCGTATTTGGTGGTCGTCGTGCAAAGACTGCTCCACTTGTATATCAATCATTCGGTTGGCAACACGGTTCGTTTGTTGGCTCAATTATGGCTTCCGAAACAACTGCTGCTGCAGCAGGTGCAGTTGGTGTAGTTCGTCGTGACCCAATGGCTATGCGTCCATTCGTTGGCTACAACATGGGTGACTACTTCCAACACTGGCTCGATATGGGTCATAAGATTCCTAACGCTCCAAAGATTTTCCACGTTAACTGGTTTAGAACAGATGATGAAGGACATTTCATTTGGCCAGGCTTCGGCGACAACATGAGAGTTCTTGACTGGATTCTCCAAAGATGCGAGGATAAGGTTGAAGCTCGTGAAACAGCTATCGGTTATGTTCCATACGCTAAAGACATCAACATTGAAGGTCTTGATATTGATATTGATACAATCGAAGGACTTCTTTCAGTTGACAAGGCTTCTTGGCTTGAGGATGTTGAAAACATTAAAGCGTTCTACGCTCAAGTTGGCGACAGAGTTCCAAAGACAATGTACGACGAGCTCAAGGCTCTTGAAGAAAGACTTTCAAAATAATTTAAATAAAACAAAAAGCTCCGAGAAATCGGAGCTTTTCTTTATCTTTAATTTAAATTATTATATGCACAAGTGTTCATTTGTTTGTTTTTACCGAATTGCCACTCATTCTTCATCTTCCGCATATTCTGTATAAGCACATTTATATGTGTGCTCACAGTTTGTACAAATCATTTCTGTGTAACCAAAGCTATTTTCTGTTGGAGAAACAACGCTATTTTCAACATAGTTGTGAGTGCAGTTGTTAAAGTACTTGTCGTTTCCGCCCATATAAATCTTGATTTCAGTACCTTCCTCACTAATCTCGGTATTGATGTAAGCAACTCTTGTATTTGGTTCTTTTTCAATAGTTAGGTAATGTGTCTCCCCATCTATTACTGCATATGCAGAGTCAATAAAGAATGGCATATAAAATTTAAGTGTCATTTCTTGACCATAATTTTTGTCAACCTTTGCAATATAAGTCATTGACTCGTTGTCGCACGCGGTGTATTCAATTGTCGCCGTTTGCTTTTGAGCCGCATACGATGCGACATCCTGATATGATGCGAACCAAACTCTATCACCATAGTTGTTATAAAGCCATTCGCAGTGCTTTTCAAATGAGGTTTTTTCCATATCTGTGCTATTTACAGCATTGTCCATTACGCAGTGATAAAGAGCCACGAACCATTGATTTGCATTAATTGCATCATCAATTTTTGTCTCAATCGCAGGACTAACAACACGTTTGGTTGGGTCGTCTGGAAAATTAGGATCCTCCACAAGCTTAGATGTGTTTATCGATGTTGAATTAACTCTATATAGATTATATTCGTCATTTCCAAGGAAAACAGGGGTGCCCGCTGATTCAAGTCTGTTACAAATTGTGTAGAGCTTTAAATATTCCTCATAAGAATCTGTAATTTGAGCAAAAGGAGTTGCGAAGGTAAGAACATCCTGTCCTGGAAATTTTTCTCTTAAAAACTCAATTGCTTCTTTAATCTCATGCTCCATTTGGTCGTCAGTTATTTCGTGTGGGTGAATATGATCCCAGCCGTGACAACCAACATCAAGATATCCCATATCAAAAACCTTATTCCATTCATCAACCTTATCGTCAACCATCGAAGGACAAAGCATCATTGTTCCACGCCAGCCGTATTTTTCAAACACACTTGAGACATTATAGCCTGTTTGCACATGGTAACCATCATCGAAGGTCATTGAAAACGCAGCATCATAGTTGTTGTAATAATCGGTTATTATTGGCACCTTTACTGAATAACTTCCATAATAAATCTTCTTTTTATCGTTTGAATATCTAGCCTCATAATTAATGGTGTCGTGGTCAAGCAATGGTGGAACGTACGAGCCTGTTTCTGTTTCTGTTTCAGTATTAGTTTCGGTTTCTGTGTTTGTTTCGGTTTCTGTGTTTGTTTCGGTTTCTGTGTTTGTTTCAGTTTCTGTATTGGTTTCAGTTTCTGTATTGGTTTCAGTTTCCGTATCTGTGTCGGTATTTGTACCATCAGCTCCCTGCCAATAAGCGGTGAATAGTATATCCTCCTCCACAACATACGGGAAGGAAACAGGCTTTCCATTAACTGTCCAGCAAAGAAATTCGCAGCCCTCTTTAGTTGGGTCTGGTAAAAACTCAAGTTCTTCGCCCTTGTTCCATTCAAATTCTATGGACATTGAGGTTAGCTCACCACCCTGTAAATCGAGCCATACTGTTACAAGCTCTTGGGAATTACCTGTGTCAGTATTACCCGTTCTGCCTGCACATCCAACAATGCCAAGCAGCATAATAACCAGCATAAAAATTGCAACTATTTTCTTCATTTTATTACCTCTTTTGGTTTTTTTACTCTAATAATATAATAACATAATTAAATAGTATATTCAAGAATTATTTTTGTGTGAAATTTATGTGAAATTTAAATATTATATATTGACATAAAAAAAGCAAAGTAATAAAATAGAAATGTCTATTATTTTTAATTAATATTTTAGTGATAATATTTTTATAATAATTTCACAAAGAAAGGGGAAAAATGTTAAAGCTAACTAACATTAAAAAGGACTATATCACAGGCGATTCTGCTGTGCATGCCTTAAAAGGCGTTTCTCTTGAGTTTAGAGAGAGCGAATTTGTTTCAATTTTGGGACAAAGTGGATGTGGAAAAACCACACTCCTTAACATCATAGGTGGTCTTGACAAATATTCCGAGGGTGACCTTGAAATAAACTCCAAAAGCACTAAAAAATTTACTGACCGTGATTGGGACACATATAGGAACCACTCTGTCGGCTTTATTTTTCAAAGCTACAATCTAATACCTCACCAAACCGTACTTAAAAATGTTGAGCTTGCGCTCACATTGGCTGGTGTTTCCTCTGTTGAAAGAAGGGAGCGTGCAAAGGCAGCTCTTGTTAAGGTTGGACTTGGTGACCAGTTAAACAAAAAGCCAAACCAAATGTCAGGTGGACAAATGCAAAGAGTTGCAATTGCTCGTGCACTTGTTAACGACCCTGAAATTTTGCTTGCAGACGAACCGACCGGAGCTCTTGACTCTGAAACAAGTGTTCAAATCATGGAGCTTATCAAGGAGATTTCACACGATAGACTCGTTATCATGGTTACTCACAACCCAGAGCTAGCTGAACAGTATTCAACAAGAATAATCAATCTTTTAGATGGTTTGGTTGTAAGCGACACAAATCCATACGATTCTAGCACAGAAAAGACAGAAAACACTGGAGAGAGTGTCGCAATTGAGGGCGTTATAGCTGCCAAAAGCACTGATACAGCTTCAAAAGCTAAAAAAGAACAAAAATCAGACACTCCTCAAGTAAAAAAGCCTACAAACAAGGGTAAAAAGAAGCAGACGTCTATGTCCTTCTTCACCGCGTTTGTACTCTCGCTTAACAACCTACTCACCAAGAAAGGTAGAACTGTTCTCACCTCATTTGCGGGTAGTATTGGTATTATAGGCATTGCGTTAATTTTTGCAGTTTCTAACGGTCTAAACGGTTATATTGCACACGTACAAGAAACTACCCTTTCCTCTTACCCCCTAACAATTGAAAGCCAATCTGTTGACATTAGTTCTCTTATGATAACACTACTAACAGGTGGTGAAAATGGCACAGAGGAGGAAAAGGAAAATCGCGATGAAAATTCCGTTTACAAGGATCCTTTGATTGCAGAGCTTGTTAACGAAATTAGTAAAATCGAGGTTAACAAAAACGACTTGGCGTCTTTCAAGGAGCACCTTGACAAGGAGCTAGCAGACGAGAATTCAGACCTTTACAAGGCAGTTACCGAGGTTCAATACAAATACAATTTAAACCTCAGCGTTTATACCAAAAACGAAGAGGGCGACATTATTAAATCCGACACAAACGAGCTTTTGCAAGAAATGATTATGGCTTACTTTATTGAGTCAGGACTTATGAGCGAAAGCGAATCAAGCTCTATGTTTGGTGGCACATCATCAACCTCAATGCCCTCTATGATGAGCATGGGCTCAATCAACATGTGGCAAGAGCTTCTTGCCGACTCCAAAAATGGCAAGACTGTTAGTAATGTCATAACTGACCAATATGATGTGATTTATGGTGAATGGCCTAATAGCCACGACGAAATTGTTCTTGTTGTTGACGAGGACAATGAGCTTGATGACTTGACCTTATACGCGCTTGGTCTTATGAGCAAGGCTGATATCGACAAAATCATTGAATACGCCGCAAAGGCAGAGCCACTCCCAGAGGACACTGTTCCATCATGGACATTCAAAGAGATTTGTGACAAGACCTACAAGGTTCTTCTCCCTTCAGATTTCTACGTATCATATGATGGTGAAACTGTTATTGATAAAACCAATGACCCAACACACCTAGAGGCGGTTTATGAAAACGCACTTGAATTAAGAATCACAGGTATTATCCGCTTAAAGGACACTGTTGATTCTGGCTACATGAGTGGTGCTATTGGTTATACAAGCAAGCTAACAGAGTATGTGATCGAAAAGGCTTCGAGCTCAACCGTTGCTCAAATTCAAAAGAACAATGAAACATATGACGTAATTTCAAGATTGCCATTTGAGTCCTCGCAAGCAAACCTAACAACAGAGGAAAAGACTGAAATATTTAAACAATATGTAAATGGTCTTTCAACATCTGAAAAGGCAGAGCTATATGTTCAAATTGCATATGCACAGGCTCACAACGCTCCATTTGACAACCCAATGACTGAAGAGGTTGAAACTACAACTACTCTTGACACATATGTTAATATGACTCTTGTTGGTCTTAAGGACAAGGAAAGCGCTGTCAACTTTCTTGCTGATGCTATTTTAATGGCTACTCCAGAAGCTGATATGGAGGCTATTGTGGCAGCCGCAAAAGCATCCTATGAGCAAGCAAACAAGGGTATGAGCTTTGATTTATTGACCGAGAAAGATAAACAAGCGGAATACAAAAAGCAAATAGTTGCCCAATATAAATTCAATGATTACTCATATGAAACACTTATGAAGCTCATTACTCCTATGGTAACAGAGGGTGCAAAAATGCAAATCAATGCGCAGGTAGATCAATCTCTTGCAATCGCGCTTCCTACAAACGAGGCAAAGGCTGGTGCACTTACTCTGCTATTACTAGATAAAAATGCGGACTTTGATTTCTATTATGATAACTTCATGCGCTTCTCTGATTCAACATATGAAGAGAATCTTGTTAAGCTTGGCTTAATAGATATGGGCGTTCCTTCTTCTATCAACATTTACACCTCCACCTTTGAGCAAAAGGATGATTTGAAGGATTTAATTAAGCAATATAACGAGGATGTAGGCGCTGACAGTGGAAAGCAAATTGAGTATTCCGACCTTATAGGCGATTTAATGTCTTCACTTACAACTATTATCAATGCTATCACATATGTACTAGTTGCGTTTGTTGCTACATCTCTTATCGTTTCGTCTATTATGATTGGAGTAATTACACTTATCTCCGTTCAAGAAAGAACAAAGGAAATCGGTGTGCTTCGCGCTATGGGTGCTTCAAAGCGTGACATTTCTCGCGTATTCAATGCAGAAACAATGATAGTTGGATTTATCTCGGGTGTTATTGGTATTTTAGTAACGCTTGTTCTTGTAGTAATTATTAATATTATTCTATTTGCCTTGACTGGCATTGCTGGACTTCAAGCATCTCTAGGATTTTTGCCTGCTATTATCCTTGTTGTTATTAGTATGGCGCTCACTCTCGTTGCGGGACTTATCCCATCAAGAGTTGCGGCGAAGAAAGACCCTGTTATTGCTTTGAGAACTGAATAATTAAAAAACAGATGCCTAAAACAGGCATCTGTTTTATTATTAATTTCAAAAAGCAACTGATCGCTCGGTTGCTTTTTTGATTGTTTATTCAGCGCTGGAGCCGATTGCCATAATTTCAAATATAGCACCCTCTGCTGAATTATAGAGTGTTGACAATGAAACCTCTATTTTTGAAACAGATACAGTTTCTTCAAAATCAATATTGATTTCAGTCTTGTCGGCAGTTGTATCACTTAATGTTTTAATGACATTTCCACTTTCGTCATATACATTTATTGTAATAGCACAATTATAGTTTGTATCTGTTACATTTCCCTTGTATCCAAGGTTACCTGTACCATTACATACAACTACAATATTATCAACACCAACAGCCGATTCCCATGTCAGAACAAAATTAATATCACGAAGATTTCCATCCATTGTATTAGCGCCGGTCGACAAATCTCCATCATTAATGTTTGGAATCGTGTTAGGTGCCCAGGAGGAGCCATTTCCAACAACCGCCCAGAATGTTGAGTTGGTTGATGCAGTTGCATCAAGCGCATAGTTTACAAGCTTGGGAATTACTGCTCCCGCCTCTACGGTTTCACCACAAGCTGTACAAACCTTATCACCTGTATATCCAGCTTCTTCTAATGTTGCCTCTTTAGCTCCTTGAAGAACTACATTTACATGTCCTTCAGCTTCAACAGTTTCGCTTTCTTCCTTACCGCAAGAGGTACATTCTCTTGTCTTTGTTCCGCCAACGCCACATACAATACCTAAAATATTCCATTCTGACCAAGTGTGTGAAGCTGGCAAAGCATTTTCTTCAACCGCGCCACAAGTTGAACAGGTTCTTGTTTCCAAGCCGTCTACAAGAGCATCTTGTGTGCAGTAAGGCTCTGTTGTTTGCCATGCGCTCCATGCGTGACCACCCGCTGCCTCACAAGGATCGAGATATTCTTTGTTATAAACCTCAACCTCCCATAGATAGCTTGTGTTTACATAGGCCTGTTTGAAACGAGTAACCTTCATGCTCTTTACTGACACGCCCTCTGGAAGTGTGATATCTACTGAAATTTCTACCTTATCAAGCGTGCTGTATTCTTGGGAGGTATAAACCGCTTTACCGCTTTCGTCATAAAGAACAAACATAATTTTGTAATCATTGTTTGTCACTTCAGAGTAGCTACTGCCTTCGGTTGTAGTACCCTTGCCGTTCACTACTAAAACGACCTCTACTATACCTGTTGATTCATTGAATGTGATGGTATCTGTAATGCTTGTTACAGATGAGTTACTGCAAACGCCTGTTTCGCGATTGCCATCTATAATCTTTTGAATGTTAGCTGAGGTTGATGCCCAGAATTTAGAATCAGTTGTAACTGTTCCGTTTAAAGCAACATTGACAAATCTAATAACCTTTGCAGTTGAAATCACCTTACCGCAAGCAAGACATTTTTCAACACCTGTTGAGCCGTCCTCTTCCTTGGTTGCTTCCTTTGCACCCACATAAACCACATTAACATGGTCACCTGCCTCAACAGTCTTTTCTTCTACATAATCTTCACAAGTCGAACAGCTTCTTGTAACTGTACCGCCTGTTTCACAAGTAACTCCGTCTGGAACAATCCATTCACCTAGTGCATGAGGAATTATTGGGGTTGTTTTTCTCTCTTCTTCGCCACATTCAGGACAAACTCTATCTAAATATCCCTCTTCTGTACAGGTAGGCTCTTGTGCACTTGGCTCATCATCCCAACCAATACCCCATTCAGTCCATTTGTGACCTGAAGCGGTTAACGTTGCTGTGTTTGTTTTTCCGCAGCCGTCGTTTTGGCAGGTTTGTGTTTGGATGCCATCTTGAGTACATGTTAGGGTTTGAATTGTTTCCCAAGCCCCCCATTTGTGACCCTGTGCCGTTTCTGTTTTAGTATCAGATTCACCACATACATTACATATTCTTGTGGAAATACCATCTTGCTCGCAGGTGAGCCTTTGTGTTTCCTTCCATGAACCCCACTTGTGTCCATCAGCTATAGACTCTTCTCTATCCAGCTCTTCGCCACAAGCACCACATTTTTTGATGTTCAAGCCGTCTTGAGTACATGTAAGCTCGGTAACTGTTTCCCACCTTCCCTCATCGTGACCCATTGGGATAGCTTGTGTTTCCTCGTGTGAGCATACAGAGCATACTCTCTTTTCAAGACCGTCTGTGCTACATGTCTTTGCATTTACAACAGTCCACTCACCATAAGTGTGCTGTACACACTCTGGGATCTCGGTTTCTGTTTCTGTTTCTGTTTCAGTTTCGGTATCTGTTTCAGTATCTGTTTCTGTTTCAGTATCAGACTCCGTTTCTGTTTCTGTGTTTGTTTCTGTCTCTGTTTCTGTTACTGATTCAGTCTCTGTATCAGTGTCGGGTTCTTCTCTTCTACCACATGATGCAAGCACAAAAATCATTGATAAACAAAGAATCAAAGACAATAAAACTAAAAGCTTGTTTTTCATTGTATATTCCTCCGATTTTTTTCTTCCCCTTTATTGTATCATTTTTTATATTACTTGTCAACACAAAAAGATGGTTGTTTTATACAAATAATATAAAAAACAGGGGTTTTTGTCCCTGCTTTTTGTAATTTTTGTCGAATTTTATTTACTTGAGTAAGTTGTAGGTGCCATTACATATAGCTCCCACAAGAACTCACTTCCACCATGACTACCACCAAATATTTGAATTTCAATTCTTGTTACAAATTCATTTACTTCGCACTCAATATATTCCGAGCTTGATACATCGGTTTTCCCTGTAGTATATACCATTTCGCCATTAACACTGTAAAAATTAATAGAAATGTTTTTAATATTATACACAAGATCGGTAGAGCCTGAGGAAAGTGTTCCTCCGCCATTGCATTTTAGCTTAAATGTTGTTACATATTGTTCAAGCTCATAGTCCAAAAAGATAGAATAGTTACCACCCTTTGGTGAACGTGTACCATGCCCCTCCTTGCCGTCATATAAACATTTAGGGTCAAAAGCCCAATAATCAGTTGCATTGTGTGAATATATTGCACCAGAGGCTACATTTGAAACAGTTGAAAGATTTCCTACTATTTCGTCTCCACCCTCAATTTTACATCTAGTGCATGTCCAGTAAGATGTAATGCCCTCACTTGTTTCTGTAGGTGCTTCTCCCGGGGCTGTCTCTATGTTGTGTCCGAGAGCCTTTGCTGTTCTTGTTTGCTCACAACGGCAGTTGCAGGTTTCAACTCCATCCTCAAGGCAGGTTGGCTCTGTTGTAATTGTCCAATCAGATTCCTCGTGTGTAATTGTTGAAATTTCTCTTGTTTCTACGCTCTCACACACCTTGCAAATACGAACGTTTAAGCCCTTGTCCAGGCATCCGGCTGTTTTCGCTACAACCCAAGAGGTGTAATTACAGATTCCACCTGTTTCGTCATTGATAACCGCTGTTTCTACCTTGCCACAAATCAAACAGGTTCTTGCTTCCTCCCCAATACCAGCACAGTTTGGGCGCACAGTTACTACCCAATTATCGAAATTGTGCTCGCACTCCTCTACATTTACATCGGCATCGGCACTAGTATCAGTGCTTGTATCGGTTTGGGTATCTGTATTGGTTTCAGCTTCAGTATTAGTTTCGGTATCTGTATTTGTTTCTGTGTCTGTATCTGTATTAGTTTCAATATCGGTATCAGTGTCAGCCTTTATGCTTTTCCATTCAGCAACAAAAACAGCATCACCTGTTACTGTATGTGGAAATGAAACAAATTCTCCATTCACCTTCCAACCATTAAAAAGATATCCCTCTTTTGTTGGTATTTCCAAGGTTTTAAGGCTTGAGTCCAGCTCTAAAACATATTTTGTTTGCCCATCCTCTGACAAGCTACCACCATTTAAGTATAGCATAATTACGGCAGTATTTTGATTTTCTCCATTATCATCGTTTGATTTGTCCCCACATGAAGTAAGTGAAAAAGCGAAAATCAAGCATAAAATCACGGAAAAAGCAGTCAATATTCTTTTCATATATGGTCTCCTAATTATTTTGCTAATATTTTTAGCATATTTAAATTTACATATCAACAAAGAAGCAAAAGAAAAGCAAGTCCCACATTTGTGAGACTTATAAAAATCATTCAATAGCTAAAAGCTTTGTCGAGCTAACACCATCTATATTGCCTAAAAGGTCAAGAAGGGCAGAAATGTCTCCAACCAAATGGGAAACATCCATAGAAATTACCACATTTGCCCTTTGATTAACGGGTAGATTTTGGGTAATAGTAAGAATGTTAGCACCTGCATTTGAGAGTGTATTAAGAGCCTCGGATAAAAGCCCTGATTTATGATAAAGCGAAAAGGAAATTACAGCTTTTCGGCACTCTGTGTCAGTATTTGGTGCAAAAACGTAGTCCTTATATTTATAATAAGTGCTTCTCGCAACGCCAAGCATTTTGCAAGCATCGCTAACGTCCTTCGCCTTTCCGCTCAAAATAAGCTCCTTTGCATCCATTACCTTCAAATAGCACTCTGGTAGCATTTCTCTGTCAACAAGCAAATATTTACTTCTCATATTATACCTCTTTAGTTCCGTCCTTGGAAATTTTAAGTTCTGTGGCTATCCAGCCATTGGGCATATTTTTGATTATTTTGTTAAGATCATTTGCTATTGGTTTTTGTGACATACAAAGACAGGTTGAGCCTGCACCGCTGATTACAAATGATTCAGCGCCGCACGAGTAAGCCGCCTTTTTAATGTCGTCTATGTTTTTAAAAAGCTTTTTTCTATATTTTTGATGTATTCTGTCCTTTGTGACAATTCTCAAAAGGTCAAAATCGCCATTTTCAAACGCATATGGCAAAAGAGCCACTCGTGACATATTGTAAACGGCGTCGTTCCTCTCGACAAATTCTGGGAGCTGATGGCGCGCATCCTCGGTTTTAACCTGAAAATCAGGAATTAAAACTGTAAAATGAATTTTTTCAGATACGTTAAACTTAACTGCCTTTGTAAATTCCTTTTCCATAACAGCCGAGCAAAGCGAGCCGTAAAGCGCAGGAGCAATATTGTCTGGGTGTCCTTCAATTTCAGTGCAAATTTCTAACACGTCCTCGTGAGAAAGCGCGTTTTCGTGTAGCCTATAAGCAGCAAACGCACCTGCACAAATGAAGGTAGCAGATGAGCCAAGCCCACGCGAATTTGGTACATTTGTTTCTAAAATAGTAATTCTAACTGATGGATTGACGCCTATTCTTTTACAAACAGTGCGATATGCCACATATGCTAGGTTTTCCTCGGTTGCGTATTTTGGCTCGCACCCTAAAATCTCAAGCCCTGTGTCTATTTTTTCAAATTCAAAGACATTATATAGCTCATATGCAATTCCCACACAGTCAAAGCCAGAGCCGAGGTTTGCGCTAGTTGCGGGAACCTTTACCTTTATCTTGTCCATAGTGCTTTAGTCGTTCCAAACCTTTGTGTTTACCATTTTATTAACAAATTCAAGCATATCGTCCTTTTCAACTGTTACATTGTGGAAGACTGGCTTATTTTCAATATTTACAAGAGAATTAGGAATTTTTGCTCCTGTGTATGCGTGAAGCTTGCTTAAAGCATCAAACTCACTATCATACTCTTTTCCTAGTGCATTCATTACACTATTTGAAAACTTATATGGAGATGCGGTAGAAAGAACAACCGTTTTGTCCTTATTGCCACTTTCCTTTACCCATTTTTCATACACATTCCAAGCAACTGCTGTGTGTGTATCCATCAAATATCCGTGATTTTCGTACACGTCCTTGATTGTTTTTATTGTTTCTTCATTATCACTGAACCCTGCTTCAAACTCTGATTTTATTTTATCAAGCTCATCCTTTTCAAGCTTATATTCGCCGTTTTCCTTTAATTGTGCCATATAGCTAGCGCACTTCTCATCTCCGCAGGTGAGGTAAAGAAGTCTTTCAAGGTTTGAGGAAATTAAAATATCCATTGATGGTGAATTTGTGATATAGAAGCTTCTATTTTTATTATATACGCCATTTTCAAAGAAATCTGTCAATACCTTGTTTGCATTTGAAGCGCAAACGAGCTTGCCAACCGAAAGTCCCATTTTCTTTGCAAAGTAGCCAGCTAAAATATCTCCAAAGTTACCAGTTGGAACAACAAAATTAACCTTGTCACCCATTTTGATTTCTCCATTCAAGAGTAAATCACGATAAGCCTTGAAGTAATATGCTACTTGAGGAGCAAGTCTACCTATATTTATAGAGTTGGCACTTGATAGCTTAACGCCATCTGGCAATTTTAGGTTAGCAAAAATGTTTTTAACACCGCTTTGAGCATCGTCAAAGTTACCACCAACCGAGCAAACGCATGTGTTTTTGCCATCAACGGACACCATTTGGCGCTCTTGCACTGCGCTAATTCCCTTTCTTGGATAGAAAACAATTATCTTAACGCCATCAACACCTGAAAAGCCTGATAGTGCAGCACTTCCGGTATCTCCACTGGTCGCGGTTAAAATAACTATCTCATCCTTCATATTGGTTGCTTTTTTAGCAGAGGAAACAAGCTGTGGAAGAAGCTGAAGTGCAACATCCTTAAACGCGCAGGTTGGACCGTGATATAATTCCATAACATATGCATCATCAACCTTTGACAAAGGAGCAAAATCCTCATTATCAAATTTTCCATCATATGCACGGCTAACAAGCTCATATGCGCCTGCAAGCTCTCCATCCTTGTTTTCTAGCATTTTATCATCGCTAAAAAGGAGCGAAATAACAGTTGCTGAAATTTCCTTATTCGACATTTTTGTGAGCTTTTCCATAGGAAAAACACAGCCGTCAAAGGACTTTGGCATATAAAGTCCACCATCTTTTGCAATGCCCTCAAGCACTGCCTCTGATGGCTTTTTGGAAATTTTATTATTTCTTGTAGATAAGTATAACATTTTTTAAAATACCTCTTGATTTTTTCTTTTATATATGATACACTATTTCACATAGAAAAACAAGTGTTTTTGAAATAAAAACACAATTTTTTTGAAAAATTTCTTGGGAAGGACAAAATTTGTATGAAAATCGCAATTCTCGGTTACGGTGTTGTCGGCTCAGGGGCTTATGAAATTCTTAACAAAAATGGATACAAGGTTAAGAAGGTTCTTGATATTCGCCCACACGATGAGCTCGGCAATGTTTTAACCGCAAACTACGATGATATTTTAAATGATAGTGAAATTGGTGTTGTTGCCGAGGCTATTGGTGGTCTTGAGCCTGCCCACACCTTTGTTGTTAAAGCTCTAAAGGCCGGCAAGCACGTTGTTAGCTCCAATAAGCATTTGATTTGTGAATATTTTGATGAGCTTCACACATTAGCAAACGAAAATGGTGTTACTCTTCGCTTTACCTCCTCGGTTGGCGGTGGTATTCCTTGGCTCTACAACCTTAAGCGTACTGCAAAATGTGATGAAATCACTAAAATCATGGGCATTATGAATGGCACAACAAACTTTATTTTGGATGCTATGATTACGGACAAGCGTGACTTTGATGAGGTTTTAAATGAAGCACAGGCGCTTGGATATGCAGAGGCAAATCCATCAGCTGACATTGACGGACTCGACGTTGCAAGAAAAACTGCAATCTCATCCTCTCTATCCTTTGATACTATTGTTGAGGAAAAGGAGGTTTCAACCTTCTCACTTCGCAATATTACAAAAAGCGACATAGAATATATTAAGGAAAGATTTAATAAAACAGTTAGATATATGGGCTTCGGTATTAAGAATGATGATGGAACAATTTCATCATTTGTTGAGCCTGTTTTACTTCCTAGCTCCGCACTTGAAGCAAGTGTGAATAAGAATTTCAATATGATTTCCTTATTTGGTGAGAGTGTTGGTCGTCTTTCCTTCTACGGACAAGGCGCAGGCAAATATCCAACTGGTCACGCACTTGCCTCTGACGTTGCTGATATTGTTGATGGCTGTCGCGAATCTGCAGTTCGCACTAAAAAGTATACAGTTGATAATGAAAAGTGTGAACGAAAATATTATATAAGAGCAAATACTCTACCAGCGAGCGATTTGATCGATAGCTACGAGTGTGTTGATTCTAGTTATTATATTATTACTAATAAAATGAAGGTTAGTGCTATGCACTCACTTGCAAAATCTATATTGGAAAGCGACCCGCGTGCATTCTTTGCGGGTGTTGAGGACTAATTTATGTTGAAGGTAGTTAAATTCGGTGGTTCTTCTCTTGCCTCCGCCGAAGCATTTAGCAAGGTTAAAAAAATTGTCGAGGCGGACAAATCCCGTGCGGTTGTTGTTGTTTCTGCCCCTGGCAAAAGATTTAAAGAGGATATAAAGGTAACCGACCTTTTGTACGTTTGCCACGCACATATCAAATATAGCATCGGTGTTGATGATATGTTTGAAAAAATCAAGGAAAGATATCGCGAAATCTACAATGGCTGTGGACTTAAGCAAGATCTTGAATATGAATTTGAAAAGATTGCATCTGGTCTTAACAAGAAATCAAGCGTTGACTACATTGTTTCAAGAGGTGAGTATTTAAACGCAAGACTTATGGCTGAATATCTCGGCTACACATTTGTTGATAGTGCAAGCTGGCTTGTTTTCAACTTCAATGGTAAGGTTGATTTTGACCGCTCATACAAAAATCTTTCTGAAATTGTTGAAAACAACCCAAGAATTGTTATTCCGGGCTTCTATGGTGCTACTCCTGATGGAAACATCAAGACCTTCTCTCGTGGTGGCTCTGATATTACAGGTGCTATTGCCGCTGCTGCTATAAATGCTGACATGTATGAAAACTGGACAGACGTTTCCGGTATTATGACTGCAGACCCAAGAATTGTTGATAATCCAAGACCTATTGAAAACGTTACTTTCGCCGAGCTTCGTGAGCTTTCATACATGGGTGCTGATGTTTTGCACGAGGAAACAGTATTTCCTGTAAGACAAAAGAGCATTCCTCTTTATATCAAGAATACAAACGATATGAACGCACGCGGAACTCTTATTATGGAAAGCTTTGATGAGGACGAGGACAACAGAAGCTCTCACTTTATCACTGGTATTTCAGGTAAGAAAAACTTCTCTATCATTACAATTGCAAAAAGCAGAATGAATGATGAAATCGGTTATGTAAGACGTGCCCTTGAGGTGTTTGAGCGCTTTGGAATTCCAATTGAGCATATTCCAAGCAGTATTGACAGCTTCTCTGTTGTTATTGCATCGTCTCACATTGAAAATTGTATGCACGAGCTTATTGCTGCTCTAAATACTGCTTTAGCTCCAGATTCAATTAAGATTGACAATGAAATTAGCTTGATTGCTATTGTTGGTAGAAAGCTCCAAGCAAATATTGGTATTGCGGGCAAAATATTTAAGGCTCTTGGTGAAAACGATATCAATATTAAGATGATTGAGCAGGGTGCTGACGAAATTAACATCATAATCGGTGTAAATGACAGAAACTTTAAAAAGACAATCAAAGTACTATATAACTTAAGCGAGGTTGAAGAATAATGAAAACATATAATGTAGGTATCCTAGGTGCAACAGGTGCTGTAGGACGTGAAATGATGAAAATCCTTGAGGAAAGAAGCTTCCCTATCGGCGAGCTCCGTTTACTTGCTAGCGCACGTAGTGTTGGCAAAAAGCTTCCATTCAAGGGTCAAGAAATAGAGGTTAAGCTAGCAGAGGTTGGTGCATTTGAGGGACTTGATATTGTTCTTGGTGCAGCATCAAATGCTATTGCAAAGGAGTTTGCTCCTGACATTGTTAAGGCTGGTGCGGTTTTTGTTGACAACTCCAGCGCTTTCCGTATGTGCGACGATGTTCCACTTGTAGTTCCTGAAATCAATGCAGAGGATGTTAAGAAAAACAAGGGCATCATTGCTAACCCCAACTGTTCAACTATAATCACATTGGTTGCTGTAAACGCAATCAACAAGCTGTCAAGCATCAAGGGGATGATTGCTTCCACATATCAAGCAACATCTGGTGCTGGTGCTGGTGGACCTGTCGAGCTTCGTGCTCAAACAAAGGCGCTTCTTGAGGGTAGCGAAATTACAAGTGAAGTTTTCCAATATCAAATTGCAGAAAATGTTATTCCTCAAATCGGTGGCTTTAACGACAATGGCTACACAACTGAGGAAATGAAGATGCAAAACGAAGGCAGAAAAATCCTTCACTTGCCAGAATTAAAGGTTACTTGCACTTGTGTAAGAGTTCCTGTTGTTCGCTCACACTCAATCTCCGTTACTGTAATTACCGAAGAAAATTTAACCGTTGACCAAGTTAAAAACGCAGTTGCAGAGGGTAAAGGCTGTAAGCTATATGACGATAACGAAAACAAGCTTTATCCAATGCCTCTTGTAACATCTGACCAAGATTTGGTTTATGTTGGTAGAATCAGAAAGGACCTTGTATTTGACAACGCTATCACCTTGTGGTGCTGTGGCGACCAAGTAAGAAAGGGTGCTGCTACAAACGCTATCCAAATTGCGGAAGAATTAATTAAATAATAATGATATAATAAAGGCGGTATTTCTACCGTCTTTTTATATGCGAATTTATATTTGACAACGCTATCACCTTGTGGTGCTGTGGCGACCAAGTAAGAAAGGGAACGTTTCAAAACATTGCTCAACCATATTTTATTCGGTAAATAATGGCAACATTTGGCTTGACGTCGTTGTAATATCATTATATTACTGCCTCCTTTCGCGCCAAATCTTTCTCATTATTTTCTCGTCTAACTCTATGGCTTCGCTTCTGTTTTTCCACTTGCTACAAACGCTAT
>JAFUOQ010000011.1 GCA_017472695.1 Clostridia bacterium | reverse complement strand
GTTCTTCTATGGTAAAATGAGTATAGCTCATATTGAATTCTCCTTTTGTTTAATGTTTGTGTGGTAACTTCATTATAACACAGGATTCAATATGAGTGTTCTTTTTTCTTAAAAGTGTTGCACTTGATAGTATAATTCACCATTATAAAAAAAAACACGCAAAAATGCGTGTTTTCTACATTAATAATAAAGAAGCGGGTGCTTTTATCTATTAAAGTGCATCTTTTCTAGATAAGTTTGCGCGTCCTTTTTCGTCAATTCCTAGGAACTTAACAGGAAACTCGTCGCCTTCCTTGCAAACGTCCTCAACCTTTTCTGTTCTTTCCTTTGCGAGCTTGGAGATGTGAACAAGACCCTCTCTACCTGGAGCATATTCAACAAATGCGCCGATAGGAATAATCCTTGTAACCTTTGCATTGTAGATAGCGCCAACCTCTGGCTCGAATACGATACCAGCGATGATTTCACGAGCTGCCTCAATAGCTGATTTGTCAACAGCGGAGATGAATACGCTTCCATCCTCCTCAATGTCAACCTTTGCGCCTGTGTCGGCAACAATCTTTTGGATAACCTTACCGCCTGTACCGATAACCTCACGGATCTTTTCAGGCTTAATCTTCATGGAAATCATCTTTGGAGCAAATTCAGAAACCTCCTTGCGAGCCTCTGGAATAGCCTTCAAAATAACCTCGTCAATGATTTGGTCACGACCAGCGTGTGTTTGCTCAAATGCACGCTTGATAATTTCAGGTGTAAGACCGTCAATCTTTAAGTCCATTTGGATAGATGTGATACCCTTGTGAGTACCAGCAACCTTGAAGTCCATATCGCCATAGAAGTCCTCAAGACCTTGAATGTCGATCATTGTATCCCATGAGCCATCCTCTGCTGTGATAAGACCACAGGAAATACCAGCAACAGGAGCCTTAATTGGAACGCCAGCATCCATAAGTGCAAGAGTAGAGCCACAAACTGAAGCTTGTGAGGTTGAACCGTTAGAGGAAATAACCTCAGAAACAAGTCGGATAGCATATGGGAATTCCTCAACTGAAGGAAGAACTGGAACGAGTGAACGCTCAGCTAGAGCACCGTGTCCAATTTCACGTCTGCCAGGAGTTCTTGAAGCTTTAGCTTCACCTGTTGAATAACCGGGCATATTGTAGTGGTGCATATATCTCTTTTCTGTTTCCTCATCGATGCCGTCAAGCATTTGGCTATCAGAGATAGGGCCAAGGGTTGCAAGAGTCATAACTTGTGTTTGTCCACGAGTGAACATACCACTACCGTGAACTCTCTTGAACAAGCCAACCTCAGCTGTAAGTGGACGGATTTCGTTCATTCCACGGCCGTCAACACGCTTCTTGTCGTTAAGTAGCCATCTACGAACAATCTTCTTTTGAATCTTGTAGATAAGCTCTGGAAGGATAGTTTTGATATCCTCATATTTTTCTTCAAAGTTAGCAACGATATCTTCCATAATAGGTTGCATCTTGGCATCGCGAACTGTCTTGTCGTCAGTGTCAAGAGCTTCCATTACGCGCTCTTCACAATAAGCAAAAATTTCGTCGAACATATCGTGGTCAAGCTCGCAAGAAGGATATGAGAACTTTGGCTTGCCAATTTCAGCAACGATTTGGTTGATGAACTTAATGAGCTTCTTAATTTCCTCGTGAGCGAGCATAATAGCAGCAAACATATCGTCGTCAGAGATTTCGTTAGCTCCAGCCTCAATCATAACAACCTTGTTTTCGGAAGCTGCAACTGTAAGCTCAAGTGTGCTAACAGCTCTTTCTGCAAGAGTTGGGTTGATAACAAACTTGCCGTCAACCATACCGATGAAAAGACCACCGATAGGACCATTCCAAGGAATGTCGGATATTGAAAGTGCAATTGAAGCACCAATCATAGCCGCAATTTCAGGCGAGCAGTCTGGGTCAACAGAAATAACAGTTAAAGAAATATTAACGTCATTTCTCAAATCCTTTGGGAACAAAGGACGGATAGGACGGTCAATAACTCTAGATGTTAAAACCGCCTTTTCAGAAGGCTTACCCTCGCGCTTTAGATAACCGCCTGGGATTTTACCAACTGAATACATTCTCTCCTCGTAGTCAACAGAGAGAGGTAGGAAGTCGATGCCGTCGCGTGGAGCGGCCGAAGCTGTTGCACATGCTAAAATAACAGTTTCGCCATAACGAACGAGGACGCTGCCATTAGCAAGTCCTGCCATTTTTCCGCTTTCGATAACGAGCTTACGACCAGCAAGCTCGTATTCATAGGTCTTGTAATTATCAAAAACCTTTTCAGTGAACATTTTTGTCATTTTGTTTTCTCCTTTAGATTTTTCTTCTTTATAGGGTAGAGTACCCTCGTTTTGCGTGAGGGACATAGCATTTAACTAAAAATCAAACGGATATAATCAACAACATGGAGATCCAACCAAAGGGCTGCCCTGTGGGTTTCGACTACATCCAACTATACGCCATTCCGAGATTGTCGAGGAATCTGTGGGACTAAGCTCAAAATGATGTGTAGTTGCGGTTTTGGTCTTTAGTTAACTGCTATCTCTTCACGCAGTTACTAACGCTAAATAGGGTTAATAGGTAACAAAACCTTGACTATGGTGTGCATAGCCAAGGTTAAGTATTAACCTATTACTTTCTTAAGCCAAGCTTTTCTACGATTGCACGGTAACGCTCAATATCGTTCTTTGCAAGGTAGTTAAGAAGGTTACGTCTGTGACCAACCATCTTTAGTAGACCACGACGGCTGTGGTGGTCATTAGCATTCTTCTTAAGATGCTCGTTAAGGTTGTTGATACGGCTGGTAAGAAGTGCGATTTGTACCTCTGGAGAACCTGTATCACCCTCGTGTGTAGCGTAAGCCTTGATGATTTCATTCTTGTTCATCATTTTTCACCTCATAATTTTATTTAGCCCCTATACTGTGCAATCGGTGGGTGAAATGCAACGTCTTTTGACTATGCTCTTAATCCGAAAACTCGGTATCGGGTGCTACGCGCAATATTATAGCACAATAAATTCCATTTGTAAAGGCTTTTTTGAAAAAAATTGATTTGGAGGCAAAAATCTACAAAAACAAAGATGTAAGAGCGTGTCTTATTTTTTCTTGAAAAAGCTCTTGAAGGCTGAAAAAATAGACACTCCTCCCCCAAAAATTAAAACATATCCTAGCACATGTCGTGGTATATCTGGGTCAACCATGTTCGATACGTGAGAAAAAATATAGCTACCCAAAACACCGAAAATAATCATAACTAACGCTTGCATAGGATAAAATTTTCTTCGTCTTGCATGAATAATAAGCCCGCTAATACCAGAAATAATAAAGAAAACAAGATTTGTTCCCTGTGCGCTCATTTGGTCCATTGAAAGATATGCAGTTAGATAAATAATGAAAAGTCCACCACCGCCAATCCCCATACCCATAAGCGTGGAAATGAGAAAAGAAATTACTATATCAACCATAATACCTCTATAAAATCATTTTAACTCCCGAATAAATTACCAAAGCACCAAAAATTATATTCAACCATTTGACCTTTAGCTTGTCCATTAAAAAAGCGCCTAATGCTCCACCAAAAAGAGCAGGCAAAGAAGCTCTTGATAAAATCGAAAAATCGACACTCCCTGCCACAAAATAAGCATATAAGCCTATAATTGAAATAGGAACAATAGATAAGAGAGTGGTTGAAAAATTGTCCTTTTTATCATTTTTAGTTAGAATATTTAGCATAAATACCATTAGAATTCCACCGCCTGTTCCAATAAAGCCATTTATAGCCCCCGCCCCAAAGGAGAACAAGCAAAAAAGAATAGTTAGAAGGAGCTTGTTACCATTTTTTAGATTCAACATAAGTTTCTCCCAAAAATAATTTTTACTTTTGTAAAAAATCTATTGTTTTTTTATATTTTTTCTGTTATTATATATAATGTATAGTTTGATATTAAATTATGTGATTAAATTCTCACGGAAAGGACAAAAATGAGGAAGTATCAAGAAGTAGCATCGGAAGAAAGTAAGAAGAAAAAATCCACAACAAATAAATATTTGCGCGTTGTAAATGCGTTAATGCCATACATTTTATCGGTGCTGTTTGTAGTAGTGCTTTTCTCTTTGTTTGGCTTTTTGGATATAAAAACTAGCGAGGATACGGTTTTAAAAATCGGCTCAACCATTGTCGCTCCATTGAAGGCGACATTTTCAGGCGCGGGCACTATATTTATTGCTATTGCATTGCTTTATCACGCGTTAGTTTGGAAGTTTGATATAAAGCATAAAATTTGTATAAGACGCGTGATTTGCACCGTTATTACTGCGGTTTCAATCTCAACTCTCCAGCATATTATTGAGTACGATAAGTATCATGTCGACTACAATTTTATGTATATTCGTGATGTTATCCGAAACGGATTAGACCTTCACGGTGGTGGTATTATTGGCGCACTCTTGGGTGACTTTTTGCACGCAGCAACACATGAGTTTATCGCTATAGGAGTATTGCTTGTCGTTTTGCTGTTTATGATTCTTCAAATGTTTAACATCACTCCTGTTTCTATGGTTCAAGCGCTTTTTGTCAAGCTAAAGGGCTCGTCACAAAAAGAGCCAAAGGAGAAAAAGGTTAAGCCTCCAAAGGTTAAAAAGGGCAAAAAGGTTGATGTTTTCGACGATAGCAAGGATGAAATGGAGAAGGAGGCGGAGAAAAGGATTTCCTCTGCCAAGAGCCAAAACACTATTTCACTCGATATAAGAAAATATATTGAAGCCGAGGAGCAAAACGCACCAGAGCTTGAAAGGATAGATTCTGAATACGAGAGCTTTGATGAAATTCTTATAAATTCTCGCTCATCATCCTCCGACCAGCTACAGCCTTATGATGAGGAGCTTTTAAAAAAGGAAATGGAGGAGGAAGAGCTTGAGGTTAAAGCCACAAGGGTTAATCAAGACTTTTATACTAGTCCGTTTAGCGACGATATGTCCAATAGCGATGAGTTTATTCTCAACGATTCTAACGAGCATATCGACAGCGTTGAGGACTACTTCAAGCAAAAGAGAGCGGAAGAAGAATCGGATTTAGAGGAACAATTAAAGCCGTTTGTTGACAAGAAAAATCCATATGATATTTATGATGATCTCGACGAAAATTCAAATCCTGTTACAGATTTGGAAAAAGAGAATGTTCAAAGCTTGGGCGAGCAAAATGACGAGCTAGAGGACGACGATAGCTTTGAAATTGAAAAGCATACAATCTCACTTTCATCATTTGACTATAATCCGGAAAGTAAGGTTGAGCCTGTTGCAAGACAAAATGATACCGATCCACAGCTAACTGCTTATGAGGAAGCTCCAAGCGTGCAACAGGTTGTTGAGTCGGATGGTATAGATACTAGCGGGGATAGTGAATTTGGCTACCTTGACCAGCTAATTGACAATGCTAAAAAGCAGGTTGACCCAAACAAGGCGGCAGAAACCCTCAACAACGATTTTGTTGATAATTCAAACTGTATTCCACTTGATAGACAAGGTGAGAAAAAAGCTCCGCCACAACCGCCAAAGAAAAAGAAAATTAAGAGAAATTATAAGTTCCCACCAATTCAATTCTTGCAAGAGCCTGTTGATAACTCCAATACCGAGCAGGTGAAGGCAGAGCTTCAGGAAAATGCAAAAATAATTGTTGAAACACTTAATGAATTTAAGACTTGGACAAAAATCTCTGATATTACAAGAGGTCCAACTGTTACAAGATATGAGCTAGTTCCAGAACCAGGTGTTCGTGTTCGTTCAATCGCTAGCCTAGCTGACGATATCAAGCTAAAGCTTGCTGCCGAGGACATAAGAATGGAATGTCCTGTTCCTGGTAAGAGTGCAGTTGGTATAGAGGTTCCTAACAAGGTTACAAGTATGGTTTACCTACGTGACCTTATTGATTGCCAACAATTCAAAAAGGCAAAGGGCAAGCTCACCTGTGCACTTGGTAAGAGCATTTCCGGCGAAAATATCTATGTAGATGTTGAAAAAACACCTCACCTTTTGGTTGCAGGTGCGACTGGTATGGGTAAGTCAGTTTGCATTAACTCGCTACTAGTTTCCTTGCTTTATAGGACAACCCCGGATGATGTTAGACTTATTCTTATTGACCCTAAAAAGGTTGAGCTTTCTAACTACAATGGAGTTCCTCACCTTCTAGTTCCTGTTGTTTGTGAGCCAAAGAAGGCACTTGGAGCACTTCAATGGGCAGTTACCGAGATGGAGGAGCGCTTTGAAACCATCGAGGCAGCTGGTGTTAGAAATATAATTGAATTTAATGAAAAGATTGACAAGGGCTATGATGCCGATAAGATGGCGCGTATAGTTATCGTTATTGATGAGCTTGCCGACCTTAAAATGCAGGTTCCAGATATTGATGGTCACATCACTCGTCTTACACAAAAGGCGCGTGCTGCTGGTATTCATATTATTATCGGTACACAGCGTCCATCAGTTGACGTTATCACAGGTCTTATTAAGAGTAACATTCCGTCACGTATTTCATTCAGAGTTCCATCTCAAATTGACTCGCGTACGGTTCTTGACGAGGTAGGTGCAGAAAAGCTAGTTAGCAGAGGCGATATGCTCGTTAAGATAGTTGGTTCGCTTTATCCTGTTCGTGTTCAGGGCTCATTCGTTTCCGCTGATGAAATTGAGGAGGTTATCAATTTCTGGAAGGAAAATACTCCTGCAATTTACGACGAGGATGTTATGCACCAAATTGATGCAAACGCAGCGAAAATGGCTAAAAATGATAAAAATTCCGCATCAGCCTTTGATGCCGAGGATGACGATGACGGTGAGCTCGATAGCGTATTTTACGAGGCACTTGAAATTGCAACAGAAATGGGCAAGATTTCCTCATCCTTCCTACAAAGAAAATTGCGCCTAGGCTTCCAAAGAGCCGCACGTATAATCGACCAAATGGAGGAATGCGGTTATATTGGAGAGCAAAATGGCTCCAAGCCTCGTGATGTTCTAATCACAAAGGAAGATTTCCAAGAAATTATGATGCGCAGACAAGACAATTAAAAAACAACCTACAAATTAGGGCGCACGAAATGAGTGCAGAAGGTGTGAACGCGTACACGTCGGCGTACTTGTGTACGGTAGAGCAGAGGTCGCGCCTAAAAAACAGACAAAAAAGAGAACTTGCAAGTCTTTGCAAGTTCTCTACCATATAGCAAAGAAAATAAACTGGCGTTATATAAGATGTTCCTGTTTTTTGGTCTGTGCTTGTTGCAGTAGCCCTTGAAAATGGAGAGAATAATGGGTAAATTTATAGCAATAGACGGGCTTGACGGCTCTGGCAAGGGTACACAAAGTGAAAAGCTTGTCGAATACTTGAAAAGTATAGGCAAAAAGGTGCGTGTTTTGTCATTTCCAATGTACGAAAATGAGAGCAGTACATTTGTTAAAATGTATCTTGATGGCAAGCTAGGAGATAAGCCAAGCGATACAAATGCATATACCGCATCAATGTTTTTTGCCTCTGACCGTTACATAAGCTATCAAACCGATTGGAAAAAGGACATACAAGACCCAGACACAATAGTTGTAGCGAATAGATATACAACTGCAAATGCGGTTCATCAGCTATCAAAGCTGCCAGAAAGTGAGTGGGAGAGCTTCCTTTCTTGGCTATGGGACTTTGAATTTGATAAGCTAGGACTCCCGGAACCTGATAAGGTAATTTATCTTGAATTACCACCAAGACTTTCTCTCTCGTTGGTTAAGAGTAGAAGTGAGTCGACAGGACAAAAAATGGACATCCACGAAAAGGATACCGAGTATATGGCGAAATGCTATGACGCGGCACTTTATTCATGTGAAAAGCTCGGCTGGGAGCAGATAAAATGCTACGAGGGTGACACGATTCGCACTCGTGAGGATATTTTTGAGGAAATTCTTGAAAGATTAAATTTGAAATAATACATTCTATTTTGTAGGGGACGGCGCCTTCGACGTCCCAAACGAGGAGCTACTATGGTATATATATTCTTAGCAAATGGCTTCGAGGAAATTGAGGCACTATGTGTGCTTGATTTTTTAAGACGAGCAAATATTGATACTCAAACCGTTGGAATTGGTGAAAAAACAATCACAGGGTCGCACAAAATCCCTGTTGTTTGCGATATAACCGATGCTGATTTAAAAGGCAATGAGACTTTTGATATGATAATTTTGCCTGGTGGACTTCCAGGTGCTACAAACCTAGACGATAGTAAAGTTGTTGACCATTTTATAAGAAGAGCAGTTGACGAGAATAAATTTATCTCAGCAATTTGTGCTGCACCATTTATTCTTGGAAAAAGAGGAATTTTAAAGGGTAAGCGTGCAACCTGTTATCCAGGCTTTGAAGATCAACTTATCGGGGCGGAAATAGTTAATGAGGGTTGCGTTCGCGATGGCAAGGTTATAACAGCACAAGCGATGGGAAAATCACATGATTTTGCTCTTGAAATTATCGAGGCGCTTACAAGTAAGGAAACAAGACAAAAGCTAAGGGACGCAGTTCTATATTAACCTAGTGTCAAGAAAGGACGAAAAATGAATCCTATTAAAAGAGAAAAAGACGCAATAAGACGCGAGTGTGCGGATAGACGCAATCAAATGCCTATGGAAGAGCACGCAGAGTTTGACAAAAAAATCATTGATGTTGTCGCCTCGCTTGTCAGCTTTAAGCATGCAGATATCGTTCTTTTGTACGCACCTATAAAGTCCGAAATAGATGTTATGCCGATATTTGAGCTAGCCAAGGAAAAGGGAAAAAGAGTAGCCTTTCCCAAATGTGATACAGAGAATAGAACAATGAAATTCCATTTTGTTGATTCTCTTGACGACCTTGAGCCTTGCGCATATAACATAAGAGAGCCAAAGGAAGAGGCAGAAATTTACGACCCAAAAGAAACAAAGGGAAGTGCCCTTTGTATAGTTCCTGGTCTTGCATTTGACGTTTATGGCTATCGCCTAGGCTACGGTAAGGGCTACTACGACAAATTTATGAACAACTTCACGGGTTCAACAATTGGCGTTGCCTATACACATCAAATTTTACCAAGCCTGCCAAAGGGAAAGTTTGATAAGCATTGTGATGTGCTAATTACCGAAAAGGGTATAAAGACATTGAAAATAGAAAAATAAAGTATAGAAAGCTATCGAAAAAACCCGATAGCTTTTTGTTTTGATTGTCGTAGGGACGCCGCCCCAACATAGCAAAGAAATTTGTGTCTTTCTGCTGAAAAAATCCAAAAATAGTTTTTGAGAAAACAAGAGATAATGTGAGAAAAAGCGAGAAAAAGCGAGAACGCACCCAAATGGATTAAAATTTACAAAAAAATATTCGAAAAAGTATTGACAACGTAAAAATCAAATGATATAATGGTTGAGCAATAAAGAAAGGGTGGCAAATGCCTACCCAAGTTCAATTTATTAGATAATTCGGAGGAAATTAAAATGTCAACATTTATGGCTAACAACAAAATCGAGCGTAAATGGTATGTAATTGACGCTGCAAACAAGCCTCTCGGTAAGACAGCAGTTGCTGCTGCTAACATCTTAAGAGGTAAGCACCGTCCAGAATTCACACCTCATGCAGACTGTGGTGAATTCGTTATTATCATCAACGCATCAAAGGCTATCTTGACTGGTAAGAAGCTTGAACAAAAGTACTACAGACGTCATTCAGGCTACATCGGTGGTCTTAAAGAGGTTCAATACAAGACTCTTATGGCAACAAAGCCAGAGCTCGCTATGGAGCTTGCAGTTAAGGGTATGCTCCCACACAATCACATCGGCGATAAGTCCATCACAAGACTTAAGGTATACGCTGGTGCAAACCACAACCAACAAGCTCAACAACCAACAGTTGTTGAAGTAAAATAATCTGGAAAGGATAGAAGAATATGTATACAAGTGCTAAACCATATTTCTACGGAACAGGTAGAAGAAAGAAATCAATCGCTCGTGTTCGTCTTTATCCTGGTACAGGCGTTGTTACAATCAACGGTAAGAGCATTGACGAATATTTTGGTCTTGAAACATTAAAGCTCATCGTTAATCAACCACTCGAGGCTACTGAAACTCTCGGTAAGTACGACGTAGTTGCAAACGTTGTAGGCGGTGGTATTTCAGGTCAAGCAGGTGCAATCCGTCACGGTATTGCAAGAGCTCTTCTTGTTGCTGATGAAGCAAACAGAGGTGTTCTTAAGGCTGCAGGCTTCCTCACACGTGACCCACGTATGAAGGAAAGAAAGAAGTACGGCTTGAAGGCTGCTCGTCGCGCTCCACAATTCAGCAAGAGATAATTTCTTGTACATTATTCAAAAGGCTCTGCTTTGGCAGGGCTTTTTGTTTTCGTTTTACAAAAAATAAAAAGACCCAAACGGGTCTTTTTGCTTTAATTTTATGTCACCCTGAGCGAAACGCAGTGGAGTCGAACGGGTATTCTGGTAGATTCCTCGACTTCGCTCGGAATGATGCAGTCGATTGATTTTAATTAAGCATATTATCAATTGCACGTCTTGCATTAGTTAGAGTATATTCGTCAAGCATAATTTCCTCGCCACCTATGCCAAGTAAGCAATTATAAACGTCAACTAACGTGGTGAGCTTCATGTCAGAGCAAACGCATTTTTTAGACAATGGGTAGAACTTTTTCTCTGGATACTTAAATTTTAAATGCTCAACTATTGAGTTTTCAGTGCCTATAATAAATTCGTTATTGTCGCTCTTTGCAACGTAATCCATAATTCCTGTTGTGCTACCCACGTAATCTGCACACTGGGTGACCTCTTTTTTACACTCTGGGTGTACTAAAAGTCTAGCATTTGGGTGCTTTGCTTTAGCATTTGCCACATCCTCGTAGCAAATACCCATATGAACAGGGCAACCACCGTTTATAAAGTGATATTTCTTGTTAGGTACAGCTTCTTTGACAAAGCTACCAAGGTTTGGGTCGGGAATAAACAAAATCTCGTCACTATCAAGATTTTTAACCAACTCAATAGCAGAAGCAGAGGTGACGCACATATCACACTCACACTTAAGCTCGGCGGTAGTGTTTATGTAAGCGATAACCTTGGCATTTGGCAAGTCCTTTTTAAGTCTTTTAAGCTCATCAACGCTTAATTGTTCAGCCATAGGGCATCCTGCATCCGGGTGAGATAGAATAACCTTTTTGTTGGGTGAAAGAATTTTGACAGTCTCTGCCATAAATCTAACACCGCACATTAAAATTGTGTCTTCCTTTGCATCCTTTGCTTGCTTGCTAAGACCAAAGGAATCCCCTACATAGTCGGCAATTTCTATAATATCGTGCGTTTCGTATGCGTGTGCCAAAATGCACACACCTTTTTCACGCTTTAATCTTATAATTTCCTTTTGTAAATCGGTAGTATTTAACATAAAAACACTCCTTTTCAAATAATCAATGATATTATAATAAAAAACGAGCGTAAAGTCAATAAAAATTTCAACTTATGTTGAAATATGGTAAATAATGTGATATAATGTGAAAAATAAAATTTAAGCATGAAAAAGGAGGAATGAGTATGATTAAAACAGATGTTTTGATTGTCGGTTGTGGCTGTTCAGGTCTTTTTTGTGCCCTAAATTTGCCACGTGATCAAAAAATCACTGTGATTACCAAATCAATGACTGAAAGAAACGACTCATTTTTAGCACAGGGTGGCATTTGCGTTCAACGAGATGATGACGACTTTGAGTCCTTTTTTGAGGATACTTTAAAGGCAGGACATTACGAAAATGACCGAGAGAGTGTCAAAATTATGATAAATTCCTCTCGCGATGTCATAAAAGAGCTTATCTCTTATGGCGTTGAATTTAATCGCCTGGAAAATGGAGAATTTGCTTACACCAAGGAGGGTGCGCACTCCAAAAACCGTATCTTGTATAATAAGGATATGACAGGTAAGGAAATCACAAGTAAGCTCCTCGCCGAGGCACAAAAAAGAGATAATATTGAGTTTTATGAATATACTCCAATTATTGATATAATAGAGAAGGACGGCGAGTGTGTCGGTGCTATTCTTCTAACACCTGAAAAGGAGCTTGTTATCGTTCAAGCAAGATATGTTGTCCTTGCTAGTGGTGGCATTGGAGGACTTTTCCGCCATTCCACAAACTTTAGACATTTAACTGGCGATGCCTTGGCTATTGCACTTGAGCACGGAGTTGAATTAAAGAATATCAGCTACATACAAATCCATCCGACAACACTTTTTACTGACGAGCCAGAGCGTCGTAGATTCTTAATCTCCGAGTCCGTTCGTGGTGAGGGTGCAAAGCTTTATGATAAGAATATGAAGCGCTTTACAAACGAGCTTTTGCCAAGAGATTTGCTAACCAAAGCAATAAAAGAGCAAATGGCAAAGGATGGTACAGACCATGTTTGGGAGGATTTGCGTACTATTCCAAAAAAGGAGCTTCGTGAGCATTTTCCTAATATAGTAGACCATTGCCATTCCTTTGACTATAATGTATTTAAGGAATGTATTCCTGTTGTTCCTGCACAGCACTATTTTATGGGTGGAATAAAGGTAAATTACGAGTCCAAAACTACAATGGAACGCTTGTATGCCGTTGGTGAAACCGCATGCAACGGCGTTCACGGCAAGAATAGACTAGCAAGTAATTCATTACTTGAAAGCCTTGTATTTGCAAAGCGCGCTGCACTTGATATTATAAAAAATCCAAAGGATTTTGTAGATTTGCCGGAGGTTGATATGTCAAAATATGACGATATACCTAAGCTAAAGGAAGGTCGTAAGGCAAGAGTACTTGAAGAAATCGAAAGGGATAAACAAAGAAATGTTTGATAATGCTACTTTGAAATTAAAGGTTGACCCACTAATTTTAGGCGCACTTGACGAGGATATCACAAGCGAGGATGTGTCAACTAATAGCGTAATGCCAAAATATCAGCTCGGCGAGGTTGACCTAATCTGTAAGGAAGATGGTGTTCTCTGTGGCGCACAGGTTTTCGAGCGCGTTTTCACACTAATTGACGAAAAAACAGAGGTAACCTTTTATAAAAACGATGGCGACGATATCAAAAAGGGAGAGCTAATTGCCAAGGTTAGAGGAGACATTCGCGTTCTTCTTTCTGGCGAGCGCACAGCCCTTAACTATATGCAAAGAATGAGCGGTGTTGCAACCTACACAAGACAAGTTGCAAGTTTATTAGATGGCACAAAAACAACACTTTTAGATACAAGAAAAACAACGCCAAACAACCGTATTTTTGAAAAATACGCGGTTCGTGTTGGCGGTGGCAAAAACCATAGATATAACCTCTCCGACGGAGTGCTACTAAAGGACAATCACATTGGCGCTGCAGGTAGTGTTACAAATGCTATCAAAATGGCAAAGGAATACGCTCCATTTGTTAGAAAAATTGAGGTAGAGGTTGAGAATCTCGATATGGTAAAGGAAGCTATTTCAGCTGGCGCACACATCATCATGCTTGACAATATGACACACGAGCAGCTAAAAGAGGCTATTGAATACATAAATGGTCGCGCAGAGGTTGAGGTTTCGGGCAATGTAACCAAGGAAAATATTGCAAGGCTTACTGACCTCGGTGTTGACTTTATTTCAAGCGGAGCTTTAACTCACTCAGCACCTATTCTTGATTTGTCACTTAAAAATCTTCACCCGGTAGAGGCTTAATAACGGATAAAACCGGTATCCCCCCTTGGGTACAGGCGCCTCTAGGTCTGTTCGTTCATTTTTTCGTTCTAAAGTCTCTATTTTTGTTTACTCAGCCCTCCCGTTCTTTTTAAAGATGCATTAAAATATATTATATTGACAAGGCGTTATTGTTGTGCTATAATACCACTTGCACAAAAATGGAAGGGAAATGCTAATATGAACTTGGATTTTATGTTCTTTTTTACTAATATTATTTTTGGCATAGGTCTTGCTATGGATGCATTTTCAGTTTCATTAGCTAACGGCCTTGGTGAGCCTAAAATGAAAACAAGAAAAATGTGCTTAATTGCAGGTACATTCGCACTTTTCCAGCTTTTAATGCCGTATATTGGTTGGTTCTTGGTTTGGAAATTTGTAGATTGGTTTTCTGTATTTGAAAAGTTTATTCCTTGGATAGCACTTGTGCTCCTTTCCTTTATCGGTGGAAAAATGCTTTATGAGGGCATAAAAAACAAAGAGGAGGAGGCAAAGCCCCTAAACTCTATAGGTGCACTAATTTTGCAGGCTGTTGCAACCTCAATAGATGCGCTTTCTGTTGGCTTTACAATATCTGACTACAATTGGTGCGAGGCACTCCTTGCATGCACACTAATCGGCATAGTAACATTTATTATATGTATGTGTGGTGTGTTTATAGGTAAAAAAGCGGGTACAAAGCTCGCTGGTAAAGCAGGAATTGTCGGTGGCATTATCCTAATCGCTATTGGACTTGAAATATTTATAACTAGCTGGTTTTAATCTCAAAATATCAAAAAAGGACACCCGTGTCCTTTTTTCTTTGCAAAACCAAATTGAGAGCTTTAAAGGAAAAGGAAAAAGCACTCCAAACGGAGTGCTTTTCTGCATTATAATCAAATAAATCTTGTGCTTTTTGTTCTAGGTGCGTATTGTGCCCTCGATAAATTAGCCGATTTTTGATGAGTTAACCTTGATACCAGGGCCCATTGTGGAAGCTACTGTGCAGCTCTTAATGTATTGTCCCTTGGCAGCAGCTGGCTTAGCCTTGATGATAGCACCAAGAAGAGTAGCGAAGTTCTCGCCAAGCTTTTCAGTACCGAATGAAGCCTTACCAATTGGACAGTGGATAATGTTTGTCTTGTCAAGACGATACTCAATCTTACCAGCCTTAGCCTCTGTAACAGCCTTAGCAGTATCCATTGTAACAGTACCAGCCTTTGGGTTAGGCATAAGTCCCTTAGGACCAAGAACCTTACCAAGACGACCAATAACACCCATCATATCAGGTGTTGCGATAACTACGTCGAACTCGAACCAGTTTTCCTTTGTGATCTTTTCAACATAGTCTTCAGCACCAACATAGTCAGCACCAGCATTCTCTGCAGCCTTAGCCTTGTCGCCACGAGCGAATACAAGAGTACGAACCTTCTTACCTGTACCGTGTGGGAGAACAACAGCGCCTCTTACTTGTTGGTCAGCGTGACGGGAGTCAACGCCAAGACGAACGTGAACTTCAACAGTTTCGTCAAATTTAGCGGTAGCTGTTTTGCAAACAAGCTCCATAGCTTCAGTTGGGTCGTAGAGCTTGGAAGCATCGATAAGACCTGCAGCAGCGATATATTTCTTTCCTTGTTTCATCTCAAACTACCTCCTATTAGTCCTCAACGGTAACGCCCATAGAACGAGCAGTACCCTTGATCATGCTGATAGCAGCGTCCAAAGAGCCAGCATTTAGGTCAGGCATCTTTTGCTCTGCAATCTTTGTAACTTGTTCCTTTGTGAGCTTTGCAACCTTTGTCTTGTTAGGAGTAGCGGAAGCAGTCTCAATGCCAGCAGCCTTCTTAATAAGAACAGGAGCTGGTGGAGTCTTTGTGATGAATGTGAATGAACGGTCAGCATAAACTGTAATTACAACAGGAATGATGTAACCGATATCATTTTTTGTTCTTTCGTTGAATTCCTTTGTGAAGTTAGGAATTGATACACCGTATTGACCGAGAGCTGGTCCAATAGGTGGTTGTGGTGTTGCTTTTCCAGCAGGGATTTGAAGCTTAATATAACCCTGAATTTTCTTAGCCATTATAAATTTCCTCCTATGTGGTTCTGTACGAGAGAATTAAGAAAATTTTTCTCTCTCCCACGATATTTACGACAATGTCGTCTAAAATTAAACTTTTTTAATTGCTTTAGCATCCAAGCTTACGGGCATTTCACGTCCGATAGTGGATACAATAACTGTAACTTCGCTGGCGTCATCGGATATTTCACTAATAGTACCCTGATGACCAGTCAAGAAACCGTCGATAATCTCAACGAGATCACCAATTTCAAATGCATGCTTAACTTGTTCCTCAACATGATTGTCAAATACTTCCTTATCAGTGAGTGGAACAGGACGAGATCCGGGACCTACAAAGCCTGTAACACCATTGATGTTTCTGACAACGTGCCAAGTTTCATCATTCATTACCATTTTGATAAAGACGTAAGATGGGTGAATTTTTTCTTCAACAACCTTTTCTTCGCCCTTTGCATTGGTAACTATTGTAGTTGTAACTGGAATTTTAACATCAAATATAACATCTGATAGATTTCTGTTCGCAACAACTCTTTCGATGGTATCCTTTACTTTGTTTTCGTAGCCGGTATATGTGTGAATGATATACCATCTAGGTCCAACATTGAGCTCGTTAAAATCACTCATAGGTTACCTCCGATTACTGTAGAGAAATGTTAATGTCTTCACCGAACCAAGTATGGAACAAGCTTGTTATTCCACTAACACCGAGTCCAGCGAGCACATCAATAAGAGCGATAGCAATTGCAAAGCAGATAACAACTACTAAAACTAGTGCGAAATTCTTAAAGGTAGCTCTTGGTGAAGCCCAAGAAACCTTTTTCCATTCCGACTTTAAGCCTTTAAATTTTTCACCTAGCTTGGCAAAGAAACCGCCAATCTTGGAGAAGAAGCCGGGCTTTTTACTTTCAGTTTTCTTTTCGTTAGCCATATCTTACTCCTTACTTTGATTCCTTGTGCAAGGTGTGCTTACGACAGAAACGACAGAATTTGTTCATTTCAAGTCGATCCGGGTCGTTCTTCTTGTTTTTCTTTGTGTCGTAGTTACGTTGTTTACATTCGGAGCAAACCAAAGTAACCTTAACTCTTGCCTCGTTAGCCATTTTTTCGGCACCTCCTAAAAAATTATTTGTGTACGACGTACACAGTACCTCCCTCAATAGAAGGGAAATTACCCTCTTTCCCGCAATCGAAAAAGCGACGCAAAAAAAGAACCCCACTACGAGGTGACAACATTCTACCATATCAAAGTGAGCTTGTCAATACTTTTTTTAAAAAAATTAAAAATATATTATATATAGACAAATTATTCTCTTGATATTTGTAATTAAATATGATAAAATATATAATGAAATTTTATTAGCTTATCAGCTTTTTGAAAGGACATTATGAAAAACGAATATTTAGTATGTGGACAAATAATGCGCTCTCATGGAGTTACGGGTGCTATGATAGTCAATCCATATTGTGACAGCTTTGAAACACTTGAGGCACTAAAAACCGTATATTTGAAAATAAATAACTCATATTCTGCTCGCAAGCTTACAAAATGTATTCCCTATAAAGCAAGCGCGCTGTTGAATATTGAGGGCGTTACCTCTCCCGAGGAGGTGACCAAAATGCGCGGTGCGTATCTTTATGCAAAGAGAGAGGATATACAAAAGGACGATGGGGATTTCTTTATCGTTGACCTGATCGATTTGCCAATTGTCGATGCTGATAGCGGTGTCACCTATGGCACATTAAGGGATGTTATTAACCAAGGCGCTCAGGATATATATGTTGTAAAAAGAGAAGATAAGCCTGATGCCTACATTCCAGTTGTCCCAGCCTTTGTTAAGGAAATCAAGCTTGATGAGGCGATATACATTACACCTATTGAGGGGATGCTTGACTAAATGAGATTTGATATTCTAACATTATTTCCCGAGGTTGTAGAGGCTGTGCTTGGTTCAAGCATAATTGGGCGTGCCACACAAAATGGATATATCGAGATTGAAGCACATAATATTCGCGATTACACTCTTGATAAGCACAAAAAGACCGACGATACACCATATGGTGGTGGTAAGGGGATGCTTATGTCCACTCAACCAATAGTTGATTGCTTTGAAGCAGTCACAAAAGAGCTAAAGGGCAAGACAAAAGCTGTTTACGCCTCACCCCGCGGACGAATTTTCAATCATGAGGTGGCAAAGGAGCTGTCCGAATATGACAATATAGTTATCCTGTGTGGGCACTACGAGGGAGTGGATCAAAGGGTCATTGATGAGCTAGAGCTTGAGGAAATATCAATTGGGGATTATGTTTTAACAGGCGGTGAAATTCCTGCTTGCATAATTGCTGATGCCGTTTCAAGGCTCGCACCTGGTGTTCTTTCCGACAAGGAGTGCTATGAAAAAGAAAGCATAGCATCTGGACTTTTGGAATATCCACAGTACACTCGTCCCCGCACCTTTAGAGGCAAGGACGTGCCAAAGGTTCTTTTATCAGGACATCACGAAAACATCGACAAATGGAGGCTCGAACGCTCGCTGGAGCTTACAAGGGAGCGCCGCCCTGATCTATACGCAAAGTATATAAACGAGCAAAAAAATAAAAACGACAAATAAAAACACGGAGGTGATTATATGGAAATCAAACGTAAAAAGCGTTCCGCCCTTGATAAATTCAGTGGCTGGTGCTTTGGCGTGCTCAAAAAGAGCTTGATTGGTAAGTTCTTTACAAGCTATGAAAATGCGAATCTAAAATTCCAAAAAATCACTACAAAAAAATCAAAAAACAGACACGTATCCCACAAAAATAGTCTGGCTAGAATGCTTGAAAACAATGTTTTTGCTAAGGTAATACCGGCAATTTATCATTTCTTTTTAAGAATTTCGGTGGCTAACTATGCCGCAATAACTGTAACAATGGGTATGATTTCACTTGCCATGTACCTATTAAATTACTTTGGACTTTTAAGTCTTGGTGATTTTAATGCAACCGAGGTCATGTTCATTTTACCAGCTACACTAATCATTGTTGGCTTTCCATTCCTTTTTTCAAGAAAATCTCTTGCCAGTGCCATTCTAACAAATAAGCTGTTTTCCTTTATAGTTGTTGGATTTCTTGGCTGTGATACAGAGAATATTAAAAATGTAGCACATAAGAATCGTATTTCAAGCACCGGAATTTTCTTTATTTTAGGCGCTGCGCTTGGCGCACTTGCTTATTTTATACAAAGACCGGAATATATTCTTTTTACCATTAGCATTATAGTTTTTGCTTATGTGATTTTTAGAACTCCTGAAACAGGTATTATCCTTATGATATTTACCTTGCCATTTGTTCATATTTTAATCACTCAAATTTCTATAATTTATGTACTTATTTGCTATTTTGTAAAGGTTATTCTTCATAAAAGAGTAATTAGCTTTGAATATTATGATGTTTGGCCGGCACTCACTATTTTTATTATGGTGATATTCGGCATTGATTATCAAAATCCATTAAATTCACTTCCACGGATTGTAGCTAATGTTACAATTTTGATATCCTATTTCTTAATTGCTAATCTTATAAGGTCAAAGGAATGGTTCAAAAAATGCATTTTCGCCCTTACCTCATCTGCGTTTATTACAGCACTATTTGGAATAGGGCAGGCAATTTTGGGAACTCTTTCAATATATTTCCCAAGCTTTGGCGACTATTCAATGTATGAAACAACGGTAAATTCAATCTTTTCAACCTATAATGCCTTTTCACAATATATGGTTATTGCAATTCCATTTGCCTTGGTTCATATTTTTGCTGATAGGCGTGAGATGTCAAAAATAGGTGGCTTCCTCGTTGCCATAATTTTGACAACAGGACTGTTTGTTGCTCGTTCGAAATCTGCATTTATCGGAATTTTGATAGGCGTTTTGCTACTTTTAATTATATACAATAGAAACTATATCTATATTGCATTACTCACAATTGCCACACCAATTATTCTATATTTCAGCTTGAGAAATAACGAATATGTAATGAGATTTATAAGGTCCTTTGATTTCTTTAAGGAATTCAATCCTATGGAAAAGCTCTATGATTTAAGAGACGGCTTCCTTGTATGGCTTGAAAATCCACTGGGTACGGGTGCTGGCTCTGCAAGCGTTGAGTTCGACAGCTTCCTAATTCAAATGCTCGTTGAATATGGTATAGTTGTTGTCGTTGCGTTTGCTATTTGCGCTTTGATGTTTGCGCGACTAGTTTTATCTTACTGTGCGAAAGCAAAGGGGCGCCACAAAAAGGTTAATTGCTCTGCGGGCTTCTGTGCTCTCTGTGGCATTTTTGCAACAGGACTATTTGCCAATGTATGGGGTGACTCTAAAATTATGCTTTTGAGCATTACTTGTATGGCACTTTCCTTTGCATATATAAAAATCGAAAGAGAAGCACATGTTTTGCTAGAGAATAAGAGTGACCTCTCTCGTGCCTCTATCGATATTGAGCTTGCCGAGGAGGATGATCACGAATATATCTCTGCAAGAAAGAGCATTCTCGCAATGCCAAAGAAGAAAAAGAAAAAGACAAGCCAAGAGCTTGAAAAGACAGCTACTGTGAAAATCAAGGATGGCTTTGATGACGACGATGTAGCTGATGATGAGGATAGAGTATAGCCTCACAAACTTAAGGAGAAAAAATGTTTATAGACAAGGTTAAAATTTATGTAAAGGCAGGAAATGGTGGCAATGGTTGCGTCTCCTTTAGACGCGAAAAGTATGTTGCCAAGGGTGGCCCTGATGGTGGCGATGGTGGCAATGGCGGAAATGTTATTTTTCAAATTGATAAGGGCACAAACACGCTCCTTTCCTTTAGATATAAGAGAAAATTCGTTGCCGAAAATGGTGGAGATGGCAAGGGCGCTAAATTCCATGGTAAAAACGGTGAGGATATAATAATCAAGGTGCCAGAGGGCACTCTTGTAAAGGACGAAAAAACAGGCAAAATTTTAAAGGATATGTCCGATTGTGATAACTGGATCTGCGCCAAGGGTGGCAGAGGTGGTTGGGGTAACAGGCATTTTGCAACCCCAACAAGACAAATTCCTATGTTTGCAAAAAGTGGTACAAAGGGACAGGAGTGGGAATTAACACTTGAGCTCAAAATGCTTGCAGATGTTGGCTTGGTAGGACTTCCAAGTGCAGGCAAGTCCTCACTTTTAGCTGCAGTTAGCGATGCAAATCCTAAAATTGCCGACTATCATTTTACAACACTTTCACCAAATTTAGGTGTTGTTAATATTAGAGACGGCTACGGCTTTGTTATGGCTGATATCCCTGGTCTTATTGAGGGCGCGTCAGAGGGCGCAGGCTTGGGTCACGCATTCCTTCGTCATATTGAAAGATGCCGTCTTTTAGTTCAGGTTGTTGATATTTCCTGTATTGAGGGTAGAAATCCAATAGACGATATTGAAACTATCCATCAAGAGCTTGAGAAATTTTCAGAAGAGCTTGCTACTCGTCCACGCATAATTGTGGCAAATAAGGTTGACTCGCTCAATAGAGAAGTAGTTGATGTTGACGCATTTGAAAAATATGTTAAGGAAAAGGGCTGGGATTTAATCTATATTTCCGCATACACAGGCGAAAACACAGAGGAGCTCGTTGATAAAATCGCACAAATGCTAGAAAAATTGCCTCCTCTTACCATCTATGAGGCAGAGTACACAGAGGAGGACTCTATGTACAACGAAGAGGACGACCATGCGGTTACTATAACCAAGGATGACAAGGGTACTTATGTGGTTGAGGGAGAATGGCTATATAACCTCGTTGGACAAGTTAACTTTGAGGATAGAGAATCGCTTATGTTCTTCCAAAGAGTGCTCCTAAAAAGTGGCGTAATCGATAAATTAAAGGAAGCAGGTTGCCAAGATGGTGACTCTGTTGCAATGTACGATTTCGAGTTTGATTTTGTAATCTAAAATAGACACAGGGTGCCAAAAAATATAAAGATAGGGGAGGGGCTTGCTCCTCCCTCTTTTAACAAACGAGGAGATTAAAATGAAGTTGAATTTAGGTTGCCATCTATCAGTTTCTGGTGGCTACACAAAAATGGGAGAAACTGCACTATCAATCGGAGCAAACACCTTTCAATTTTTTACAAGGAACCCACGCGGGGGCTCTGTCAAAATCCCTTCAGATAGCGATGTTTCGGGTCTTATTAAAATAATGCAGGAAAATGATTTTGCACCAATTATCGCACACGCGCCATATACCTTCAATCCGTGTGCTGCCGATGAAGGTATAAGAGATTATACCAAACGCACAATGGCAGAGGATATGAAATTGCTTGATAAAATTCCTAATGCCTTGTATAACTTTCACCCTGGTGCTCATGTTGGGCAGGGCAGTGATGTTGGTATTGCCAAAACTGCTGACACTCTAAACTCCATTCTCGATAAAAGTGAAAAAACAATCGCCTTAATTGAAACAATGGCTGGTAAGGGGACTGAAATTGGAAAAACCTTCGAGGAAATCGCAAGCATTATTGAAAAAACAGAGAACAAGGCTCGCGTTGGAGTGTGCCTTGACACCTGTCACGTGCACGATGGAGGATATGATATTTCCTCAAATATCGACACAGTCCTTGATGCTTTTGATAAAACCATAGGTCTTAATAAGCTTAAAGCGATACATCTGAACGACTCAAAAAATCCACTAGGTGCACACAAGGATAGGCACGAAAAAATAGGCGAGGGCAACCTTCCGCTTGACGGTATTGTAAAAATCATTACAAATCCTACAATTTGTAAGCTGCCTATTGTTCTTGAAACGCCAAACGACCTCGATGGATACGCCCGCGAAATCACACTTTTAAAAAGCTTAACTGGAAAAATGTAAATTATAAGGCTAAGGAAAGGATGACCTTAGCCTTGTTTTTTGCAAAATTTGGGATGAGTGTGGATAAAATCAACAAAACATCGTTTTTAGTGTTGCACCTTTTTTATTATAAAGTAAACCACCAGCAGTGCTGGTGGTACCAAAAAAGCTTTAGCTTTGCCCGGTTTGTTTATCCGAGCAAAGCTGGGAATAATAAAAGCCTTCCACCTTTTGTAAAGGGCGATTCCCTTGTTAAGGTAGATGTCGCATAGCGACAAAAGGCTTGCGCCTTGCAAAGGGCGGATCAAAGCTAGCCAAGAGAGGAAAAAACCACAGTGTAAAGTGCGTAAATATAGTATATTGTGAATGTGAACCCTTTCTACAGCCTCCATCCAACGAGGGAGGTGGCAAGGCGTAGCCTTGACGGAGGTAGAGAAAAAACAATAGGATAAACTGTGTAGAGCTTATAGTATATTATGAATGTGAACCCTTTCCTTGTTCCTTATCTCCTCGATATAGTTGAGTAGCATCGCCTTGTATTCATAAAATCCGCTATCCTCACCGTTTTTTTGCTTACTTTTCAACACATCAATGGCAATATTTAAATTGTCAATATCATTGTGTGAAATTGAAAGACAAACAATGGTTTCATTTTTTCTCCAATAGCTTTCAAGCTCCTCAAGTCCATTCTTGTCGTCAAAGCTTAATTCTGTCGATAGCTCCTCTAGCTCTTTTGACACACTGGATACATAAATTCCGTTAACTACTACTATTAAAATTAATATTAAAATTGATAGCCCTGCAAAGATAAATGCTTTCATTTTTCATCCTTTATTATTATATTAATATTACCATCGTCATCACAGCTGAAAAGAAAAACATTTTGTAGCTCCAGCTTGTGCTTTTTCAAACACTCCTCTACCCATTTTTTACTTTTTCCTGCAATTTTTAGGTTACTTTCGTTAATATCTCCGTCAATTATTAACGCGTGTGAAACAGAGGAACTAGCATCGCGCTCAAATACCGAAAGCTTTCCGTTTTCCTCTAAAATCGCATATTCAACATTTGAAATGTCCCCAACATTCTTTTGCCTTAACTCTCCTAAAAGCTCTGGCACACTCATTCGTAGCCTTGCAAGCTCCTTTTGGTCAAGTCTTCCTTTATTAATTATATAGCTTGGATTTCCAATTATCATTTTTTTAAATAGCTTTGATTTTGTGACTAAAAATGATGAAATAATCTCAAAAGCAATCAGTATCACTAGAGGAATGAACGCATATGATAGTGGAATAGATGGGTCTTGTATGGGCACAGTTGCAAGCTCTGATAGCATAAATGTCACAATAAGCTCGGATATTTCAAGCTCCCCAACCTGTCGTTTTCCTAGCAATCTAATTGCAATTACAAATACAAGATAAATAATAATGGTCCTTAAAAGTACAGTTGCCATAAGTCCTCGCACAATAAAAATCTATATTTATTATTAATAAATAAGTAGAAAAAAATACATAAATAGATAAAAAAGGAGTAAAATAAAATAAATTTTAAAAATTTTCAAAAAAAGTTTAAAAAAGTACTTGACAAAGTTGAAGTGGTTTGATATAATAGCAAGGCACTCTGATGAAGGGCGCCGAAACAGAACCGATGAAAAAGGTTTGATGCTCTGGAAAAACACCTGAGGAACTCACAAAACAAAATTGGAAAAGTACTCGGGGCTCCCGAACCGTTAGCAACGCAGGTTTGGGGAATAAAAAAAGATCCTTGAAAATTGAACAATGAACTAATTAGAAAAGAGAACTAATGTACAAAAGACGGAACTCTGAAATTCTTTTAAGTTTAGAAGAAGAATACTCGAAACAAGTAATTTTAAAGTAAAGAGCAAATATTGAG
>JAFUOQ010000010.1 GCA_017472695.1 Clostridia bacterium | reverse complement strand
GAAACCGCGATTTGCGGTTTCTTTTATTTATTATTCCTCGTCTGAAGGAAGTGATGCGTATGTTACCTTTTCTGCTACATCACTTGTTGTTGCGCCATTGATGTATGTTACTTCATTGTTTGCATACATATAACCACTACAATAAATGCCTGTTTCATAGTTAGCTTCATCAATGCCTGTGATTTTAATTTGAATATTTGTATAGTTATTCTCATTAAACTTGATTGCAAGTGCGCCAGCCTTTGCTGTTGCATCATCGTTTAGTGGCTTGTTTTCTGTTGCATCAATAGCTACTACTACACCATAAAGAATTGTTGTACTTGCATCATTGTTCTTTAGGTATGTCTCGTATGCAGCCACTGCCTCGTTGTCAACCTTGATATCAAGAACTATTGCATTTGAATTTGTATCCTTTGAGTAGCCCTTTGATGTAAAGAGTGCTGAAATAGTTGTGGTTACCGAGTGCTTACAGCCATCGTTTGTACAGCTAATTATGCTTTCGCCTTCTGCTGTGTAACCACCATTATAATAAAGGTTTTCAACAAGTACATGCTCTGGGTTTTCAAGTGCGTTATATTCCGAGCATTTTTTACATTGAGCAACACATGAATTTACCTCAATAAATGTACCATGCTTGCCGTAAATCTCACAATAAGTTTTTACCGTCGCAACAATTGGAGCTTCACTTGTCTTGGTATATAAAAGGTTATGACTTGTGGTCAAATCCGTGCCTTCGTACGCGTTTTTATCCTGTGTAGCCATTATCAAATTAAGTCCCGTAACGTTTTCTTTATACAAAGCGTTTACTTGATTGCCTTCATCGTCGGTCAAGGTTGATATGTATGTCAACTCGGGATTAACAATAATTGTCCAATTGTTTAAGGTTTTGTACGGAAGAGTATATTGAAACTCGTATATTGTAACTGTTGCAGAGCATCCCTCATGGAAGGTAACAGTTAATTCATTATTGCTATTGATGTGTCTTAAAATTTGAAGATTAATGTTTCCGGAACCATAAAAATTAACTTCCGTAATTTGAGTTCCTTGAAAAAATCCACCCTTATTGGTTGCATCCTTTTGACATACTACGTCGCCATGAAAGGTAAGAGTTTTCAAACTTGAAAAGCCGTTAAAGGCTCCACGGTCCGGGTTGTTAGCACCGTCAATATCAACACCCGATAAAAATTCGATTTCTGAAATTTGAGTTGCGTATGAGACATTAACCTCTTCTGTTGTTCCATCTTCATTAGTAACGGTTTCGGTAATTACGTTCCCGTCTGCATCAACGCCGTAAACGTATAGCGAGTGAGCCCATCCCGATTGTGGAGCTATTCCGGTATAACCCGATTTTACTTCCGAAGCAACAGGAAAAACGATTTTTGTAGTGCTCGTATCGTGCAAATATATTGTACCTACACGGAAGCATTTGCTTGTGCCGGAGTTTCTATCGCCACCCGGTTCAAAATGATAAACTGTATCCTCAGTTGGCTCAGTTGATACATTGCCTTCATCATCAACATAATAAACCGCAGCAGAAGATACAATAGCTAAAGCAAAAATCATAATTGCCATAACTATTAGTGTTAAAGTAAATTTCTTTTTCATAAAATTCTCCTTTGTTTTGCTTGTGCAAATAATCGTGCTATAATATTAACACACATGTGGAAAACTGTCAAGTTGAACAAAAAAAAAAAAAAAATGCATACTTTTTGTGAAAAGTATACAAAGAATGTGGCTATTACTAACTTTTTTGTGGTTTTCAAGATTTTTATTTTTTTCAGTAAAATCCAATGTTTATCGCAATAAAAGCCAATTTGCTTAAATTATTGCTACAAGGATTCGCGTGGTATTTTTTTGGTTATTTTTCACAAAATCAGTTTAAATGTTAATTTTTTGTGAATTTTGCAAATTAGTCCCTCCGTTCGTCTAAGAGGCAGACGGAGGGATTGAAAAAGGACTGCGTTTTTGCAGTCCTTTTTTTGAAATTTAGACACTGGGTCGGTGCTTTTATTTAAGTCTTGATTTTCTACCTGCGCGCAAAGCGTTTAAAATGGCTATTAGCATTACTCCCACGTCAGCAAGCACTGCTATTATCATTGGGAAGCCAGGAACGACAATATTTAGTATAGCAATTAGAAGCTTTGCACTAATTGCAAATACAATATTGGTGATAACTCTTTTTTTGGTGTTTTTAGCAATGCTCATTGCCTTTGGCACCTTTTCAAGGTCGTCGTCAACTATAACAACATCACTCTTTTCCATAGCAGCATCAGAGCTCAAAGCTCCAATTGTAATTCCTATATCTGCGCGAGAAAGACATGGTAGGTCATTTATTCCATCACCACAATAGCCGATTTTTACATTTTCTCCACTCGCAATTATATCCTCAAGAGCATCTAGCTTATGCTCTGGCAAAAGCTGTGAATATGCGCCATCTGCATAAAGGGTGCTAGCAATCGCGTCAACCTTTGATTGCTTATCCCCACTTATAACATAGATTTTTTCAACACCGTTGGCTCTTAATTTATCAAATGAGATTTTACCATTTTCCTTAATGCTATCGCCAATTCCAACATAGCCAATAAACTCACCGTTTAAGGAAACATAAACGGTTGCGCCCGAGAATTGCTCGTCGCCTCCTGCATACTCATAATTACCAGCCTTTATATGTCCCTTGCTTGAATTACATTCAATGCCAAGACCTAGTCTTTCCTTATAGCCTGTTCCCTCCTCTGTTGTCAGCTTAAAGCGCTCTACCTCTCGCTGAACAGCCATAGCAACTGGGTGATTTGACTTCTTCTCTACAATGCCAAGAAGCTCAAGCAGCTCCATCTTGGTGATTTCACCGATTGTTTCCACCTTTGTAACACGAAGCTCTGATTTTGTTAGAGTTCCTGTTTTATCAAACGCCATAGTATTCAATGTGCTCAATTTTTCCAGAACTCCTGAGCCTTTTATCAAAATGCCCTTTCTTGAGGCATATCCGATAGCGGAAAAATACGCAAGTGGAACGGAAATAACAATAGCGCAAGGGCAAGAAATCGCAAGGAGTGAAAACGCCTTATAAAGCCAAGTAAATGTATCAGCCCCAAACAGTGCTGGCAAAATAGCAACCAGAAGTGCAACGCCAATCACGCAAGGTGTATATATTTTTGCAAACTTTTTAATAAAAGCTTCACTCTTTGATTTTTTAGATGAGGCATCAAGTGAGATATCAATAATTCTTTGAACCATGCTTTGACTACTCTCACGAGTAACCTTAATGGTTAAAGCACCATTAATATCAAGATGTCCAGCATATACCTCCGAGCCTGCACGCATAGCAACAGGTACACTTTCACCGGAAACTACGGATGTGTCAATATCAGCATAGCCCTCCAAAATCACACCATCAAGTGGTATTCTCTCACCGGCGTAAACCTCAATAATGTCACCAGCCTTCACCTTTTCAACCTTGACAAAATCCTTTTCGTCCTTGAGTCTTGCCTTGGTTGGACGAAGCTCACAAAGTGCCTCGACAGAGCCTCTGGCGTGGTCGCTAGCTCCATCCTCAATAAGCTCGCCTATCAAATAAAGAGCCATAACAAAGGCTGCCTCAAAAAACGACTCGGTTATTATAGCTCCAAGTGAGGCAATGGTCATTAGCATTTTTTCGCCAACCTCTCCGTTTTTAAAGAGCTTGCGAATAGCCGACCAAATAACCTTATAAGCATTTAAAACATATGCTACAAGGTACAAAGCCATCGACACATATTCATTAAATCCATTTACTATTAATGCAACAATGATAAGGCAAATGGATATAGAAATCCTTATTATCATTGCTCTATTTTCTCGCATGAAATTTTTCATCTTATTCTGCAATGTGCTCCATACCACAATCGATGATAGTGCGAACGTGATCATCTGTTAAAGAATAAATTATCGATTTGCCATTGCGTCTTGTCTTTACTAGATTACTTGTTTTCAAAATGCGAAGCTGATGAGATACTGCGGATTGAGTAATTGATAAAAACTCTGAAATCTCACTAACGCACATTTCACTTTGAGTCAATGCGCAAAGAATTTTAACTCTTGATGCATCTCCAAAGATTTTATAAAGGTTTGCAAGCTCCTCAAAAAGCTCACTGTTACGGGTAATCGCACCCTGAATTTTTGATACTACGCTCTCGTTTTCCATATTTTCCTCCTAAATATGAGCAATTGTTCATATGTTCATTGTAATACAAAATCTTCTATTTGTCAATAGTTTTTTAAAAGATTTTTTACTTATTTATAAGTAATTTGTTGATTTTTATTTTATTAATTGATATAATGAGGTTGATATTACATATTTAGGAGTTCACTATGCTTAACAATTCAAAATGGATATCATATCCAACCATGGAAAAATTCACTTGTCCTGTTTTTAAAAAGGTGTTTAAATCAAGCGGCGAAATCAAGAAAGCGACCATAAGAATGACATCTCTTGGTTGCTACTATGCAACCCTTGGCGGTGAGCGTGTTGGTGACTTTATTTTAGCCCCCGGCTTTACCTCTAACAAAAGAACACAGGTTCAAGAGTATAATATTACTAATTTAATTAAGGAAGAAAACGTGCTTCTAGTTACTCTTGGTGAGGGCTGGTTCAAGGGCAGAATCAACTGGAGAAACAACCAAGATAGACCTAATATGTATCCCGCCCTCATTTGCGAAATCAAGCTTGAGTATAAGGACGGCAAGAAAGAATATATCTATTCGGATGAAAGCTGGGAGGTTTCCCTTTCTAAAATCACCTTTTCTGATATTTATGATGGTGAGCATTATGATGCCAACTACGAGGAAAAATTTATTCCTGTCAAGGTGCAAGATTACGACCGCAACCGTTTAGTTAAGCAGCAGGGTGAAAAGATTTGTGAGCAAGAAGCTATAAAGCCACACAGAATTTTCAAAACTCCAAAGGGCGAAACAGTTATCGACTTTAACCAAAACCTAACTGGTTATTTTGAAATTTCTCTTGATGCAAAAAAGGGCGACGTTGTTGATTTTTCATTTGCAGAGGTTCTTGACAAGGATGGCAACTTCTATAACGAAAACTATCGCACTGCAAAGGCGGAATTTATTTATACCGCCAAGGATGGCTTCCAAACCTACAAGCCAAAATTGGTTTTCTATGGTTTTAGATATATTAGAGTTAACAAATTTCCAGGCGAGATTACTGCTGATAATGTAACAGCTATCGTTGTTCACTCCGACATTAAGCGCACAGGCTATCTTAACTCCTCATCACCGCTTTTAAACAAGCTATTTTCAAATATCATTTGGGGACAAAAGGGTAACTTCTTAGATGTTCCTACTGACTGCCCACAAAGAGATGAAAGAATGGGTTGGACAGGTGATGCTCAAGTCTTTGTAAAGACTGCATCCTACAACTACGATGTTGAAAAATTCTTTGAGAAATGGCTAACAGATTTAAAAATCGACCAAAATCCTGATGGTGGCATACCAAATGTAATTCCTCAGGTTTGGGGTGAGGAATGGACACGCTGTGGTTGGGGTGACGCTTCAACCATTTGCCCATATCAAATGTATTTGACCTATGGCAACGTTGACATTTTAAAGAAGCAATATAAATCAATGTGCGAATACATTAGATACATAACTAATGTAACAAATGACAAATATTTATGGACAGGCACAGACCATTTTGCAGACTGGCTCGGAATTGATGCTCCTGCAGGCTCATACAAGGGTGCCTCCGACCAAGACTTTTTGGCATCTGCATACTACTATTATTCAACAGATATAGTTTGCAAGACTGGAAAAATCCTTGGCAAAAATGTTGTTAAATACGAACGCTTGAAGGAAAAAATTCTTGCAAAAATTAAAAAAACCTACAAGGAATACAAAACTCAAACAGAGTGCGTAATTGCGCTTCACTTTGGCTTGACTGATAACAAAAAAGCAGTTGCAAAGCAGTTAGCAGATATGATAAAGGATAATGGCGCACGCCTAACAACAGGCTTCCTTGGTACTCCATATCTTCTTCACGCGCTGTCAAGCAACGGATATAGCGAGCTAGCATATGACCTGCTTTTACAAGAAAATTATCCTTCTTGGCTATATTCAGTTAAGCAAGGTGCAACCACAATTTGGGAGCACTGGGACGGAGTTAATGACAAGGGCGAATTTTGGTCTAAGGATATGAACTCGTTCAACCACTATGCATATGGCAGTGTGGCTGACTGGGTTTATGGCGTTGCTTGCGGCATCAAGACAGTTGAAGAAAAACCGGGCTTTGAGGAGGTTGTAATTGCTCCTATGCCTACAAAGAAGTTAAGCTGGTTGAGTGCAAAAATTGAAACAAGAAAAGGAACTGTTTCCTCTGCTTGGTATAAGGAGGGGGACGGCTTTAGATATGAAATTACTACCCCATCTCCTACTACTATAATTATTGATGGTAAGGAATACAAGGTAGAGAAAGGAACTTACGTATTCTAAATTGAAAAAGGTTTTAATAGCAATGAGCGGCGGAGTTGACAGCTCCGCTTGCGCTTGCATTATGAAAGACGAGGGATATGAGTGCGTTGGTGCTACAATGCGTTTGCACTCTCAAAAAAGTGCCTCATGTGTTGGAGACGAGGATATAAACGACGCTAAAAGAATATGCGAAAGCTTGAAAATCCCCCACCACGTGGTTGATTTTTCCGGAGAATTTGACAAATATGTTATTTCAAATTTTATAAGTGCATATGAAAACGGCGCAACACCGAACCCCTGTATCGAATGCAATTTTCATCTCAAATTCGATAAGCTTTTTGAAGCTGCCGAGGCACTGGGCTGTGACACAATTGCAACAGGTCACTACGCAATAATTGATTTCGATGAAAAGTACGGCAGGCGAGTTTTAAAGAAGGCTAAAAACCTCTCAAAGGATCAAAGTTATGTACTATATAGGCTTTCACGCAATAAAATCGACAGAGCAATTTTTCCATTAGGAAACATCGAATCAAAGACCAAAACTCGCGAAATAGTTTACGAATGTGGACTTGAATTGGGCGCAAAAAAAGAGAGCCAAGACATTTGCTTTGTACCAGACGGAGATTACGCCAAATTTATCGAGGATTATACAAAAAAGTCCTACCCTGTGGGCAATTTTGTTACTAAAGAAGGAAAAATTCTTGGAAAGCATAAGGGCATAATCAGATATACAATCGGTCAAAGAAAGGGGCTGGGGCTAGCTCTTTCCCACTCTATGTACGTTTGTGGCAAGAACTTGGAGAAAAACGAGGTCATAATTGGCGAAAACGAGGATCTTTTCTCGCGTGAATTATGGGCTGACAATGTAAATCTCATTGCAGTTGATTCAATAGACAAGCCAATAAAGGTTTATGCCAAGATAAGATACAATCAAATTGAAAAAAGTGCCGTGGCGTGGATAGAAAACGGACTTTTGCGCGTTGTTTTCGACGAGCCCCAAAGAGCCGTTTGCCAAGGTCAAAGCGTTGTTTTATACGACGGTGACGTTGTGATTGGTGGTGGAATCATTTGCAAAACCGAATTAGATTGAGAGATTGACTATGGAAAAGAAAAAGATTGATAGAATAAATTTTCTTGCCAAGAAAAAGAAGGCAGAGGGCTTAACTGACGGGGAGCTTGCCGAGCAAAAAGCTCTTTATGAGGAATATTTAGAGGGTTATCGCAGAAATCTGCGCGCAACTCTTGGCAACACAGTTATCGAGCGCCCAGACGGGACGAGAGAAAAATTAAAAAAATAAAAACTGCACGGTTTTTAGCCGTGCATTATTTTATGTATATACTTGAAAATTATATTTAAGTGTGATAAAATGATTTTGTATCGACATTTTTTGTCGGATTAATTTAAATTGGGAAAGGAGAAAAAGAATGAAGCTGATAATTGCCGAAAAGCCATCGCTCGCGCGCAACATTTTAGCGGGTATTGCGCGTATACAAAACGATAAAATGGCAAAGCGTGACGGCTACTATGAGGGTGGTGACTATGTTGTCACTTGGGTTTTTGGCCATCTTTTCTCCCTTGCCGACATCGAGGATTATACACCCAATCCACAAGGAAAATGGGTAATGGACAATCTCCCCTGCTTTCCCGAAAAATTCAAATTTAACCTAAAAAGAAATGCAAACAAAGAAATAGACCCTGGAGTTAAAAAGCAATTTAACACTATTAAATATCTCTGTAACAGAGCCAACATTGACACAATAGTAAACGCAGGAGACGCAGACCGCGAGGGTGAAATCATTGTGCGCCTTTGCGTTGAGCATGCGCTTGAAAGTGAGAAAAGCTTTGTTAGACTTTGGCTACCCGACCAAACGCCAGAAACTATATCTGATGCCTTGCAGGAAATGAAGAACGAAAGTGAATACATTTCTCTTGCTAACGAGGGCTTTGCAAGAACATATATCGACTGGCTTTATGGCGTTAACCTGACTCGCTTTGCAACCTTGAAAACCGGAAAGCTACTCCGCGTTGGCAGAGTTATTGTTCCTATCGTAAAGGCAATTTACGACAGGGATATGGAGATAAGAAATTTTGTACCACAAAAGTACTATGTTATCTCCTCACACGAAAAAACGAATGACGAATTTGTGGATTTAACCTCTAAGACGAAGTTCACAAAGGATGAGTATTTAAAGGCACTTGACGAGTGCACAAAATACAATGGTGTGGACGCGATTGTCACCTCTGTAAAGACCAAAAAAGACACACTCTCCCCACCAAAATTGTTTTCTCTCTCAAAATTGCAGAGCTATCTCGGTAAAAAATACAAGATGTCAATGGACGACTCATTATCGACCGTTCAAAAGCTCTACGAGGAGGGATATGTGACATATCCACGTACCAACTCCGAGTACCTAGCTACTGCTGAACAGGGCAAAATGAAATCAATCATTACAAATGTTGCAAAGATGGGGTATCCTGTCGAGTTCAGATTTTCAAAATCAATTTTTGACGACTCAAAAATTGAATCCCACTCTGCTCTTACCCCAACCTATAAAATACCAGACCCTAAAGGCTTGACGGACAAGGAAAAGCAGGTTTATTCCACGATTTTGCGCCGTTTCGTTGCTGTATTCTGTGCAGAGGAATGTAAAATTGAGCGCAGTGAAATCAAAATCAAGGTGGGAGATTATGAGGAGTTTGTTCTTAAAGGAACTGTTATTACTCAAGCAGGCTGGACAAAGTTTGATGATTACACTCAAAAGGATAAAATTTTGCCAAAGCTCTCCAAGGGTGATAAGGTAAATATCCTATTTAAGCCAGTTGAAAAAGAAACTACTCCACCAAAGCATTACACAATCGAAACTCTAAATAACTACCTTAAAAACCCATTTAAAGAGGATAAGGCTAATGCAGACGAGAGTGACGACGAGGACTACAAGGCTATTTTTGAGGGCTTGGAGCTTGGAACAGAGGCAACTAGAACCGGAATTATAGAAAATGCGTGCAAAAGCGCGTATATTATGCTAAAAAAAGACTCGTACTATATTTTGCCCGACGGCGAATATCTTATTGAGGCACTCTCCCAGCTTGGAATTATAATGGATAAATATAAGACGAGCGAAATGGGTCAGGCACTCAAAAAGGTATATAGAAGTGAGATTACAGTTGATGACAGTGTTAAGCTTGCCCAAAAGGAAATCGGCGAGGTTTTTGAAAAATCAAAGGACACAGAGCCTGAAAAGGACACCAATATTGGAGTTTTTGGCGAGGTTGTCGGAAAATGTCCTCTATGTGAGCGCGATGTTGTAAGAACCAAATTCGGTTACGGCTGTTCTGGCTACAAGGAGGGCTGTAAATTCTCAATCAACAAATCAATTTGCAAGCGCGTAATTTCATTATCAAATGTAAAAATGCTACTTGCAACCGGCAAAACAAGTAAAATTCAAGGCTTTGTTTCAAAGAACGGAAAAAGCTTCGATGCTGTTTTGAAGCTTGACGAGAGTGGCAAGGTCGTATTTGATTTCAATTAATTAGTTATCATATCTACTTATTTTAGGAGCTTATTATGGAAAGAGTATCAAAGCACAATTATTATCTAGATATTGCACAAACCGTATCAGAAAGAAGCACTTGTCTTCGCCGTCGCTTCGGCGCTATTATTGTAAAAAATGACGTCATCGTTTCAACAGGCTACAATGGTGCGCCAAGAGGTCGCGTTAACTGCAATGAGCTTGGCTCCTGCTATCGCGACAGTCTTGGAATTCCAAAGGGAGAAAGATATGAGCTTTGCAGAAGCGTACACGCAGAGGCAAACGCAATCATTGCCGCATCTCGTGAGCAAATGCTAGGTGCAACCCTTTATATGTGCTGTACTGATCCAAAAACCGAGGAAATAATTGGTGGAATGAACAGCTGTATGATGTGCAAGCGTCAAATCATAAACGCAGGCATCTCAAAGGTTATAATCAGAAACACAAAAACAGACTTCACCGAGGTTATTGTTGGCGACTGGATCAAGGACGACGACAGCCTTTCTGGTAAGTTTGGCTATTAATATGAAAAGCTTACTAAATATTGAGTCGATTTCAAAAAAAGATGCGCACTGTGTCGCAAAAATTGAATCAGAGTGCTTCTCCACTCCTTTCAAGGAAAGCGATATTTTAGAGTATATAGATAACCCTATTTGGCACTTTTTCGTTGCCAAGGACGAGGGCAAGCTTGTTGGATACATCAGCTTTACCCGAATTCTTGACGAGTGCCAGATTGTCAACATCGCTACGACAAAAAAGGCGCGCTGCAAGGGTGTTGGCACTGCGCTAATTAACGCCTTGCTTGATTTCGCCAAGAAAAACGGTGTTAAAAAATTATTTTTAGAGGTGCGAGAGTCAAATGCATCCGCTATCAATTTATATAAGAAATTTGGATTTTTGGCGGTAGGAGTGTCTAAAAATCATTATTCCTTACCTGTGGAAAACGCTATACTAATGAATTTGGAATTATAAATAAAGGAGAATGCGATAATGTTAGTTTTAAGCTTTGAGTCCTCGTGTGACGAAACCGCTTGTGCGGTTGTTAAAATGAGTGATAGTTGTCGGGAAGTAAAATCAAATATTATCGCCTCGCAGGTCGACATTCACGCGCTTTACGGGGGAGTAGTGCCGGAAATCGCAAGCCGTGCTCATATTGAGGCTATATCAAAAATCACTTATGAGGCTTTAGATGTTGCAGGCGTAACTATCAAGGATATTGATATAATTGCTGTAACCAATGGTCCCGGGCTTATCGGTGCGCTTTTGGTGGGTGTAAATTTTGCAAAATCACTTGCCTATGCAAACAATATTCCGCTTGTGCCGATTGACCACATAAGGGGTCACGTTGCCGCCAATTACTTAACTCACAAAAAGCTTGAGCCACCATTTTTGTCGCTCGTGGTTTCGGGCGGTCACACATCGTTTTTTGATGTAAAATCATACACAGAGTTCGAGGAAATTGCCTCAACCCGTGATGATGCAGTTGGTGAATGCTTTGACAAAATTGGTCGTGTTATGGGCTTGCCTTACCCCGGTGGTGCTATGATGGACAAGCTTGCTAGTCAAGGAGATAAGTACGCAATTGCCTTTCCTTCGCCAAGTATAAACAAGGAAACGCTTGATTTTTCATTTAGTGGGCTTAAAACTGCTGTTATTAACTACCTAAATACTAAAAATCAAAAGGGTGAGCAAATTATTCGCGAGGACGTCGCAGCATCGGTAACATTCTCAATTACAGAGGCTATCAAGCAAAAGGTACACGATGCGCTAATCAAAACAGGCTATGACAAGATTGTTTTAGCAGGCGGAGTTAGTGCAAACTCTCACATCAGACACGCTCTTATGGAGCTATGCAACGGCACAGATGTAACATTTTATGCACCCGAGCTCTCTCTTTGTGGCGACAATGCCGCAATGATAGGCGCACAGGGATACTATGAATTTTTGGACGGCGCAAGCGCTGACGAGGCACTTAACGCATATCCAAGCTAACGGAGAAAACAATGAAGATTTCTATAAAATATGCAGGCAGTATAATCAATCTTCCTGCAAATGCTGTTGACCTTGTAAGGGATGCATCCGAAGTAGAAGCAAAGGTTATCCTTGGAATTTCTGTTTTTTCGGGTTATTTTAATGATTTTGATAAGGCTTTGCCTATGCTTTGTGAAAAGCTAGGACTTGAAATTAATGATACCTTGAGTGCTCTTGAGTTTTGGGCAAAAAACGGAATAATTGAAATAGACGGATTAGAAATCGCGCCTGAGGTTGTTTCCGCAGTTAGTGAGACTGACAATTCTATGCCGTCATATACAGGTGCGCAAATCACCAAGCTTTTGGGAAATTACCCCGACTTTAAAATGCTTGCTGATTGTGCACAAAATGTGCTTGAAAAGGATTTCACCCCTACCGACTACAATTCTCTCTTACATATCAAGAGCCAATATAAGCTAACAGACGATTATATTCTTATGCTCCTTGCTTATTGCGTGGAAAACAAAACCACAAACTGGGCATACATAAGAAAAACCACAAAAATCCTCTATGACGAGGGCATTGACACCTACGAAAAGCTAGAGAGCCATTTTGCGGCAAGACGCAACAAACGCTCGCTTGAATATAAAATAAGAAAGCTATTCGGTGTCGGCGGGCGCGAGTTTACCAGCAAAGAAAAATCATATTTTGAAAACTGGGTAGCTCTAAAATTAAGCTATGATTTAATCAAACGTGCATACGAGATTTCAGTTGACTCGGGAAAGGGTGCTAATTGGAGCTACACAAACAAAATTCTTGAGAATTGGCATGCTTCAGGCATCAAAACCGTTGAGGATGCCGAAAAATCAATAAAGAGTCACAAGGATAAATTAAATATGTCGTCGTTTGATACAGACGACTTTTTTGAGGCGGCACTCAAGCGCTCTAGCGAAAGAATCAAGGAAAGGAGCAAAAAATGAGCTTTTCAAAACATGTTATTAATAAAATAAATGAAGAATTTGAAAGCAAGCGTCAAAGAAACGAAGACTTGCGCGATACAAGGCTCGCAGAGGTTTACTCCAAGCTTCCAGAAATTAAAACCATCGACAAGGAGCTTTCTCAAACCGGTATGTCTATTATGTCCTGCGCTCTTGCCGGCAAGGACGGGCTTGATGAAAGAATCAAAAATTTAAGAGAGCGCAATCTTGAATTACAAAGAGAGCGTGCGATTATGCTCGCTTCTCGCGGTTTTGACGAGAGCTATACAGATTTGCACTATGATTGTGAGCTTTGTCAGGACTATGGCGTTCACAATGGAAAGCTATGCTCCTGCTACAAAAACAGGTTGATTGAGGAGCAATTTAAGCTTTCTGGCATTTCAAATCTCATAAAAACACAGAGCTTTGAAGCCTTTTCTCTCGATCTTTATGAAAACAAGGAGGAAATGGGTCAGCTTTTAGACTATGCAACCAATTATGTGCGCGATTTTGCGACTGTAAAGGATAACATTTTATTTGTTGGCGGCACAGGTCTTGGCAAAACTCATTTATCAACCGCTATTGCAAAATCACTTATTGAAAAGGGCTACAATGTAATTTATGAAACAGCACAAAATATCTTTTTTGATTTTGATAATGACCACTTCAGAGACCGCTTTGGTGATGGGGAGCCTGTTTCACAAAAATATTTAGATTGTGATTTATTAATTATTGATGACCTTGGCGCGGAGGCTGTAAACTCCTTTACTGTGGCTTATCTATATAATATAATCAACACGAGACTAAATAAAAACCTTCCTATAATTGCAAGCACAAACCTAAATTCAAAGGAAATAAGAAGCAAATATCACGACAGAATCACAAGTCGTTTGTTTGGTGAATTTAACATCAAATTATTCACAGGAAACGACTTGAGAAAATTGCAAAAATAATTTTTTAAAAAAGTACTTGACAAAGCATATTTCCTATGCTATAATGTTGAGGCTAATCCAAAGACAGCAGGTCACGGTAATTGCATTTATGCTCCCTGCCGAGGAAGAATTTATATAATTTTATAGTTAATAAATCTTTTTTCGGTATGGATATTTTATGCTTTACCCTAAAAAGATTTTTTCTTTTTCCTGCCGGAAATTTACAAGGAGGTTATTATGCCAAGTAATTCAGTTCTTGAACAAAAGAAAGCCGTTGTTGCTGAGCTTGTTGAAAAAATCAAGAAGGCAAAGAGTGGTGTTCTTGTTCAATACCAAGGTATCACAGTTGAAAATGATACTAAAATGCGTGCCGCTTTCAGAAAAGCAGGCGTTGACTATATGGTAATTAAAAATACTCTTATTGGTCGTGCTTGTGATGAGGTTGGCTATGCAGCAATGAAGGAAAATCTTAACGGTATGAGCGCTATCGCTATCGGTTATGACGATCCTGTTGCTCCTGCAAAAATTGCAAAAGAATATGCTGACAAGGTTGAAACCTTTGAAATTAAGGGTGGTTTCCTTGAGAACGCAGTTGTTGACGCAAACACAGTTATGGCTCTTGCTGATATTCCTTCTAAGGAAGTTCTTCTTGCAAGATTCCTCGGTAGCATCCAAGGTCCTATCTCTGGCTTTGCTCGTGCTATCCAAGCAGTTATTGACCAAAAGAATGGCACAGAGGCTGCTGCTGAATAAGTTTAACATTACTTTAAAAAATGTAAATTAAATTAAAAATTATATTATCTAAATTACGGAGGATAAATTATCATGGCTAACGAAAAAGTTACTAATATTCTTGAAGAAATCAAAACACTTTCAATTCTTGAGCTTGCTGACCTTGTAAAGGCAGTTGAGGAAGAATTTGGCGTATCCGCTGCTCCTGTTGCAGTTGCTGGTGCTGCTGTTGCTGCTGCTCCTGTTGAGGAGAAGACAGAGTTTGACGTTGTACTTGTTGAAGCAGGTGCAAGCAAGCTTAACGTTATCAAGGTTGTAAGAGAGCTTACAGGTCTTGGTCTTAAGGAAGCTAAGGAGCTTGTTGAGAGCGCTCCAAAGACAATTAAGGAAGCAGTTTCTAAGGAAACAGCTGAAGACATTGCAAAGCAACTTACAGATGCTGGTGCAAAGGCTGAAGTTAAATAATTTAAATTTGGATTTAGTAAAACACCCTGCCAATTGGCAGGGTGTTTTTAACTCACAAGCAAAGAAACTATATAGCAGATTCCTCGGCACAGCTCGGAATGACGCAATAAAAAGTGATTTTCACAAAAAAGAACCGCAAACGCAGTTCTTTTTGTTTTTAAATTATTCTTCGTCGTTTACAGTTGTTTCAGGCTCTGTTGTAGCAACAATTATTTTTGCAACCGCCTTGTCTAAAATTTCATCGTTGCAGAGATACTTAATAGTGCCATCAACTACGATATATGCGTTACAGTTAACAGCGACATTTTCAGGAACACCATTTAATTTAATGGTAATCTTTGAATATTCTGTGCCAGTCATTTTTGCCATAACTGCATTTGCTTTTGCTTTAACCACGCCATCAACAATTTCAAGTGGCTCACCATCATCTGTTGCGATTGCAGCTAAAACACCATACTCAATATTTTTGCCTGTTATCTTTTTATACTCATCAATTGCCTTTGTGTTTGCTTGAACAGAGTGTGAAATAAACTTAACGCTTGCATTATCCTCTGACATTGAGTAGCCAAGTGCTACAAACAATGGTGAATATGACTCAACCTTAACATCTGGAGTTGTCTCGGCGTCGCAAAATGCACATTTCTTTGTTATAATTCCGTTTGAGTAATAGTTGCCGTTTTCATAAACGATATTAACTATTGTTGCGCCATTGTCAAGTGAGAATTCGTGTGTGTCAGATATATAAGTTTCTTCATCAGTTACGCTGTATGAATCACCACAGCCGATACAAGTATAAATCATAATTGAGCCAGCAGGACAAACTGTGTTATCAGGAACTTCATTATATTTATGCTCGTAATAATTAAATGTAACCTTTTCACCATCAACAGGAGTTGCTGTTGCTATAAGACCACAGCCCTTAAATGTTTGCACAGTTGCATCAGAAATAATTACTGATGTGAATTTAGCGTTTGAAACATCAGATGAGGTTGCCTTGTAGTAGAATGTGGAGCCTGAGGCGTTTCCTTTACCACTGGAATCAAGTGCGGTTGTTCCAAAAGTAATCGATTCAGCAAGCGAAACCAATATTGTATCTTTAACACCACCATCATATGTTGTAACGCCCTCGCCCAATACAACGATAGGAGGAGTATTACCATCCATTACATAGCTACCAATAGAAAGAGTAACGCCCTCTGCTGCATTAAAGTACATAGGTACAGCTATATTACATCTTCTAAACGTTTGGTTAGATAGCTGTTTAATAGCAGTTGGCCAAACGATTTTTTCAGCAGAGCCGATGTTGGATGAAGAAAATGCGCCATAATTACCGGTAAAATTCTCCATGCTTGAAAGGTCAACCATCTTTTCACCCTTGAGATTGTACCATTGAGTTGTTGTGTTGCCTTGGTCGTATGCTGTTGACCATGTGAATGCACAGTTGCCAACAGTCTTTGTTTGTGATAGATCAATGTAAATTTCATCAATCGCTGATGATTTTGTAAATGCGTTTGAAGCATATTCGGTAACAGGGGATTCAATCCTTATCGTTTTTAAATTTGCGCATCCTTCAAAGCTATAGGTTCCGATTTTTTCACGTGTTGTTGATCCCAAAATTTTAAGCGTTTCTATTGTTGATTGTCTAAACTGCTGACCGCCTGTTGAAAGTTCGCATCCCTCAGGAATGACAAGATCTTTAAATTTAGCACCTTGGAATGCAGCTTGACCAATTGATTGGCAGTTAGAAAAATCAGGACATTCAACTACAACGTCGCTACCATCCTCCAAAAACGCTTTTGCATCGTAGAAATAGAATGGGTTTTCTTGTGGGTTATTGCCGTTAGTTTGGTTTGATGGGTTAAATCCAGCTTGATTGATTGTTGTAATTCTTGAAAAATCAACATAAATTTTTGTAAATTCTGTATTTGTGTAAGTATTTGCAATCATACCAGAAGGAATTATTGTGATATACTCACTCAAAATGCGAAGCTCTTGAATTGAGGTATTGCCCTCAAAGGCACCGTACTTAATAGAATTTACCTTGTAGGTTTTGCCACCGTATTCAACAGTTGATGGGATTGTAACTACTGCTGTTGTAGCAGTTTGGTTGTCACGCGATACCTCTGCTGTTAACGAGTTGTCGTCCAACGAATAATGCACGCCGTTGATTTCAGTAGCGCTAATGGAAATAGCAAATAAGCACATAACCGCTATCACTATTAAAATGCCGAGAAAAATTTTTCTTTTCATAATATACTCCTTATATTAATAAAATACTGTTATATAATATTAACACACATGTGGAAAACTGTCAAGTTGAACAAAAAAAAAAAAAAAAATGTATAGGTTTTGTTAAAAATGCACAAAATTAATGCGTTTTTTAATTAAAGTAAAATTTTTAATCCTTGTAACGACTTTTGAAGAAGCCAATAGTGGCTTGGGTTTTGATGGAGTTTAATAAAAATATGTTTTTGGTAAAATTTGTTGATTTTATACAAACCGCGCTCAAATGTTAATTTTTTGTGAATTTTGCAATTATTAAAAACTAGCGGAGCAAGTCCCTCCCTACAAAACATAAATGTCAAAAAATAAAAGAGTCGCGTTTGCGACTCCTTTTTATTTCTTTGATTTTGCAGCTTGCTTTATTTTTGAGATTTGCTCATTGAGTATATTATACAAATCCGCTGGAGTTTCAACAATAAAATTCGCTTGTGCCTTCTCAAGCACTTCTCTTTCGCGATAGCCCCAAGCGACACCAATAGATGTCATTTGTGCATTTTGCGCAGTTTTAATATCAACATCGGAGTCACCAACAAATATACAGTTAGACGGCTTTACTCCCATTTGCTTACATATAAAAAGTGCAGAGGCTGGGTCTGGCTTTGTGGGCATGCCTGCTTGTCCTTGAACAACTGTAAAGAGCTTTTTGCCAAACAAGCTATAAATAATGTTTTTTACAAACTCGTCCTGCTTATTTGAGAGTACTGCTAGCTTTACGCCATTCTTTTTTTGCTCCGTCAAAACCTCGGCAATTCCCTCATATGCTTGAGTTTTTTCAAGATAACACTTGCTATATTCCTCGCCATAAACATCAAGAGCGCTATCGACAATAAATTCAATATCTTGAACCGTTTTAGGGAGTGCACGGCGAATAAGCTCACGCGCGCCGTTGTTTACAAACTGAAGAACCTCTGCCTTGGTGCGTGTTTTATAACCGAGCTTTGAAAGTGTGTTATTAACAGCAGTAGCTATATCCTCAAGCGTATAAGCAAGAGTGCCATCAAGGTCGAAAATTATTCCATAGGAAGCCATATTTTTCCTCCGTTTTCATTAGTCATTTTATTTTATCATACTTTCGAGCGAAAATAAAGTATATTTAGTCAAAAAGTCCCTCTGATAAATATCTTGTACCAGTGTCAGGGAGTAAAACTACTATGTTTTTATTTTCCTCTTTTTTTGCTAGCTCTACGGCTGCACAGATTGCTGCACCAGACGAAATTCCGACACAGATGCCCTCTTTTTTTGAAATGAGCCTTGCAAAATCGTATGCATCCTCGTCTTTTACTGTGATTATTTCGTCACATATCTCTTTATCATAGGTTGCAGGAATGAAATTTGCGCCGATGCCTTGAATTTTATGCTTTCCCGCCACTCCCTTCGAGATAAGTGGTGAATATTCCGGCTCAACGCCATATACTTTTATGCTTGGATTTTTGCTTTTTAGGTATTTTCCTGTGCCACTAACTGTTCCACCTGTGCCTATGCAAGCAACGAAAATATCGACACGTCCCTCGGTGCTTTCATAAATTTCAGGCCCTGTGGTGAGAAAATGTGCCTCTGGATTTGACATATTTTCAAATTGTGAAGCGATAAATGCACCAGCTGTATTTTCTTTTATTTCTTGTGCCTTTGACACTGCCCCGTTCATTCCATCCCTTGCGGGTGTTAAAATAACCTCTGCACCATATGCCTTCATTATAGAAATTCTTTCCTTTGACATAGAGTCTGGCATAACAATAACAACCTTATATCCACGTGAAGCGCCTATCATAGCAAGGGCAATTCCTGTGTTGCCAGAGGTTGCTTCAATTATAGTATCTCCCACCTTGATTAAGCCCTTATTTTCTGCGCTATCAATTATTTCCTTGGCTACCCTGTCCTTGGAGGAGCCAGCAGGATTAAAAAGCTCAATTTTAGCAATTAATTTACTTTTAAGAGATAGCTCCTTTTCCAAATTTGAAAGCTCAACAAGAGGAGTATGACCTATTAGCTCATCTATGGATTTATATATCATAGCATATCCACCTTACATCTCGTTATATAACTCATTTTACCACTTATTTATTCTTGTGTCAACAAAGTGAAAAGCAAATGAAAAAATATTTTTTGTAAGATATTGTTATTGATTTCTTATATTATATATGTTATACTTTAAATTGTAATATTATGTACGCGTATTATACGCATGATTTAGGAGAAATCATGATAGAAATCAATAATTTAGTTAGAAAATTCGGTGACAAATATGCTCTTGACGATGTTTCCTTTTCTATCAAAAAAGGAGAGATAGTCGGCTTTCTTGGCCCTAACGGTGCCGGTAAATCGACTACAATGAACATTATAACAGGCTATATCTCCCCAACCTCCGGTACTGTTTTAGTTGACGGAATTGATGTGTTTTTAGAGCCTATGAAGGTGAAAAGGAAAATAGGCTTTTTGCCGGAGCAACCACCATTATATATTGATATGACCGTTTGGGAATATCTTTCCTTTGTTTTTGATTTAAAGGGCTGTGACTTCAACAAAAAGGCACACCTTACAGAAATTTGTGAGCTTGTAAAGATTTACGATGTTAAAAATCGTCTTATAAAAAATCTTTCAAAGGGTTATAAGCAAAGGGTTGGAATTGCTGGTGCTATCATTGGCAACCCCGAGGTTATTATTTTTGACGAGCCAACTGTCGGACTTGACCCAAAGCAAATAATTGAGATGAGAAACCTTATCCGTTCTCTTGGTAAGGAGCATACGGTTATTCTTTCAACTCACATTTTGCCAGAGGTTCAAGCTATTTGTGACAGAATCCTTATAATTAATGAGGGTAAAATTATCGCAGACCAAAAAACCTCTCAAATCAACCAAACTCTTGGTCAAAACAATCGCTTCCGTGTTAAGATTTCCGGTCCTAACAAGGAGGTTATAAATCTATTAAAGAGTATTCACAGTGTTACTCGCGTAACGCAGGATGGCACACGCGAGGGCGATGCCTTCAACTACATAATTGAGTATTCAGGCTCGGTTGACATAAGAAAAATGCTTTTCCGTGCTCTCGCTGAAAAGGGCTGGCCTATTATGGCTATGGAGGGCGTTGAAATTACACTTGAGGATCTATTTATCAAGCTTATTGACGAACAGAAAGGAGAAAACAAGTAGTGCTTGCAATATACAAAAAGGAAATGCACTCATATTTTACAACTGTAACAGGCTATATTTTTCTTGCTGTTGCACTTGTTATATCGAGCTTTGTTTTTTCCATCACTACAATTTTAGCGGACGAGCCAACCTCTGACACGTCAAGCTACTTCTCTATCATTCTTTTCCTTATGATAATCTTTTTACCTATTCTTACTATGCGCAGCTTTAGCGATGAAAGAAGGACAAAGACTGATCAGCTTATTTTGACATCTCCTAACTCGATATTTTCAATAGTTATAGGCAAGTTCTTGGGCGCTTTCACTATGTTTATTATTTATCTTGCCCTCTCCTGCCTTAACTTTATCATTCTTTTCTTGCCTACCTTCACTCCAGATGGTGCAAGTGGGCCTAATGTTGCTATGCTTATAGGTAACCTAATTGCTCTAATTTTGGTTGGCATGTGCTTTATTGCGATAGGCATATTTATTTCCACATTGACTGAAAATATGTTTGCCTCTGCCGTTTTAACTGTTGGTGCTTTATTTGGTCTTCTTGTTATAAATGGTATTGGCAATCTTTTAAATGCAGACAGCCTTTATGCTGTGAGATACATAATCGACTGGCTATCAATTTTTTCTAGATTTGATGCGTTTGTTTACGGATATTTTGACATAAGCGCACTAATCTATTATATCTCCGTAACAGGCATTTTCCTATTTTTGAGCGAGCGTGTGTTCCAAGCGCGCCGTCTATCATAAAAGGGGGTGCTACAATGGACTTTTTAAAGAAATTTTCAAACAAAAGAAAAATGAAATACGGTGCAGTTTTAGCGGGCTTTTTAGCAATTCTTATTGCTATCATTCTTGTATTTAATGCGCTAGTTTCAGTTCTTGCCGAGCGCTTTAACTGGTATTTCGATATGACTGACGAGCAAATTTACTCTGCATCTGACGAGTTTATTTCAGCTATGGAGCAAATAAACAAAAATGCTGAAATTGAAATCGTCTTTTTAGCGGCAAAGGATAAGATAGAGAGCGACTACTCCTCTGTCGATGGTGCAGTTGGTCTTGCTTATGTTCACCAAACTGCAACACAGCTTGCAGAAAAGCTAGACAATATCACTGTTTCCTACCATTCAAGCGACGATAATAAATTCTTGAACCAATTCAAGCTAGCTTCAGGCGACCAACGAATCACTGACAATTGCGTTATCGTTATGCGTACTGACGTTGAGGTGCCAGAGGGTGAGAAGCTCACTCAATTCGAGCTTTTAAAGGCTGGTGACTTTTATATTGCCGACTCCAACTACTCACTTTTTGCTTATAATGGAGAGGTGAAGCTAGTCGAGGCGTCAATCCGTTTAACCTCTGACGACGAGCCTACTGTTTATTTTGTTGTAAACCACGACGAGGGCTTTGACAATGTTATAACCAGTGAGGGCGAGCCAGCTCAAGCAGTTACTATTACAAATCTTGCACAGCTATACATAAATGCAGGCTACAAATATCGTGCAATTGACCTTTCTGAAAAAATATATATTTGTAATGAATGTGGAGAGCAATACAGTCCTATGTGGGATTGGGGCATTGATATAAATAGCGAGCAGACAAAGCTCACCGAGGTTGTAGATGCGTTTGGCAACAAACAAATACGCTTGCCTATCAGCTTTGAATGCAGTGCTCTTGATTGCGATAATAAAGCTTCAAATGTATACTTGAGCCAGCTAGAAAAGAGAGTGAAGCTCCCATCTGACGCTCGTGCTCTTGTTATCTACGAGCCACAATTTGATTTTGAGGAGAGCGAAATTCGTTTGCTTGAGGGCTATCTTTCAACGGATGGAACTATTATGACCTTCCTTGATTCCAACCTTTCATATGGTGAAATGAACAATTTCTACGGCTTTTTGAAGAACTGGGGCGGTGTAAATGTTCACACGCAAAGAGTTACTGATGCATATAATTCAGTTTCCGACGGATATGAGGCAAGTGTACCAAGCAACGAGGCTACAAGCGCATATTTCCCTTCTCTTCCCGCATCAAGCAACAAGCCTGTATATAATAATTCCATCTACTTGACAATAGATGCAGAAAAGCTACCAGAAAACGCAAATACCGGTGACCAAACCTTTACTCAAACCGAATCAATAATCAAAACCACCAACCTTGCATCCGTTAAAAATGCGACCTTAATGTCTGTTACAAACACGGTTAATACTGTTGCTAACCAAGGTGGTGGAAACCAAGGTAATGTCGACTTCAGCTCATACCTTATGGTTTGTGCCGGTGGTGATTTTGCAGATGACGACCATATTGTCAACTGCTCTGTAAACACTCAAATTTTACGTTCACTAATTCGCGCAACTACAAGTCAGCAGATTTATCCTACTGATGTTGAATTCAAGGTGTTTAATAGCTATGACCTAGATATCAACTCCTCGGAATCAATCTCTATTTTCGTCTCTTCTATGACTATCCTACCTGCTATCTCTCTTATTATCGGCTTTATCGTTATATTTAGGAGAAAGCGCAGATGAGTAAAAACCAACAAATAAAAACCACAGATGCAAAAGCCACCGTCAAGTCCGGCTCTTCGGTCGCAACAAAAACAATTGTCACATTTGTAATTTTAGGTGTGGTTCTACTGTCGCTTATCGGCAGCCTTGTGCTTATTGTTATACTGACCTCTCGCGACGACGAGGATGAGCCCGCTTTCGACGTTTGGGAAGGCGAGGATGTCTTTGGAAATGCTGCACATCTTGCCTATCCTCTCATAGAAAACCAAGATGTTTTAAGAATAGATATTCAAAACGAAACAGGTAGCTATTCCTTTACGCCTGTATGGGATGAGGGCAATGCAAAATACGTTTGGCGCATTGATGGGCACAAAAATATTTCCATAAACGCAACTAGCTTTGAAATGCTTCGTATGTATCTATGTACTGTAACGACAAAGGACCCTATAAGAGAGGTGCCCGATGAGGAGCTAGCTGATTATGGCGTTGACAGTAGCTGTAAAACCAAATACACTCTTCATTTCAAAGAAAAGGGTGAGGAAAAATCCTATACTGTAAGGATTGGTAATAAAACCAACTCCTCCGACAACACATACTACGCATATATTGAGGGGCGCAACCACGTTTATAAGCTCGCCTCCGACTTGCAGTCCTATTCTACAATGTCGATGCTTCAATATCTCTCCCCTTCTATAAACACATTTTTTGTTGATTCAACTGCGGCACTTTTAGGAATAGATAGCTTTGAAATTTATTCTTCAAAGGACTCGCTCCTTTCTTCTATTATTACAATTAGGGTAAAGGAAAAGGAGGGCACAGAGGTAAGCTTTGAGGCTGTTTATCCCAAAAATGAGGCTGGCAAGGTTATGACAACCGTTGCATCCACCTCTTATATAAATGATGTTTTCACACTCCTCTACACCGCTTTTTCCGGCGACGAGGTTGTGGCTATATCTCCAACTGCAGAGGACTTGGCTAAATTTGGTCTTAGCGATGGCGATAGAAAATATCTAATCAACGCAAAATTTGCAGAAAACGCAGCCTTTGCCTCTCCTGCATACAAGCAAAAGGAGCCTGCACTTTACGTCAGTCAAGAGATTGACGGCTACTATTATGTTTTATCCAAGTACTTCAGCGACGACTTAATAGTTAAGGTTAAGGGAGATAATATGCCATTTTTAAAGGAGGACTCCTATTCTCTTATAAAATGGACAGATAAAGCCTCTATTACCTCGGGCTTTTATGAAACCCTTTGTAAAAACGCAAAGGAGGATGCGCCCGGTCTTAATAAAATCATTATAAAGTCTTTAAAGAATGAGGACACAGGCGAACACAATGAAGAAACCTTTATTCTCACCTACAACGAAACTGACGAGATTTTGTCTGTCAAGGCACAAAATTCTGGGCTTTCATTTGTAGATAATCCTAATGCTGAAATTTCTTATGACAAAAACTGGTTCAGAAACCTGTATGTTTATTTCCTTTACTACCCATTCATAGACGATTTTAATACTATGACGAGTGAGGAAATGGCAGTCTACGAAAAAGACGATAATATAGTGTACTCAATTACCGCATTTAGAAATGATGGTGTTGTAGTGCGATACACATATTATAAAATTGATGTAAACTTTGCCTTTGAGAAGGCTGAAAGCGGTAATCTAAACGAGGACGGAAGCGTTACTTGGAAGGAGCCAATTTATGACTACACCGCATCAATGACCCAGCTCCGCAAGGTTTATTTAGCTATTGACAAGTTGCTTTCTGGCGAGAGAGTAACACCTGATGATCAACTATTATAAAAGGAAGGACCTTTATTATGGAATACAAATACGGTTATTTTAACGAAAGTGGCGACGAGTTTATAATTACATCCCCTAACACTCCTCGTCCATTTGACAACTTTTTATTTAACGATGCGTGCTATGCAAATGTTCACCAAACGGGTATAGGCTGCTTCGACTACCAAATCAACGGCACGGAGGGCATTCAGCTTTACACAGGCGTTGGTCGTATCTGCGACTACGATGTTTTTGGCAAGAACCACCTTTACAACCGCCTTGTTTTTATTCGTGACAACGAAACTGGCGAATTTTGGACTCTCAACTGGGAGCCTGTTTGCCACCCATACCAAAGCTACAAATGTACACAAGGTCTTGGCTACACAATAGTTGAGAATAAAACCTGTGACACTATGGCAAAATTGCGTCTATTTGTGCCAACCGGCAACGATGCTTGCGAAATTTGGAAATTATCAGTAAAGAACGAAGGCTCAAAGAAGCGCTCCTACTCCATCTTTACATATAGCCAAATCCAATTCAAATTCAAATGGGGCTTCGATAGCTATGGCGACACTATGTATCGTGGCACTCGCTTTGACGAGGGAAGAAACACCTTCTATATGAACAAGCACCCATTCATTAAGCCTCACAACTACCTAACTGCATTTATGGTTGCTGACGAAAAGATTACAGGTAGCGAGGGCTGCCAAAACGTATTTATTGGTGAATACGGCACAATCGCATCTCCTCAAGTAGTTCGCGATGGCGTTAGCTACAACTCCATCGGCTCTGCAAATGCTACAATCTGCTCTCTTCGCTTTGATATTACACTTGATGCAGGTGAGAACAAGGATATTTCACTCATCTTAGGTGCAGGCGAATGTGAGGACGATAGCGTAAAAATGGCTGAAAAATACCTCGGCACACAAGACGAGTACTTTGAGGCTACAAAAAAATACTATAAGGACTTATATTCAAAGAACCACATTACAACTAATGACGAGCATTTTGACCGTCTTATCAACTTCTGGGGCAAGCACGCAACACACTTTGGTGCTACCTGGTGCCGTTGGGGTTATAATGGTTATCGCGATATTGTTCAACATGGCTTCGGTGTTGTTTCCTTCAAGAATGAAAGAACAAAGCAAATTCTAAAGGAGGCTATTCAAAACCAATACGCAAGTGGTATGGCTGTTCGTGGTTGGAACCCGGTTGATACAAAGGCATACTCCGACTCTGCTCTTTGGCTTGAGTTTACATTGACCGCATATCTCCGCGAGACAGGCGATGTTGAGTTCCTAAATGAGGTATATCCATTTAGAGACGAGGGCGAGGCTACTGTTCTTGGTCATATGGACAGAGCCCTTGACTTCCTAGAATCAAACAAGGGCGAGCACAACCTTCTTCTTATCAAGTTTGGTGACTGGAATGACTCACTAACCGGCGTTGGTAAGGAAGGTCGCGGAGAGAGTGTATGGCTCTCTATCGCTTATGCTCAAGCACTACTTGAAATGGCTGAGCTTGCTAAATTCCTTGGTATGCCCGAAAAGGAGCAAAACTATCTTGCACGTAGAGAGGCTATAAAAACAGCTATCAACGATAATGCTTGGGATGGCGAATGGTACAGACGCTGTTACACAGACAACGGCTCACCTCTTGGCTCAAAGGAAAACAAGTATGCAAAGATGTTTATGGAGCCACAATGCTGGTCACTTATTTCCGGTGTTGCATCTGAAGAACGCGCTAATACAATTATTAATGCTATGAATGAGCATATGGCAACTCCTGTTGGTTACCTACTACTCACTCCTTCCTATAAGGAATTCGACCCAACCATCGGTCGTATCTCCTCTATGGAGCCAGGTATTTGCGAAAACGGAACAATCTACTCGCACACAAATATTTGGATGATTCTAGGACTTCTTAAGTACGGCAAGGCTGACCTGGCTTATGAGCTATTTAAGAAGATTGCACCTGGCTACATCATCGGCGATAATACAGAAATTAAAAACAAGTGCCTACCATATATGTTCTCTAACTGTTACTTTGGTCCAGAGCACAAAAACAGTGCTTATCAAATGGAATACAGCTGGATTACAGGCTCTGTTGCTTGGTACACAAACACTATGGAAAACTATCTTGTTGGTCTTCGTCCAACATATGAGGGACTTCAAGTTGACCCACATCTTCCATTTGATAAGGCATCAATGACACGTGAGTTCCGTGGTGCTACATACGAAATTTCAATTTCAAATCCAAACGGCAAATATAAGGCTGACGCTCTTGATATTACTGTTGATGGAAAAGCAATTGATGGCACTATCGTTCCTGACTTTAAGGATGGAAAGACACACAAGGTATCTGTAGTAGTTAAATAATCAATCCCTCCGAGTTGCTATCGCAACCCACCTCCCTTTGCACAAAGGAGGCTTAAGACTTTAAGGATCGAAAGACACACAAGGTATCTGTAGTAGTTAAATAATCAATCCCTCCGAGTTGCTATCGCAACCCACCTCCCTTTGCACAAAGGAGGCTTAAGACTTTAAGGATGGAAAGACTATAAGGTTGTTACTGTTAAATAATAAAAAAAGAGACTCGTTTGCCCAACTTCTCATAAGGAAGTTGGGCAGTTTTATTCGCCTTGCGGCGAGTGATATTGCTTCGCAGTGATATTCGGCTTGCGCCGAGTGGTATTCGCTTCGCGAGTTTTGAAGGCGAATAAAATATCACTGAAGCCGTAAGGCTTCAATATCACTATTGCGTAAGCGATAATATCACTCCGACGCAGTCGGAATATAACTTTTGCTTTCTCTGCCGATTTGTGATATAATGGAAACGATAAAATTTTGGAGGAGTAAGTATGTCGCTGGATTACAACGAAAAGAATATTACTCTTGCAAGAAATCTTCGTAAAAATGCAACACCGCAGGAAAATCATTTGTGGTACGATTTCCTATCAAAATATGAAATTAGATTTCAAAGGCAAAAAGCCATAGACAATTTTATTGCGGATTTTTACTGTCACAAAGCCAAACTAATCATAGAAATTGATGGGTCACAGCATTATACCGAAGAAGGCAGGCAAAAGGATGAATTCCGCACGGAAATACTTGAAGGGTATGATCTGAAAATCTTGCGGTTTACAAACCAACAAATCAACACGAATTTTCGGGGTGTCTGCGAGTATATTGATGCCACCGTAAAAGCCTCCCTCCGAGAGGGAGGGGGACCGCGTTAGCGGTGGAAGGAGCCTGCGTGACTTTAGTTTTGCGCTAACTTCATTGTAACGCGCTCTCCCTCAGTCGCCTACGGCGCCAGCTCCCTCCCGGAGGGAGCCTCAGGGCTCGTGCATCTTTAGGGGTATGGGCTTTGCCCTATGCCTTTGTAATACAAAGGCGAAACTGGCGATAAAACAACTTATTCGAAGGATGCATATATGGTAAAGATTATAACTTTAACTATTGAAAATATTGTGTCTGAACTGTTATTTGATTTTTGTCATCATCAAGTAATAACGAAAACATATATACATGACAACAACGAGTGGAAAACGACCGATACACATATTCTGCGTGAATGGAGCCTCGAAAAAAAGAAATGGATATCGCAATATTTGCAACAACAAATCGAACGAGGCGGCTTTGTTGTTGCGGCGTTTGATGAAGATATTTTAATTGGGTTCTGTTCTATAGATGGATGCTTATTAGGGAAAACAGCAAAATATGCCAATATGACCATGCTGTTTGTAGATGATAGATATAAAAGAAAAGGTATTGGAAAAAAACTGTTTTTTGAAATTTGTAACTGTGCAAGGCTATTGAAGGCAGACAAAATTTTCATTTCTGCAATACCCTCTGTTGAAACAGTGAGTTTTTATTTTAATATTGGGTGTAAAGATGCCTTGGAAATCATTCCTGAATATGTAGATACCAAACAAGACAGATATATGGAGTTTTTGTTATAAAAATATAATAATCCCCGACAGATTTTTTAAAGTCTGTCGGGGATAATTATTTGTTTTCTGCGGAACAATTTTTTCTTGTTCGTAGGGGGAACTGTGGTCTCACGCGGGCGAACGCAGTTCGCCCCTACCGTGTGTCAGGTAAACATCCTTATGAGAAGTCCGCCTTACCGAGTCTCTTTTTTATGGTGATCAATGGTCACACGTACAATTTTACACCTGACATAAAATCGGGAGGAGCAAGCCTCCCCCCTAAAATATTACTATTTCTGACAATACGCACCAATTTTGATTAGAGCCTTCAAGAGGTAGGGAAAATGCACGAGCGAGTCAACGTCGGCGTACTGGTGTACGACAGAGGACTCGGTCGTGTGTAAAAATCACACATTGAAAAGTGGGTAATGCCCTCTTTTCTTCCTTAAAAATTTACTGCATTGAAAAAGGAGAGGAACAAGTCCTCTCCTTATTTTATTAAACTTTATCGTGTGATTTTGGTTTCACAGCTATTGACAGGCTCTACTATTATCTGCGTGGGTTCTTAATAGCAGCTTGCGCAGCAGCAAGTCTAGCAATTGGAACTCTGAATGGTGAGCATGATACGTAGGAAAGGCCGATTCTGTGGCAGAATTCAACAGATGTTGGGTCACCGCCGTGCTCACCGCAGATACCGATGTGCATGTCAGGACGAACTGTCTTACCCATACCAACTGCCATATCCATAAGCTTACCAACGCCGTTTTGGTCAATTCTAGCAAATGGATCGTTTTCATAAATCTTGCTCTCATAGTAAGCTGTTAGGAACTTACCAGCGTCATCACGGCTGAAGCCGAATGTCATTTGTGTAAGGTCGTTTGTACCGAAGCAGAAGAATTCAGCATCCTTTGCAATTTCGTCAGCTGTTAAGCAAGCACGTGGAATTTCCATCATTGTACCTACTTCATACTTGAGCTCAACGCCTGCATTTGAGATTTCCTCATCAGCAGCTGCAACAACGAGCTTCTTGCAGAATACAAACTCTTTAGATTCACCAACAAGTGGAATCATAATTTCAGGAACGATGTCCCAGTCTGGATGGTTCTTTTTAACTGCGATAGCCGCACGAATAACAGCTCTTGTTTGCATTACTGCAATTTCAGGATATGTTACTGTTAGACGGCATCCACGGTGACCCATCATTGGGTTGAACTCGTGAAGTGAAGCGATGATATTCTTAATATCGTCAACTGTCTTGCCTTGTGCTTCTGCAAGTGCAGCGATATCCTCTTCAGTTGTTGGAACGAACTCGTGAAGTGGTGGATCAAGGAAACGAATTGTAACAGGGTTACCCTCAAGAGCCTCATAAAGCTTCTCAAAGTCACCTTGTTGCATTGGAAGAATCTTCTCAAGTGCAGCTTCTCTTTCCTCAACTGTGTCAGCACAGATCATTTCACGGAATGCGCCAATTCTTTCTGGCTCGAAGAACATATGCTCTGTACGGCAAAGACCGATACCCTCAGCACCGAATGCTCTTGCTTGCTTTGCATCCTTTGGTGTATCTGCATTTGTTCTTACCTTTAGTTGTCTATATTCATCAGCCCAAGCCATGATTGTACCGAACTCGCCACCGATAGTAGCAGGAACAGTAGGAATAGCCTCGCCATAGATGTTACCTGTTGAACCGTCAAGTGAGATGTAATCACCCTCAACGTATGTTTTGCCAGCGAGAACGAACTTCTTGTTTTCTTCGTCCATCTTAATGTCGCCACAACCAGATACACAGCATGTACCCATACCACGAGCAACAACGGCTGCGTGTGATGTCATACCGCCACGAACTGTAAGGATACCTTGTGCATAGTGCATACCCTCAATATCCTCTGGTGATGTTTCAAGACGAACAAGGATAACCTTCTCGCCCTTCTTACCTTGCTCAACTGCGTCTTCAGCTGTGAATACAACCTTACCACAAGCAGCTCCAGGAGATGCTGGAAGAGCATGAGCAACTGGCTTAGCAGCCTTAAGTGCCTTTGCGTCGAATTGTGGGTGAAGGAGTGCGTCAAGTTGCTTTGGATCGATCATAAGGATAGCTTGCTCCTTTGTGATCATACCCTCGTTAACAAGGTCAACAGCAATCTTAAGAGCAGCAGCTGCTGTTCTCTTACCGTTTCTTGTTTGGAGCATATAGAGCTTACCGTGTTCAACAGTAAATTCCATATCCTGCATATCTCTGTAGTGGTTCTCAAGAATACCGCAAACCTCTACGAATTGCTTGTAAGCCTCTGGGAACTTTTCTTCCATTTGAGCGATTGGCATTGGAGTACGAACACCAGCAACAACGTCTTCACCTTGTGCGTTTGTAAGGAATTCACCCATAAGCTTCTTTTCACCTGTAGCTGGGTCACGAGTAAATGCAACACCAGTACCACAGTCATCACCCATGTTACCGAACGCCATAGCTTGTACGTTTACGGCTGTACCCCATGAGTAAGGGATTTCATTTTGCATTCTGTAGTAGTTAGCACGTGGGTTATCCCATGAACGGAATACTGCCTTTACAGCGCCCATGAGCTGTTCCTTTGGATCGGTTGGGAAGTCCTTACCAATCTTGCCCTTGTACTCTGCCTTGAATTGAGAAGCGAGTTCCTTTAAGTCTTCAGCTGAAAGCTCAACGTCAAGTGTAACTCCCTTTTCTTCCTTCATTTTGTCGATAAGCTCTTCAAAGTACTTCTTACCAACCTCCATAACAACGTCGGAGTACATTTGGATAAATCTTCTGTAGCAGTCCCAAGCCCAACGAGCGTTACCGGACTTTTCAGCGATTACGTTAACAACCTCTTCGTTAAGACCGAGGTTAAGAATTGTGTCCATCATACCAGGCATTGATGCACGAGCACCTGAACGAACGGAAACGAGGAGTGGATTCTCCTTATCGCCAAACTTTTTACCTGTGATTTCTTCCATTTTACCGATGTATTCCATGATTTGTGCTTGGATTTCATCGTTGATTTGTCTGCCGTCCTCGTAGTATTGTGTGCAAGCCTCTGTTGAAATTGTAAAGCCTTGTGGAACTGGAAGTCCAATGCTTGTCATTTCAGCAAGGTTAGCACCCTTACCACCGAGAATTTCTCTCATTTTTGCGTTACCCTCTGAGAAAAGGTAAACATACTTCTTTGTACTCATTTAAGGTACCTCCATAAATAATTTGACTATCTTTGGGGTGCGCAATGGCGCACAATTGTTTACGCGTCTTAAGCGCGCACATTGTTATTATAACATAATAATTAAAAAAATGGAATATTTTTTTGAATTTTTTTCTAATTATTTAATTTTTTTATGATTTTACTTATAATTGAAAATTGTTTTGATTCTTTTTTGTATAGTTTAATTAAAAAGCGAGCGAATTTTTATGCTTCGCTCGCTAAATTTTATTTCTTTTCCTGCTCCTCTTGTTCAACCATTTCGCCCTTGCCTACCTTTAGCATCATAATTAATATTACTCCACCAACTCCTAATACCGCAACAGCAATAAGCACAATCCAAAGCCAAAGGAACACAGGAGAATCATCATAAACTACGACAAAGCTTGAAAGATGCTCAACCTCGACAGTTATATATTCCCCATTCTTTTCAGCATCAAGCTCATCTATTGACTCACTGCCTATATGTAAAACTCTGATATCCTTGCCTTTTATATCCTTTGAGAGCCTTATTTTTATCTCTATTGTATTCTCGGGCTGAACAGAAACCTCGTTTATCATAAGCTTTATGTCATACGCATAAGCTATTTTATCGTATTTTTCTAGTAGCTCAAGCACCTCGTCGTTGTCCGATACATCAGTCTCCTTGACAGAAAGATTGATTGTAGGCTTAATTCCCTCGCTTGAAGAAATTATTACATCGTCCTTCTCGTCCTCATCAATATCAAAGGAAAGAGATGCTTTTCTTATAGTCAGCTGTGCCTGCTTTGGGGCAATGGAATTATAATTTTCGTTTCCACCAACGAAGGAAGCAATTATTGTATATATTCCCGGCTCGGTAAACACGTTTTGATTATAAGAAACGGTTATTCCCTCGGGGAGCTCGCCCTCTATTTCCAAGGAATGCTCATTTCCATCGTAAATAACAGCTTGGCTCTTAAACGAAACATCCTTCATTGAATATGTCGCCTTTTGGATATTAAAGGTATATTCTAAATCGTCTGTTGTACCGTCAGACCACGCATACTTTTCTTTATCGTTTAGCGAAATTTTAACAGTTTGAACGCCAAAATTAGTTCTTTTATTGTTTGATACAGTATAATATTCACTTTCTGCGATGGTATAAACCTGCTCCTCTCCGCTATATACAAACGAGGTTGTGTCCTGCGCTGGTTTTTCAACTGTTGTTTGTGTTGCCTCCACACAAATAGCAAAAGCCAAGCTAAAGCACAGGGCAAGAGCAATAGTAAGTGAGAAAATCAATCCTTTTTTAGTTTTTATCATATATACCCCTTATCTTCTTCTCTTTGAATGAGTTTTTCGTTGATATTTGTCACGGCTATGCTTGCGCCTTTTGCCTAGAGCTTTTTCAAGCGAGCGTGTGCCTTCTTTTCCTTTTGGTTGCTCGCTTCCGCTATCAAAGGTCTCGTTCTTTCGCTCCTTGCCCTCTCTTACAAGCTCAAAATTAACCTGTCTTAAAGCGATATCAACGTCACTAACTCGGATTTTGACATTCATTCCAAGGCGATAGCTTGTCCTTCCGCGTGACAAGGTGTAATTATCCTTATCATAGTAAAAGCCACTGCCAAGAGAATCAAGTGAAACCAAGCCCTCACATAGGTTGTCCGTTTTTGCAAAAAATCCAAATGAGGTAACCGAGCATATAACTGCGTCATATTCCTCGCCTATACGGTCAGCCATATAAACGCACTTATAAAGCTCCTCAATGTCCCTCTCTGCGTGAACTGCCTTTATCTCATTTTCGCTCGAAAGCTCTGCCGATAAATTTGCAAATCTCTCATACTTCTCAATAGATTTCTCGGAAACTTCGCCGTGTAAAAACGCTTTTAAAATTCGGTGAACAGAAAGGTCCGGATATCTTCTAATAGGAGATGTAAAGTGACAATAATACTCGGTGTTCAAGCCAAAGTGTGACCTTTGAAGTGACGAATATTTTGCCTTCATAAGTGAACGTAAAAGTATACTTGAAACTATGGAAAAATGCCCCTTTTCCTTTGAGCTTTCAAGTATTTTTGATAGCTGCATTGGAGTTATTGTATTTTTGGCTCTTAAAGGGCTTGTATCAACTCCTAAATTTCTTGCAAACAAGGCAAAGCTATCAATTTTATCCTTGTCCGGCTCCTCGTGCACACGATATACACAAGGGATGCCTGCATTGTACATATAAGTGGCAACGCCCTCGTTAGCGGTGAGCATAAACTGCTCAATAAGTCTTTCGCTTTCTCCTCGTTCACGCTTAATAATTTCAATTGGGTGTCCGTCACTATCTAAAATGATTTTGGGCTCCTCACTCTCAAGCTCCATCGCGCCCTTTTGCTCACTCTTTTGCTTTAAGATTCTGTATAGCTCCATCATTTGATAGAAATCGTCGAGAACGTGTCTGTATTTTGTATAAAATTCACTACCCTCGCCTTTTTCTAAAATATCGTTAAATTCAGCATACACTCCGCGCATTTTGGAGTTAATAACCGACTCCTTAATTTCACAGGACAATATAGTTCCACTTTTATCAAGAGTGACAAACGCAGAAAGAGTCAAGCGGTCAACGCCACCATTCAGTGAGCAGATACCGTTTGAAAGAGCCTTTGGTAGCATTGGAACCACCTTGTCGGTGAAATATATGCTTGTTCCTCTTTCAATTGCTTCCTTATCAAGAAGCGAGCCTTGACGGACATAGTGTGAAACATCAGCAATATGAACGCCTAAAACATAACCATTCTCTGTCACCCTTAAGGATATTGCATCGTCGAGGTCCTTTGCATCGGCTGAATCTATTGTAAATATTATTTCATCTCTTAAATCAGCTCTGCCTGATATATCTATTTTCTCTTGGCTAACAGCATCCGCCTCGTCAAGCACCGCCTGTGGGAAGGAAACGCTTATCCCGTTAGAATGGAGAATCGCCTTATAGTTGCCCTCCAAGGAATCAGCTCTGCCAAGCACCTCCAGAATTTCTCCACTTGCAAAATCGTTATCATCCTTTGGATAGAGGTTAACCTTGCAGGCAACCTTGTCGCCGTCTGTGGCATCTCCCAGAGCTTTATATGGTATTTTTACCTTAAAATGAATTCTTTCGTTGTCTGGGGTGACATATGCAACAGGTCTGCGTCCATTTAAATAAATGGTGAGCGTGCCTATCAGTGTTTTTATGCCAAACTCCGTTATAGCAACTATTTCCGCCTCGTTGCCCTTGCCGTAGTATTTTGAGAAGCAATCTATTCTTTTGATTACCACCTTATCGCCGTGGTATGCTCCGTTTGTAAATTTAGGAGGAATGAAAAAGTCACCATCCTCGGTCATAACAAAGCCAAAGCCACCCTTTGAGGAGGCAGAAAACTCTCCCTTTAGGTATCCCATTTCTCTTGCGCTTGCAATTTTACCTTTTTTGGTAAATTGAATATCATATTCACTCTCAAGTGTAGAGATTGCGCGCCAAAAGTCGCCCTCCTCTATCCCATGTGAGGACAAGCATTCAAAAAGCTCATAAGGTAAAAGTGGAACATAATTTTGCGAATTTATTTCGTCTATAACAAGCCTTTTTATATCCATTTTGGAGAGCCTCCCTTCGTACACATTCATTTACATTAATATTATAGCACAAAATGATTTCAATTTATAGTATATTTACAAAAAACCGCCTTGGATTAGTATTTCCAAAGCGGTTTGATGTATTATTAAATGCTAAAATTAGTTATAGAGCTCGAAAATTTGCTTATACAAGCCATACATACTGTCAGTTGCTGTCATTGCATAAACAACGAGAGCCAAAATTGCGAAAATAACAGTAACTACTATTGTAGCAACCAAAAGCTTCTTCTCTGCCGACTTTTTCTTGTTTTTGCCATAGAAGGTTTCAGCGCCTCCCGCAATAGTACCCGACAAGCCCTTTGAAGCATTGCTTTGAATAAGAATAATAACCACTAGAACAATAGCGCCAATAAGTAATACTATACTAGCAACTAGGTAGAATATATCCATTCCTTCCATAAAATCCTCCTATCATTTGCCAAAACGCCAAGAAAACAGGCATAAAAGCAAATTTTTAAATATTTGTTATAATCATAAGCGAATGACATTATAACATAAACATTTCAAAAAATCAATACTAAAAATAATTTTTTTAAAAAATGTTTTTAAGGCTCTTTTTTTCTTACTTACAATCGTGCTCCTTGTGACCGTGGCATTTACAGCCATCCTCTTTTATGCCAGAGCATTTGGCACATCTGCCATAAATCACAGTTTTTCCAGAGCTGATAGTAAACGAGTGCTCGTCAAAAATATGCTTTTCCATTTTGTCAAGAAATTCACAGCTCAAATGGATAAGCTCGCCACATTCAATGCATTTCAGGTGAAAATGCCCCTGGCACGAGGCACTGTCAACATACTGATAGCATGCACCAACCCCTTCACCGATTGTCATTTTTTTGATTAATCCCTCTTTTTCAAACTTATCAAGAGTTCTATAAACTGTGGCAGTCGAAATTTTGATATTTTTGCTATTAAGGTAAGCTAAAATATCCTTGGCAGAGGTGTGTGTCGAGCTTTCACGCAGAAATTCGAGAATAACACCTCTCTGCTTTGTAGAATATTCCTGCTTCATTATTCGTAAATTGGATACTTCTCGCAGATTTTTGTAACTTCCTCGCGAATGTAGTCAGCCTTTGCTTCAAATTCTGTTGCGCAAAGCTTAATGAGCTTGCCCAGCTTAACCATATCCTCTTCAACAAGTCCACGTGATGTAACCGCCGGAGTACCGATTCTTACACCGCTTGTAACAAATGGCTTCTCCGGGTCGTTAGGAATTGCGTTTTTATTAACTGTGATATAGCATTCGTCAAGGCGCTTTTCAAGCTCCTTACCTGTAATTTTAAATGGGCGAAGGTCAAGAAGCATAAGGTGGTTATCTGTTCCACCGGAAACGAGGTCAAAGCCCTCTGCCAAGAGAGTATCAGCAAGAGCCTTTGCATTCTTAACAATTTGTTCTTGATATGCCTTGAATTCCGGCTTTAATGCCTCACCAAAGCAAACAGCCTTTGATGCAATTGTGTGCATAAGCGGTCCACCCTGTGTACCTGGGAAGATCGCCTTATCAATTGCCTTTGCATATTCCTCACGGCAAAGGATAAGTCCACCACGAGGCCCTCTCAAGGTTTTATGTGTGGTTGTTGTAACGATATCTGCATATGGCACTGGAGATGGGTGAAGTCCTGTAGCAACCAAGCCTGCAATATGAGCCATATCTACCATAAAGATAGCGCCAACCTCTTTTGCGATTTTAGAAATTCTCTCAAAATCAATCACTCTTGGATAAGCAGAAGCGCCGGCAACTATGAGCTTTGGATTTGCTTCCTTTGCGATTTTCTCAAGCTCGTCATAATCAATAAAGCCGTCGTCATTAACTCCATAAGGAACGAAGTTAAAGTATGAGCCTGACATATTAACTGGGCTACCGTGTGTTAAGTGTCCACCATGAGCAAGATTCATACCAAGAACAGTATCACCTGGCTTTAAAAGTGCAAAATACACTGCTGTGTTTGCTTGTGCACCACTGTGTGGCTGAACATTTGCATGGTCAGCACCGAAAAGCTTACACGCCCGCTCAATTGCGATTTTTTCAACCACGTCAACGCACTCACATCCACCATAATATCTTTTTCCTGGATATCCCTCTGCATATTTGTTTGTAAGAGGAGTGCCCATTGCTATCATTACAGCCTCTGAAACTAGGTTTTCAGATGCGATAAGCTCAAGTCCGCGTCTTTGTCTTTTTAGCTCGGCAGCTACTGCATCAGCAACGTCCTTATCATATGTGCCAAGCTTTTCAATAATACTATTTACCATTTTTGCCTCCAAAATATGAAATTCATATTTCAATTATACATTAATTTGCGATTAAAATCAACATAAATTTTATCGCGCTAAAGAATTTTTGACACTCCCCAGCGCTAATTTTTTTGTTATTGGGCTGAAAAAGTGTAAAAAGTGCCACAGAGTGTACGATTTTTTTCAAAAAAAGGAAAAAAATCATTGACAAAAAAAAATTACTACTGTATAATAAAGTTATCAAAATATAATTACATACGGAGGATTTTTGAATGGAATTTGTAAACACAATTCTTTTTGGCGCTGGATTTGATATTTTCAATGTTAGCGTCGTTGGTTGCGCTATAGTTGCAGCGGTTTGTATCATCTGTGCTATTCTCGCAGCTGTTATTCGTTGTCAAGTTGTTTACGTTGACACCGAGGGCGATTATGAAATTGAGTATGAGAAAAAGCCTTGGCTCTCAAAAGCAGTTGTTCGCCCAGCAATTAAGGAAGGCAGAGTGTTTATCGGCTGGAGTCTAGATCCAGAAGGTGAAAACATTATCTCCGAGCCTGAATTTCTTCTCACTCACACAGTTGTTCTCTATGCTGTTTGGGCAGACGAGGATGAGATTGCAGAGGCAAAGAAGAAGGCAGAGGGTGTTTTTGTTCAGCTCAATTATTTAGATGCTGAATGTGAAAACATCATTAAAGCTAATACAACTAAAATTAATGCTATTTTGCCAGAAAACCAAGATGTTCCAGTAAAAGCAAGCGGATGGAGCTTTGAAAAGGGTGGCGAGATTGTTCTTGAGGGTGACGAGGTTAGCGCAGTATTTGCTATTAATCTATATCCTATTTTTGACGAAAACGCAAAGCCAAGCAACGAGGAATTTAATGAAACTGCTGTTGTTGAGCTTCTCTTCCTTGACAGTAACACAGATAAATTCATCTACAAGGAATCTCATTATGTTAACCTTTGTGCACCAGACACCTACGCAGGTAACCAATCCTTTGTTGGTTGGGGTGTAGAGCCAAACGGTGAGGCTATTATCGAAAGGGGCGATACAGATTCCGTATTTACAATTCAACTTTACTCCGCTATTGAAAATAACGAAGAGATAGCTGACGAGGTTGCTCCTGCCGTTGAAGATGAAACCGAAGCTCCTGTTGAAGCTACCGAGGTATACATTCAAGAGGAAATCATTGAAGAGCCAATGCCAAAGGCTACCGAAGAAACAGTTGCTGAAGACGTAGCTGTTGAAGAAACAGTTGCTGAAGACGTAGCTGTTGAAGAAACAGTTGTTGAGGAAGCAGCTGTTGAGGACGTAGCTGTTGAAGAGGCAGTTGTTGAGGATGTAGCTGACGAGGTTGCTCCTATCGTTGAGGACGATGCTCCAGTTGAGGAAACTGTTGTTGAAGAGGTTGGCGAGGTTGTTCCTACTATCATTCCTACATACTTTGATAACGAAGGTAACAAGATTGAAATCAAGTACAGCCGTAGCTTTACTGCTAACCTAATCCAAAGTGACGAAACAGTTAAGGATTACTACAGTCAATTGAAGAACCATATTCTTTCATATAAGGGTACTAAATCGAAGATTAGCTGGAAGTTTGATAGCTACAACAGAGGTAGGGATCAGCTCTTTAAGATTAAGCTCCGTGGTAAGACTGTTTGTGTATACTGCGCACTTAATCCAGAAGAATTTGACAAGTCAAAATACCACCACGATGCTATCGATGCAAAGATTTTCGCAGAGGTTCCAATGCTCCTAAAGATTAAGAGTGGTCTTGGTCTACGTAAGGCAAAGGAAATCGTTGATATCGTAATGGCTAAATTTGGTATTGAGCCAGATCCAAAGGCTAAAAAGGTTGACTATGTGGCTGAATATCCATATGCAGAAACAGAGGACCTTCTCGCTCGCAAGCTTGTTAAGGCTCTCGAGGCTGATAGCTCAGTTATCGTTAAGTCTTCAAAGGCAAAGGACGACGAGGAATAATTAAATCACTAAAAAAGACTGTTGCATTAGGGTCTACCCTAAAGGATAGTTCTGCAAGAATACGGCATATCTTGAAAGAGGTATGCCGTATTTTTGCTTTTTTACTCCTTACGCGGATCTACGGATTTCTTCCATCATTTCACGGAGCTTGTTTTCATAATGGGAAAGTATGCCTATGTAAAATTGAGTATTGCATTTTATCATAAGCAGCCCTCCATTTTATCGTAGGTATTATAGGTGGCGAACGTGAAATCAGTTTGAAATAATATAGGATGGCAAGCATTTTGGAGTACTTGCCATCCAAGGCTTATTCGTTAAGTGCTTCGACTGTTAAACGCACTCCGATGCGGAAGGTGTATTCGAAGATGGCTGCTTCGTCAGAGGATTTTTCGGCAAAAAATCCACTTGCAATTTTTAAAATTTTGTGGTATAATATCAATAGTGCGTAGCCAAAAGGCGTAAGTCCAGCTTGAAGGACTTACGCCTTTTCTTTGCTTTATAGGAGGTATTAGAAATGGAAAAAGAAAATCAAAGCTATCTTGCCACGGAGAACGTTGGCAAGCTCATGGGCAAGTACGCAGTGCCCTGTATCATCTCACTTTTGGTCGGTGCTTTATATAACATCGTTGACCAGATATTTATTGCAAACGCCGACTATCTCGGCTCATACGGAAATGCCGCCAACACCGTTGTGTTTCCTTTAACTGTCATCGCTCTCGGTATTGCCGTTATGATTGGTGACGGCTGCTGTGCGTTTGTTAGCATCTCGCTTGGAGAAAAGAAGCCCGAAAATGCCACAAGGAGCGTGGGCAACTCGGTTCTTCTCTGTGTAATTTCAAGTATCGTACTTACGGTTATCTATCTGATCTTTGCCGATCCGATCCTTACTGCTTTCGGCGGCAAGGTCAACGCCGAGACTTTTGCGCTCTCTAAGGAATATTTCTTTTGGATTACGCTTGGTATTCCGTTTTATATGTTCGGTCAGGCAATGAATCCCATTATCCGCGCGGATGGAAATCCTAAATTTGCTATGATTTCCACGCTTACGGGTGCAGTAATCAATATTATCCTCGACCCTATCTTTATTTTCGGATGCAAATGGGGGATGATGGGTGCGGCAGTTGCTACCGTTATCGGGCAGATCGCAACGGCGGTTTTGGCAGTGTGGTATCTGCTCCGTGCCAAGATCATCAAGCCCACAAAGCTCGATTTTAAACTCAAAGGCAAGATCGTTGGCAAAACGCTTTCGCTTGGTCTGTGTAGCTTTCTTGCTCAAATCTCTCTTGTAGCTGCAATGGCGGCAATCAACAATATGATCCGCAAGTACGGTGCAATGGATGCCATCTTTGGACAAGAGCAATTTGCGCAGATTCCTATGGCGGTGGTCGGCATTGTCATGAAGTTCTTCCAGATCGTTATTTCTATCGTCATCGGTATGGCGGCAGGCTGTATTCCAATAGTTGGATTCAATATGGGAGCAAAGATGTTTGACCGAGTAAAGAAGCTCTTTTCAAAGCTCATTATTGCTGAGGCAATCGTTGGTGCTGTAGCACTTGTCATCGTGGAGTTCTTCCCGAACCTGCTGATCCAAATCTTCGGTGCGTCAAACGAGAGCGTATATTACACAGATTTTGCAATTAAAGCATTCCGCATTTATCTCTGTATGATGATCTTTGCCTGTGTGAACAAGGCGACCTTCATTTTCTTGCAGGCTATGGGTAAGGCGGTGGAATCCACAATGCTATCTATGGTGCGTGAGATCGTGTTTGGAGTGGGTTTTGCGTTGATCCTTCCTCTGTTCTTCGGTCTTGACGGTGTGCTTTACTCGATGCCCGTATCGGATATTCTCACGGCGGTGATATCTGCTATTTTGATTGTAAGAACATATAGACAGCTCGACCACGCCAAGCAAGAGAAGGCGGTTCAGTAAGGTGAATTCATAAAATAAAACAAAGAGGATTCGTAAGTGCACGAACCCTCTTTGTTTTTTACTATACCGCTTCTTAGTTTTCGTCAATTTTAGCAACCAAGCCTTTGAGTATTGCATCAAATTTTGGGAATCTCTTTCTCACAATAACGGGAATATGCTTTTCATCAAGAAAGCAATGCTCGCTTTTACCAAGCATAACTGTTGAACCCGTTTTAAAATTTTCCATAATATATCTGAATGTCAGCTTGACCCCTGTGTATTTCTCTACAGCAACGTGAATGATAATCTCATCTTCAAATGTGGTTGTGTGCTTATACTCACAATTAACGGACAGAACAGGGGATATAACACCGTATTCTTCAAATTTGGCATACCCACAACCGAAATGATTAAGGAACGCAGTGCGAGCCTCTTCCATCCAACGAACATAGTTGGAGTGGTGTGTGATCCCCATTTTATCGGTTTCATAATAGTTTACTTTTCGAATATAATCGTATGTTCTTGTTTCCATATTTTTTCTCAATTCATAGCATCATTCATAAGCTCACCAAGTGTCATTTCCCCCCAAGCATAATCGGTAAGATAGCTTCCTTTGAAAAGTCCCGTAAATTCCTCCTTACCCGAAAGGTAATTATAAAGATCACATTCAATGTGTTCGGGAATGATGCGTCTCTTTCCGTCCACCGATTCTATAATATGCCCGATACCGTATTCCTCCAAAGTGTTTTTGAGGCGGAGTGCCTCCTTACGGTATCTTGCCAAGGTTACCGTGTTGGCTGAGTCGTTTTCCCACAAATATCCAATGGCTTGCTCGCTCGTCACATATCCTCCACGACGGTCAACAAGCAAAGCCAATAGCTCCTTTGCTTTTTTATTGCGGAAAGCAATTGGCTTGTCATTTACAAAAATATCAAAATATCCAAAAGTACGGATATAGATCTTCGGTTGCTCTACATTTGCGTTTTTCTGCTCCGAAGAATCCATTTTGTAAAGCATAACATAACGAGGGGATGTTATGTCTGCCTGCTTCTGTGAGCAGATCGCCTTAATACGCTTTTCAGTATCTGCATCGATGTCGTAATAGGTAAATTCAGCTTCTCCTGTTCGCAGAAGCTCAGAGAACTTTTCGTAATCAACCGCGCTTCTTGAAACGAATTCTCTGATCGTGGTGCTTTGCTTCATCAGCGGCAGCCACTCTTCCTTTGTAAAGCCAAAAAATTCGCAAACATTATCACTTGCATACAAAGGAGTAACGCAGTCATCGGTAATCTCAAATGCGGCGAGACCGTCTGTATATCGCATGATCATTTCCTGTATATTCTCATTTCTGTTCTTCAAGGAAATGTTTTCGTTGCGCAACGCCTCCGACTCGCCATCGTTCTGTAACTTTCGACAGCAGAACAAGGAAACACCGGAATCGATTTTCAAAAAGATACCTGCATAATACTGAATTTTGCCGTTCTTTATTACCCTGTATTGTATCTGCGGCGGGCGGATTCCGCTTGATGTGTTTTGCATAAAGACGTTTGAGAAGAATTCATGCATGAGAGTGCGGTCATCGGAGTATACGCTATGCTCAATCCATTGTTCGGTCGCCTCCTCCATGTGCATCGGCAGATTTCGAATTCTGCTGAACGTATCAGAACCGCCCGAAACGTATTTTACCGTTCCGTTTGCAAAATCGTACTCAAATATCTTTTCATATACATCCGAAAGAGCTTTCAGATACCGCTCGGTAGCAGTTGCTCTCTTGGTATAATACCGCTTGGTCACATCCATACATACGCTTTGAAATTCCTCTGTACCGTCGGTATTCGTGACCTTTGTCACCCAACCGTACAAATGCGCTTTTGTTCCGTCGCAACGGAGTACAGATAGTTCTCCGGCAATTGGTGAACCGCTTGTATAGACCTGATTCAAAAAATGTGAGAACTTACGCCGCTCCTCCATGGGAATCATCAAATAGATATTGTCCTTATAGAGCTCCAAGTAATCGATCTCTCCGTCCTTTGAATCGGGAAAGCGCATCATTTCAAGCATTTGCCTATTCACAAACGTGATTTTGGGATTTTTCTCACAGGTGTATTTGAGCATACCGCAAGGAACGGTATCATTTAAAAAACGAAGGTTTTCATTTTCGGCTTTTACTGCCGTAATGTCAGTTAGTACGGAATAACCGACCAAGCTGTGATCTTCGGATTCTTTCACCGTCATAGTATCTCTGACGAATACAACAGAACCGTCCTTTTTTACGAGTCTGTACTCCGTAGTGTCAGATGCTCGGTTCTGTGCAATCCCGTTCAAAAAATCCTCGTATGTATGTCTATCTGCCTGATACACCAATTCCGCATAAAGATCAGCAGTGCTACTCTCCAGTTCTTCCTTGGTATATCCCACCATATTACAAAAATTGCTACTGATGAAGGTCGGCAATACCGACTCTCCGAATATATATTGACGGAAACCGCTGATATACTGATCCAGTATTTCCGTATTGTTTTCTAATTGAAAGTTCATTCTATCTCCTCTATATACCTCTCATATCCAATCTCGCTCTCCATAGAAATACATCATTGACAATATATTATACCATATATTTTCACCTTCGTCAATCGATTCGAGCCGAATGAATACCGTGTATGTTCGGATGTAACCGTTGCCTACTCTACGTGCCTGATTTTGTTTGAGACACCGCTTTGTACATATTGAACCGCTTGAAGCATCGCCCTGTCCGTCAGCAAGCAATTTAAGCCCCGTCATCATGGACGAGTCCTTCTTTCGATCAAAAGCAGAGATTGGATCATCCTCCATTTCTATAACGCATGAATGATCTCAATGCTTTCCAAGCTTAACCCTATTTCTTTAGAGATTCTTGCAATTTCACTCTTATTTCCAGCAAGGTGAAGTGAACATCTGTTTCTTCAACAGCACAAAGCACCCCACGAAGAATTTTGGAAGGTGCATTGTCGCCGCTCATAGCATCTTCAAGCTCTTTTGCGAAGCTCTGTTTTCTTGATCTTACCGCTGATGATGGTTTTGGGCATTTCTGTGACAAATTCAACGATACGGATCCATTTATATTCCGCGAGCTTTGCGTTACAGAAATCCTTGATATCCTTTTCAAGCTCTTTGGTTGGAACAAAGCCATTTTGAAGGATCACAACGGCTTTGATTGCTTGACCGCGCAAAGCATCGGGGACGCCAATCACACTGCATTCGGTGACTGCAGGATGTTCCATCAGCACGTTTTCGATCTCATAGGGACCAACACGAAAGCCTCCCGTTTTGATAATATCGTCAAAGCGACCGTGAAACCAATACAGTCCGTTTTCATCCTGCCAAGCCGCGTCTCCCGTATGATACACGCCTCCGCGCCATACGTGCTCGTATTGCTTTTCGTTATCGAGATAACCGCAGAAAACGCCGATCTGTTTTCCGTTTTCAGGCGGAACGATGACAACCTCTCCGATTTCTCCTTGGGGTACTGCGTTTCCTTTTTTATCCTGAAGCTCGATGTGATACATCGGAGATACGATCCCCATAGAGCCCTCGACGGGTGTATAGTTCTTCATATTTCCCATCAGCAAGGTCGTTTCAGTTTGTCCGTAACCCTCGCAAAGCACAAGTCCCGTTTGCTCGGTAAATGTTTGAAACACATCTGGAGCAAGCTTTTCTCCCGCAGTCGATGCATGGCGAAGCTTCGGCATTTTAGGAACGCCCTTGCGGACAAGATATCGGTAAACGGTTGGCGGCGCGCAAAACGAGGTCACTCCGTAACGGTTGATAATATTCGTCAACTGTTTCGGTTCAAAATTATCAAAGTCATATACCATTACGGCGGAGCCGACAAGCCACTGACCGTAGATCTTTCCCCAAGAAGCCTTAGCCCATCCCGTTTCGGCAACCGTAAAATGCAGTCCATCCTCCTCGGCTTGTTGCCAATATTTTGCTGTTACAATATGTGCCAAGGGATAAGTAAAATCATGAATCACGCCTTTGGGATTTCCCGTTGTGCCTGAGGTAAAGTACATCAGCATATGATCGGTGGCGAGCGTTGGGATACGCTCCAATTCTTCGTTTGCAAGCTTCATTTCTTCAGTCAGATTGCAAAAGCCCTCCACGCTCTCCTGCACGCACCAAAGCATGGGAACTGTCTCTGTCGATTCTAAAGCAGCTTTGATATTGCTTGGTACATCATCCTGCGGTGTGCAAATGATCGCATCGGCGTGTGAGACATTTATGCGGTATTCCAAGTCCTTAACCGTCAACATATGCGTGGCAGGAATCATCACAGCACCAAGCTTGTGCAAGGCAACCGCAACAAACCAATACTCGTAGTGCCGCTTTAATATCACCAGCACACGGCTGCCTTTTGTTACACCCGCATCTGCAAGCGTATTCGCAATTCGGTTACTGTATTTTTTGATATCCGCAAAGGTAAAAATGTGCTCCTCGTTTTTAGTGTTACACCAAACGAGAGCCTTTTTATTCGGTTCGGTTTCCGCATATACGTCCACCACATCGTAACCAAAATTGAAGTCCTTCGGATATTCTATTTCAAAATTGATCAGCTTGCCGTCCTTGTCAAAAGACTCACGGCAATATTTTTTATATATACTCATAGATTCTTCCTTTGTTAAAGCATCTGCTCTGTATCGGTCATTCCGATCCTGCGGAAACGGTCGTATCGTTTTTGCAAAAGATCGGGATCCTTCGTAAGTGCTTGAATTTCCTCGCCGAGTAATGTGCGAATACGCTCGTAATATTCCTTTTGACCCATTTCATTCTCAGAAAGGATTCGCTCAATCACGCCGAGACTTTTGGCATCCTCGGCAGTCAGCTTTAGACTTGCCGCCGCAATGTCTGCCTTGCCGGAATCCTTCCATAAAATACTTGCGCATCCCTCGGGAGAGATCACGGAATACACCGCATTCTCAAGCATCCAAACGCGGTCTGCCACGGCAAGTGCCAACGCACCTCCGCTCCCTCCTTCTCCGATCAAAATCGAGATAACGGGAACGCAAAGCGTGCTCATTTCCATCAAATTCTCGGCAATCGCCTGACCTTGCCCGCGCTCCTCCGCACCAATGCCGCAATATGCACCCGACGTGTCCACAAAACAAATAATCGGTCTGCCGAATTTCTCGGCTTGCTTCATCAAACGCAATGCTTTTCGATAACCCTCGGGGTGAGGTGCGCCGAAATTACGCTCCACACGCTCTTTGGAGGAATGTCCTTTTTCAATAGCAATGACCGTTACGGGTAAACCGTCGAGACGCGCGATACCGGCAATAACGGCTTTATCATCTGCATATCGTCTGTCTCCGTGAAGCTCGATAAAATTCTTGAAAATGTTTTTGATATAGTCCTGTCCCGTGGGACGCTTGTTGTCTCTTGCAAGCTTTACTCTGTCATAGGGCATCTCACTCATACGCTTTCTCCTCCGTTATGCATTTTAAGAAGCTCTGCCAGAAGCTTTCTCTGATCCTTTCTGACAGCAATTTTGTCAATAAATCCGTGCTCCAACACAAATTCGGCAGATTGAAATTCCTTCGGTAAGCTCTGCTTTGTTGTTTGTTCAATCACACGCTTGCCTGCGAATCCAACCGTAGCACTCGGCTCTGCCAAAATGATATCGGCTTCCATTGCAAAGCTTGCCGTTACGCCTCCTGTCGTAGGATCTGTCAGGACGGCGATATACAAAAGCCCCACGTCGCTATGTTGCTTCACAGCAGCGCTTGTTTTTGCCATTTGCATAAGAGACAGCAGTCCTTCCTGCATTCTGGCACCTCCCGATACGGTAAAGCCGATGACAGGCAAGCGATGTTGCGTAGCGTATTCAAAAAGTGATGTGATCTTCTCTCCGACCGCGCTTCCCATACTGCCCATCATAAATGTGGACTCCATAGCAAAAATACAGCACTGTTGTTTACCGATAGAGGCGGTACCGCAAACAACAGCTTCTTCTTCCTCGCTTGCGGTCTTTGAGGTTTCAAGCTTTTCACGGTAGCCGGGAAATCCGAGAGGATTACATGACCTCACGCTCACAAACAATTCCCGAAAGCTGTTTTTGTCGCTTATCATGCTGATACGCTGACGCGCTTTCATTCTGAAATGATATCCGCAAGAACAGACCAACTGATTTGCCCACAGACGGCTCATGGGAATATCCTTGTGACAATTGGGACAGTTTTTTTCGGGCTCGCCCACATCACTATGAACAGGAGCGGACGTGCGACCGCCCTCCTCCAGATTGTTTTTAGGTTTTAAGAAATTCAGTAATGCCATCGTATCACCTACTACCCATAAAAGTTAAATCATAATCGCCCGATGCAAAGCGCTTATCGGAAACGATACGAAGCTGCTCCTCCACGTTTGTGGGGATGCCGTCGATCACAAGCTCGCAAAGAGCCGCTCTGAGCTTGCGCAAGGTCTCCTCCCTTGTTTTCGCATACACAATCAGCTTTCCAAGCAAGGAATCATAATAAGGCGAAACAACAGTTCCTTCCACAAGGCAAGTATCAAAACGTACCGCGGGACCGCCGGAAACGTGAAGCATTTTCAGCGTTCCGCAGCTTGACGCATTGATTCTGCACTCGATCGCCGCCCCTACGATCCTGACGTCGCTCTGCGTGAAGTTCAGCGGAATGCCTGCGGCAATACGAATTTGCCATTTAACAAGATCAAAGCCTGTCAGCATCTCTGTCACACAATGCTCCACCTGAAGACGCACATTCATTTCCATAAACCAGAAATTACCTTGCTGATCATAGAGAAATTCAAGCGTTCCGGCGCCAACATAACCGATCTTTTTCACCGCCTTGATGGCTGTTTCCATAATTTTATTACGCTGATTCTCCGATACGGCAGGGGAAGGTGTTTCCTCGATCAATTTTTGATTTCTTCTCTGTAAGGAGCAATCTCTTTCGCCAAGGCATACTACGTTTCCTGCCTCATCAGCGAGGATCTGCAATTCAATATGTTTTGCAGGGAAAATATATTTTTCGAGATATACCGAGCCGTCACCGAAGGCGCTTAACGCCTCGGCTGTTGCTTGCATATATGCATCGTCGATTTCATTTTCTTGTCTGATCAGACGAATTCCTCGTCCGCCACCACCCGCGCACGCCTTCATCATCACGGGATATCCGATCCTTTCGGCTGCTTTTTTTGCTTCTGTGAGCGATGCTACGGCTTTGGTACCCGGAATCACGGTAAGCCCTGCATTGCTCATCAACTCTTTTAATATGGCTTTATCACTCAAACGTTCCATATCCTCGGGATCGGGACCTATAAATACGATGCCGTTCTTGCGACACGCTCTTGCAAAATGAGCATTTTCTGACAAAAAGCCATACCCGGGATGGATCGCCTGCGCTCCTGCAAGAAGAGCTGTGCTGATGATCTGATTTTCATTCAGGTAGCTTTCCGAGGCTTCCGCGCGTCCAATGCAGTAGCTTTCGTCGGCAAGTGCCACGTGAAGTGCGTTTTTATCGGCTTCCGAATATACCGCTACGGTAGCAACACCCATTTCCTTGCAGGCTCTGATAATTCTAACGGCAATCTCGCCGCGATTGGCAATCAATATCTTTGAAAACATAGATCATTCTCCAACGATGGCAAAGGAAAATTCTGCGCTGACACAGACCTTGCCATCCACATTTACTGTTCCTTCTGCAAAATAGAAGGGATGCTTCGCCCTTTTGATTGAGCATTTGGTTTCGATCAGATCTCCGGGGCGGACGGAATGACGAAACTTTACATTATTGAGTCCCGTATATACGGGAAGCTTACCGTCCGTCATCACGTCAACCATCAAAATGCAAGCCGATTGTGCCAAAATCTCACAAAGGATCACACCGGGGACGATTGGGTTATTTGGAAAATGTCCCTGTAAAAAAAATTCATCTCCCTTGACCTTATAATGCCCAATGGCACAGCCGTCCCTGTTTTCCACGTCATCGAGCAGAAGCATTGGCTCTCTGTGAGGCAACATATTTTTGATTTCTTCTTTTATCATAGCTCATCTCCTGATACGAAACAGCTCGGTTCCGAATTCAACGACCTGACCGTTTGTTACTCCAATTTTTTCAATGATGCCGCTTTCCTCTGCTGCAATCTCGTTCATCAGCTTCATTGCCTCAATAATACAAAGTGTCTGTCCCTTTTCCACACGGTCACCAATCTTTACAAAGGGCTCTGCATTTTCGGCAGGGGCAGCGTAAAACACGCCAACAATGGAGGAAGTAATTCTGATACAGCCGTCGTTTGCTTCACTTACCTGCGATTGCTCCGCCGAAACAGGGGCAACGGCAGTTTGAATGACCATCGGCTCGCGGGTGGTTATAGGCTGTGTACGTTCCAAGCGAACCACCTTATTGTCTTCCGTGATCTCAAGACCAGTCAGATCAAGCTCCTTCATAAGCTGTGCATATTTGCGAATATCCTTCTCGTTCATGTTGACACCTTTCTGAATGCAAGACACGCATTGTGTCCGCCAAACCCAAGAGAATTGGAAAGAGCTAGGTCGATCTTTTGCTGAATGGCAACTTCGGGAACATAGTTCAAATCGCATTCTGCATCCTGCTCGTTAAGATTGATGGTAGGGGGAATGATATCTTCGTTCAACGCAAAAATACATGCAAGGGCTTCAATAGCGCCCGCTGCTCCAAGCATATGACCCGTCATAGACTTTGTGGAGCTGACAAAGGCGCGTCTTGCCGCCTCCTCACCAAGTGCTTTTTTGATTGCCATAGTCTCCAGCTTATCGTTCATCGGCGTTCCCGTACCGTGAGCGTTAATATACACGGTATCCTTTTCGGTGTACCTCGCCTCACGCATCGCATCCATCATTGCCTGTGCTCCTCCGCGCGCCTCGGGATGTGGGGCTGTGATGTGATTTGCGTCGCAGGTAGAGCCATATCCGCATACCTCGGCATAGATCTTTGCACCGCGCGCCTTTGCGTGCTCGTATTCCTCAAGCACAAGGCAAACTGCGCCCTCACCGATCACAAAGCCTGTGCGTCTGCTGTCAAAGGGCAAGGATGCCGCATTTGCATCCTCGGCTGTGGAAAGCGCGTGCATATTAACAAAGCCCGCAACGGCAGAGGGACAGATTGCCGCTTCTGCTCCACCTGTTATCACAGCATCGGCGTATCCGTGGCGTATCAGTCGCATAGCTTCACCAATGGCGTTAGAGCCCGATGCACAAGCCGTAACCGCAGGCATAGCAGAACCTCTGCAATCATATTTTATGGCGATCATGCCTGCCGCCATATTTGGGATCATCATAGGCACAAGCAGAGAGGAAACTCTGCGAGGACCTTTTTCCATCAGCTTCGTATGCTCGGTCTCTAACGTACCGATACCGCCAATACCGACCCCCAAATAAACGCCGAAGCGCTCGGGGGTGACATTGCCCACAATACCGCTTTCCTCCACCGCCTGCTGTGCGGCGATGAGCGCAAACTGTGTGTAACGGTCGGTACGGAGCGTTTCGGATTTTTCCATATAATCAAGAGCGTTAAAGTCCTTGACCTGTGCCCCAAGCTTTGCTTTATAATCGGTCGTATCAAATAAGGTGATCGGCGCGATTCCGTTTTTGCCAGACTTGAGCGCTCCCCAAGTCTCGGCTGTCGTCTTTCCAACAGGTGTGATCGCGCCGATTCCCGTTACTACGACACGCTTTGTATTCTCATTCATCTTTTTTCTCCTTACATGGCGATCCCGCCGTCAACTCGGAGGACCTCGCCTGTTACGTATTTTGCGCCTATCAAATAGGCAACCGCTTCAGCAACATCCTCAACGTCCCCCATTTTTCCAAGAGGAATCATGGATAGAAGCGGATTATCAGCGTGTGCTTCGGTCATATCGGTCTTAATAAAACCGGGAGCAATCGCATTACAGCGAATTCCCTTGGCAGCATACTCCTTGGCGACCGACTTTGTCAGTCCGATCAATCCCGCCTTTGAAGCAGAATAATTGCTTTGACCTGCATTTCCCATCAAACCCGAAACCGAGCTGATATTGATAATACAACCCTCTTTACTTCTTAAAAGCAAGGGGGTGACGTGGCGGATCATATTGAATGCGCCCTTTAGGTTTGTATCAACGACCTTGTCAAAATCCTCTTCCCTCATCATCGCCGCAAGCCCGTCACGCGTTACACCCGCATTGTTTACAAGGATATGAGCCGCGCCAAAGTCTGCTTTTATCCTAACAACGGTTTCCTTTACGGCACCAAAATCGGACACGTCACAAAGATAGGCTTCGGCTTTAACTCCGAATTCTGCTTTGCATCTGTCACATACCGCTTCAGCTGCGTCCTTGTTGCCTGCGTAAATCACAGCAACGTCAGCACCGAGAGAGGCAAGCTTATATGTAATCGCCGCACCGATCCCACGTGAGCCGCCCGTGATGATGGCTACTTTTCCGTTCAACATTCAGCCACCTCCGAAAGCACCGTATCAAGATCGAAGACCGAATATACGTTCACCTCGTTACTAATTTTTTTGATCATATTGGTCAGCGTTTTACCGGGGCCGATTTCGATAAAGGTATCAATTCCTTCTGCGATCATATTTCGTATCAGCTCCTCCCACAAAACAGGATTGCATATCTGTGACGAAAGAAGATCGACAGTTCCATTTGTATAAGGCTTTGCAGTTTTGTTGGAATAGAGAACGGCATTTCCTTGATTGAACTGAACCTTTGAAAGCTCCTTTGCAAATAGTGCAGCTGCTTCATTCATGAAAGGAGAATGAAAACCACCCTTAACCTTGATGGGAAGCGCTCTGCCGCCCGCAGCCTTTACGTCTGCGGAAAAATCCGCCATCTGCGAGGTAAGACCTGCAACGGAAACCTGTCCCGGACAATTGAAGTTTACGGGATATACGGCAGAATATTTTGCGCAAATCCCCTTTACTATTTCATTGTCGAGCTTTACTACCGCCACCATTGACGTATCCTGCTTTTCTGCCGCTTCCTGCATCAACTCACCGCGACGGCATACCAAACGAAAGCCCGTTTCCCAATCAACAATGCCTGAAAACGCACAAGCCACAACCTCTCCGAGAGAAAATCCCGCGACCGCATATGGCTTGATACCGCGTTCCACAAGAACGTTTGCGGCGGCAAGCTCCATAGCAAAAAGGCAGGGCTGTGTATTTTTGGTTTCCTTTAATTCTTCTTCTGTTCCCTCAAAGCATTGACGGGAGGTGTTGGGACGAATCTCATCACAGGCATCAAATATCTTTTTTGCCCATATGTAATTTTCATACAGTTCCTTTCCCATTCCGGAAAATTGGTCTCCCTGCCCGGAAAAAACAAATGCTATTCTACCCATCTTGATGCTCCTTTCAGGATAGGCTCCGCCTCATCCATAATCTCTTTTACGATCTCTGCGGCGCTCTGTTCTTTTTTGACCATTGCCGCGATCTGACCTGCAAGGAAGCAGCCCTTTTCAAGGTCACCCTCCTTGACGGCAAGACGGAGTGCGCCGACCGCAAGATTTTCAAGCTCCTCGTCGGGCATACCGCTGTATTCGGCTTTGGAATAATTTTGCGCGAATTTGGTGCGCAGGCTACGAACGGGGTGACCAAGCCTTTTACCCGTCACCATCGTGCAAAGATCTGTCGCCTTCAGTATCTTTTCCTTATAAGTGGGGTGTATAGAACACTCACAAGCGGAAAGGAAGCGTGTTCCAAGTTGAACTCCCTCGGCTCCAAGCATCAATGCCGCCGCAACACCACGTCCATCGGCAATACCGCCTGCGGCAATTACGGGAAGCTCGGTAGCATCGCACACCTGCGGAACGAGCACCATTGTGGTAAGCTCACCCACGTGTCCACCACTCTCGCCGCCTTCCGCAATCAGTGCGGTCGCGCCTGACCTTGTCATGATCTTCGCCATAGCCACAGATGCTACAACGGGAATGACCTTGATATCGGCAGCTTTCCACTCCTTCATATACTTGGACGGATTGCCCGCACCTGTTGTAACAACTTCCACATTTTCTTCTACGACAACAGCAGCAACTTCATCTGCATACGGGCTCATAAGCATAATGTTGACCCCGATGGGCTTCGAAGTCAGCGAGCGTGCGATTCCTATCTGCTCACGAACATAGGAGGCAGGCGCGTTTCCTGCGGCAATAATGCCAAGACCACCGCCCTCAGATACAGCCGCCGCCAATCTTCCATCCGCGATCCAAGCCATACCGCCTTGAAATACGGGATACTTGATGCCAAGTATCTCACAGATCTTCGATTTAATCATCTTTTAGCCCTGAACCTTGCTTTGAATAAATTTGTCAAGATCGCCAACCGTCTCAACCTTCTTGTCAAGCTCAATCTCCACGCCGATCTCGTCCTCAAGACTCATCAGAAGCTCTACGGTATCAAGAGAATCGATACCAAGCTCTACGAATGTGCTCTCGGGCTTGATGGTGGAAATGTCGCAATCGGTTCTTTCTGCGATAACTTTTGCAATAGCGTTAAAATACATGGTAAAATACCTCCAAAAATTTTTGAACAGCGTGCTTAACTCGCACGTTGTCCGTTGGCATTTATTATACTCACACCATGTTCCGCATCTGTTCCACAACTGTTCCATCCTCGTTCCGAATTTGTGAAATCTTTGTGAATTTTGCAAAGAAAAATACGAGAAACACCGAAATGTTCTCGTATTTTCCTTCGCCTTCGCTATGCTCGTAGTTCTTAATTTTCAAAAACAGACACAAAAAAGAAGAGAGCTTGCAGTTATATTGCAAGTTCTCAACATTAACGGTTATAAGCTTAAATAGGTTAATTGCTATTTAAAAATTGTCTGTTTTTGGTCTGTGCCATTGCAACAGCCCTAAAGTAGCTCCCAATAGTAATATATTGGTATCGCACTCCATCCATGGCAAAGGCTACCAACATATTTTCCGTTCACAAAAAGCGTGTAATCTCCATCACAGCTTATATTTATTTTTGCGCTTGAATCGGCAAAAAGGCTAGAATAAAACTCACCATATGTATTTATCTCGCTTTTATCATCTATCCATATCCATTTTGCTTTCTCAAATACTGACATTTTTTGCTCCAATTAATTATTTTCTTCGTATCTTGGCAAGGATACAATTTGTAGTTTGTGCTTTGTCGCTGGCAGATACTTCTCAAGTAAATCACTTGTTTTGATTTTTAGGCTTGATGTATTAATGCAAGGGTGACAGCCTATAAAATCAGGCTTTAAAACCTCCTCGTCAATAGCGAGGTGGACAACTGAATCCTTGTCGTTGATCAATCCCATTATACTAACCGAGCCAGGTGTGACATCTAGATATTTTTTCATATCGTCCTCCCCGGCAAAGGAAAGACGAGACGAGCCGACAAGTGGCGAAAAATCCTTGGTTTTGAAGGTCTTGTTTCCTGGCATCATAAGAAGATAAAAGGCTGTTTTTTGCCTGTTGCAAAGGAATAGATTCTTGCAAATTACTGTATTCAATTCCTTCTCTATCTTCTCACATTCCTCCATTGTATCAGCCTCGTTATGGTCAATGCGATAATATTCAACCCCTAGCTTATCTAAAAAGTCGTAAACTCTTATTTCCTTTGGAAGTCTACCCTCTTCATTTTTTGGACGTCCTATATATACCTGCATTTTTTTAAAATCCTTTTCTTTTGTGCAAAATTTGTGACGATTGGCTCGTGAGTATCTTTTTGAGGTCAAACGCGATTGACACAAGCCCTCACTTATATTAAAATATAAGTGTCGCAAGGGCGATTTTTTATAGGGCGCTCCCCCGTTAGCCCTTTTTTGTCAAATTTTCCAAATTTATTTGATTTACTGACAGATTTTGACAAAATATTCCCACGACTCGCCTTATAATAATTATTATAGGGTTGAATTTAAGAAAAGTCAAGCGTAATTCTTCTCCACCTTGACTTTTATCATCAGCTATTTATATTCACACGGATGCATTTAAATAGGAAGCGAGAAAATGAAGGAATTAAACGAGGTAAAAAAGGACTTAAAGAATTTAAAAAAGCACGCACACGCAATAGAGCGCCTACAAAAGGTAGTATCGACTCATGAGGCTAGAATCAAAATGCTCAAAAGAATGAAGGACTCCGAAAAAACAAGAGAGCTTATTAAAAAAGAGGAATCACTGCTTGACTCTATTAAGCTATGTGAGGAAATTGACAATGCAAGACATATAGAAGAAAAATATATGCACGCAATTTTAGCCCTTGATCCTGTCGACAAGAGCATTATTTTAGATACCTACATAAACGGCGAGCCTTATTGGAAAATAGGGCTTGAGCTTGGCTTTAGCGAGGAGAGTATTCGTAAAAAGGTCAGCAAAATAATAAAGACTATTGCTTTAAGTGTATAAATTGACTTAAAAGCAAAAGGTGTACCGAAATGGTACACCTTTTTTGTTAGTCATTAACTATATATCCGTAAACATTATTACCACTGGTAAATCTACCAAATATGTATTTTGCAGAGGCGGACTCATTCATAACGAGCACCTTGCCGTCTATATACACAAGCTCCTCAGCCATTGGTGGTGCTGTAACATTCTTCTGCAGTGCCTCGTCGTTGATTATATAAAGAGGAATAGGCTTGCTCATAGCCTTGTCGCCATATACTTCTTTATTTGTGAAGATAGCAGAGTAAACAAACTCCTTATTTGACTTTTCCCAATCATAAATATATAGATGTGATGGACTTAATCCCCAAGAGGTGGAAAGAACTAGCTTATCGTCTGCTATGCACATGCCCTGTACTTGGCTTGTGATTGAATAAGCAGAGCTTGGCTCGGTAGCCACGCCAAAATTGGTTTCGTCAGTAATCAAATCGAATGATAGCATAATAGCGGTATTATTTTCACCAATTATAAAATCCTCTGGTGATTTATACTGCTCGTGTTCATCCTTATGGAAGTTTCCTGTATATAGCTTGCCTCCATTTACATAACAAAAGGCTGGCTTCAAATATACATAAATAGAGCCGAGCATATTTGTTGTATAGCTTTCTCCCGCTAGAATTTCGTTAAGAGAAAATACATCTATTGAGCCATCTTCATTTTTTTCATTGTCGTTTGAAATATACACATAGCTACCGTTGTGCGCAATTCCACCACAGTGACCTGTGTATCGTTTGCCATTTTTATCTCTCAACTTGATAAAGCTCAAAGCATTGCCATCCTTATCAAGAACATAAACTCTTGATGAGGAGTCATCCTTCATATAGCCAGAAACCAAGAACCTATCGTCCTCGTCGGTTGTCGTGTCACCCTCGTAATAATCAAAGCCCTGTTGAATAAAGCCATCCGCAATGCCGGGAACCTTAAATTCTGTTTCTGAATTTGCAAAGAATGGTGCAAAAATTGCCCTTTCTCCTATCTTAACCAAGGAAAGAACTAATACTACAAAAAGCACAAGCGATACTAAAATTACAAGTGAGATTTTTAATGCCTTGTTTTTCATAAATTCTCCTTATTTTAATTGTTCGGATTTTTCATCATCCTTTATATTTTTCTTTGCCACTGATAGCATAAGCTTAATTCTGTTGAGCTGATTTACCTCGGATGCGCCAGGGTCGTAGTCAATAGCTACTATATTTGCCTCTGGATGTGCTCCACGGATACGCTTGATTACTCCCTTACCAACAACGTGGTTAGGTAAGCAAGCAAACGGCTGAATGCAAACTATATTTGGAGCGCCTTGCTCGATAAGCTCAAGCATTTCGCCTGCTAGGAACCATCCCTCACCATATTGGTTGCCGATTGACAAAAACGGCTTTGCCATTTTTGCCACCTTTCTTATATCGGTTGGTGCATCAAAGTGCTTACTCCTTTTGAGTGCCTTTGTGGCAGGAGAACGCAATTTTTCGATAGCGCCGACACCGACCTTGGCAATTAAAAGACTGGTTAGCTTAAAGCCAAAGAATTTATGCTTATACTCTGAATTATACACGCAGTAGCTGAAAAAGTCAAGGAAATCTGGAACTTTTACCTCTGCACCCTCACTTTCCAAGAGGTCAACAAGGTGATTGTTGGCTAAAGGCATATACTTAACAAGAATCTCTCCAACTATTCCAACACGAGGCTTTTTTAGCTCCTCGTTCAGTGGTAAATTGTCAAAATCCTCGACAATTCCACGACAAATTTTCTTGTATGACATTTTGCCTTTTTTGCCAAGAAGGCTTGCAACGCATATATTTTTCCATTTTTGCCATAATGCCTCTGCCGAGCCCTTTTCCTTTTCGTAAGGACGGGTGCGATATAGACATTTCATCATAAGATCGCCATATACAACAGCCTTTACAGCCTTAAAGAGCGCAGGGAGTGGGATTTTAAAGCCCTCATTCTTCTCCATTCCTGACATATTAAGGGAAATTACAGGAATATATGACATACCAACCTTGTCAAGTGCGCGACGGATAAAGCCGACATAGTTACTAGCACGGCAACAGCCACCTGTTTGAGTCATTATAATTGCTAGCTTATGAGTGTCGTATCTGCCCGACAAGACCGCCTCCATAATCTGTCCTACCATAGTGATAGATGGGAAACACGCATCGTTATTTACATATTTCAAGCCTGTGTCGATTGCATCCTTTGTTGCATTTGAAAGAATCTCCAAATTAAAGCCATAGAATTTAAAGAGTGGCTCAATAAGGTCAAAATGTATAGGCGACATTTGTGGTGCTAAAATTGTATATTTCTCGTCGTACATTTTCTTTGTAAATTCTGTGCGCTTGTAATTTATAGGCGCTTCGTGAGGGGCTATGCATTTTTTCCTACGCATATTCATAGCGCTAATAAGACTGCGAACACGAATTCTAATTGCACCTAGGTTGTTAACCTCGTCAATTTTAAGTGCAGTATATAATTTGCCCGAGCCATCTAAAATTTCAGACACTTGGTCGGTTGTTACTGCGTCAATTCCACAGCCAAAGGAGTTTAACTGAATTAGCTCCAAGTGCTCACGTGAGCGCACGTAAGCAGCGGCATTATATAGACGTGAGTGGTAAACCCATTGGTCGTTAACCCTTAAATTCTCAATCTCCTCATAAACCTCTGGGAGCGAGTCCTCGGTGAGGACTGCAAAGCCATAAGATGCTATTAGCTCTGGTATTCCGTGGTTAATTTCAGGGTCGATATGGTAAGGTCTACCCGCCAAAACAATGCCACGTCCACCTGTCTTTTCAAGCTCCTCTAAAACCTCTTTGCCCTTGCGTCTTATATCCTCTTTTGCTTCCTTTTGCTCGCGCCATGCGAGTTTAACTGCGCGTCTAACCGCTTTTTCAGTTAGGTCATATCCCTTTTCGTGGCAGAAATATCTAGCCAAGCGGTCGGCAACTGTTTTTTCGCTTGTGAATGCGATAAAAGGTCTTAAATAATTGATTTTGCCCTCAACTATTTCCTCTACATTGTTTTTAATATTTTCCGAGCAGGAAACAACAATTGGGCAGTTATAGTGGTTTTGTGCCACGCATGATTCTTGATTTTCTAGGAAAATACAGGGGTAGAATATTGTGTCTACTCCGTTTTCAATTAGCCATTTTATGTGGCCGTGCGCCATTTTGGCAGGATAGCATTCCGATTCTGACGGGATTGTTTCCATACCAAGCTCGTATATTTTTTTGGTCGATTTAGGTGAAAGAACTACGCTAAAGCCTAGCTCACGGAAGAAGGTCGCCCAAAATGGATAATTTTCATAAATATTAAGCACTCTTGGAATACCAATTTTTCCAAATTTTGCTTTTCCCTCGGAGAGTGGCTCATAGCCGAAAATTCTTTCTAGCTTGTAAGCGACAAGGTTCTCTCCCTTTGGGGTTGAGCCTTTTTCCTCTCCGCCCTTTTCACATCTGTTGCCTGTTATGTATCTTCTGCCACCCTCAAAGGTATTTACAGTCAAAATACAGCTATTTGAACAGCCCTTGCATCTCACTGTTGCGCTTGTGTAGGTGAGTGCCTCAATCTCCTCAAACGAGAGCATAGAGCTTTTTGTGCCTATTGCGTTTTGGCGCGCCAAAAGTGCAGCGCCGAAAGCACCCATAATGCCTGAAATATCAGGGCAAGTAACAAGTACACCCGAAATTTTTTCAAGTGCGCGCAAAACTGCGTGGTTATAGAATGTTCCGCCCTGTACAACCACATGGCTACCAAGGTCAGAGGCGGTATTTAATTTAATTACCTTAAACATTGCGTTTTTAATGACAGAATACGCAAGACCTGCGGAAATATCGGGCACGGATGCGCCTTCCTTTTGCGCTTGCTTAACATTTGAGTTCATAAAAACAGTACAGCGAGTGCCAAGGTCAATTGGATTCTTTGCGTAAATTGCCTCGCGTGCAAAATCCTTTGCTTGATAACCAAGAGAATTTGCAAAGGACTCAATAAACGAGCCACAACCAGATGAACAAGCCTCATTTAAAAGAATGTTATCTACCGAGCCGTTTTTGATTTTTATGCATTTCATATCCTGTCCACCAATATCAAGAACACAGTCAACCTGTGGGTCAAAGAATGATGCGGCGGTACAGTGGGCAATGGTTTCAACCTCGCCCATATCTAAATTGAATGCTGATTTTAAAAGCTTTTCTCCATATCCTGTGGAGCAAGCATATTTAATAGTTGCTTCCTTTGGCATAACCAAGGAAAGCTCTTTTATAGCTCTTTTTGCCGTGTTTATGGGTGAGCCTTGATTATTTGAGTAGAAGGAATATAAAAGCTCACCATTTTCGCCGATAAGCGCCAATTTTGTGGTTGTTGAGCCTGCGTCAATTCCTAAATATGTATTTCCCCTGTAATCCTTTATCTCTGCTCTTTTTACCTTTGCCTTTTCGTGACGAGATGAGAACTCTTTATACTCCTCTTCATTTTCAAAGAGTGCTGGGAGTCTTTTTAATTCAAAGCGCATCTCTACCCCTGCGTCTAGTTTAGCAAGAAGCGCGCTCAAAAGAAGCTCCTCGGCATCATCCGACTCAAGAGCCGAGCCAAATGCGGCAAAAAGGTGTGAGTTGTCTGGGTCAACAGTTGTTTCGGGTGTTAATTTTAAGGTTCTAATAAATGAAGCCTTTAGCTCGGTCAAAAAATGGAGTGGACCACCAAGGAATGCAACCGTACCGCGTATTGGCTTACCACAAGCAAGACCAGAAACCGTTTGGTTTACTACCGCTTGGAAAATTGAGGCTGACAGGTCTGCCCTTGTTGCGCCCTCGTTTATAAGCGGTTGAATATCAGTTTTTGCAAACACGCCACAGCGCGCCGCAATTGGGTAAATTCTTTCGTAATTCTTGGCTTCCTCATTTAAGCCCTTGGCATCTGTCTGCAAAAGCGCTGCCATTTGGTCAATAAATGAGCCGGTTCCTCCCGCACAAATACCATTCATTCTCTCTTCGATATTGTTACCATCGAAGTAGATTATTTTCGCATCCTCGCCACCAAGCTCAATAGCCACGTCGGTTTTTGGTGCTAATTTTTTTAGTGCCTCGGCAACGGCACTAACCTCCTGCACAAAGCCAATACCAAGCGCTTTGCCCAAGTTAATAGAGCCAGAGCCTGTGATTTTCGCCTTTATTTTAATCTCGCCAAGCTCATTTTTAAGCTCGCCCAAAAGCTGACAGAGCTTCTCTTTAGTGTGAGAAAGGTGTCTTTCATATTTGCCAAAAACTATTTCGTCATTTTTGTCAATAGCTACTATTTTTACAGTAGTTGAACCAATGTCAATACCAACACGATAAAATTCCATACCTCTCTGCCCTCCTTTGAATCTAATACATCATATTATATTAATACTTAAATATTAACTGTATATTAAGTAACCTAAATTTTAGTATATCACTTTTTTATTAAAAATGTGTAAATTTTTAAAAATAACGGGTGGGGAAAACCCTCCTGTTTTGTCGTATTATTTTGGCGGACGAACAATGTTCGCCCCTACGTCATCCTGAGCGAAGCAAAGCGAGTCGAATGGATCTAAAAATATTTTCGGGAGGCAGATTGCCTACGACTCGCTACGCTCCCTTGTACGCTTTCCACTAACGATACTCCTTCCGTCTTTTGCTCCGCAAAATCCACCTCCCTCAAGGATGGAGGCAGTTTTTGAGTGTCAATGTGTCCCCTACGATGTATCAATATTGTTCTATGTAGGGGAGGATATCATCCTCCCGTTTGCTTCATCCTTTATTTTTCGGGAGGAGCAAGCCCTTCCTCTACAATTTTAAATCCTCCTGCTAATAGATTCCTCGACAAGCTCGGAATGACGTTGTGAAGCGCAAAAGCTACGTCATCCTGAGCGAGCGAATGCGAGTCGAAGGATCTAAAAAATCCCCGATTGCTCGGGGATTTTTGCATTGATTTTAAATAATATCATTCGTATATGGTTATACAAGGAATATATATGACATTTATCGTAATACTTACTTCATAATCATCAGGTACATTTTGATAAGCTTGAAAATTGTCTATCAAAAAATATCTTGCATCATTTTTTGCTACATATTCATTTTCAACATGCGTATAATTTTCAAATACCACATTTAACATACTTCCATTCATTTCCGCTTTGACAAGACTTATATCTCCACGCATTTCAAACGGAAAATACACTAACAAATCCCCTTTTTCAATGTTTTTATGTAGATTAAATGATTCAATCAAATTTGTTCTGTTTTCTTCCGTTATGAGCCAAGCTGTTGAGCTTTTAGGAGCATCTGAACAACCGTAATGCTTGGCATAGCTCCTTGATGAAAATGTATTATCAATTAAATTTTTATTGATTTTTACATTTTGGACGTTATCAAAGGCTTCAACTTCCGTTTTTGGTAAAACAAAAAATTTAACAACACTTATTTCTTCTGCAATTTCTGGATATATTCTATCTTTTTCATTATCTCCAACCACTTGTCTGTAATAATCCAAGCTTATTTGATATTCTCCGTCTTTATATTCCAAATTATGACATCCTATCATTTTGTAGCTATAAAGTGTGATATCCTCGTGTATTTTTAAAGCAAGAATATAGTTGTTTTCAAGAACTGTTTTTTCAACATTTTCACATTCAAAGCAAGTCTTAAATTCTTCTGCCGTTTTTATCAACTTGATATATGTGCCACGCTCGTTCGGGAAATCCTCACCTTTATATTCCATCTCATTTAGAGTTGTATAGTAGCTATGCTCCTTGCTTACAATGGTCATATTGGCGATGGAATCTGTTATTACGTTATTGTTTTCTTTATCCTCGCTCACATTTGTATCAGTAGTTTGTGTGTCAGTTTCTGTATTTGTTTCGCTCTGTATGTCGGTTTTTGTGTCTGTCGCTCTCTGTGTGTCAGTTTCCGTGCTTGTTTTCCCACAAGAAAAGAGCATGAAGATTAAAAGCACCGCTGTTAAAATAATTAACAATCTCTTTTTCATATAAACAACTCCTTTCATTAATTATACAGATGGATCAAAATTACAATCTCCTGTTTCGTAGTAAATATTTACATATACAGTTGAAATGTAGCTTGCAACTGTCTCATTTGTAGGAGACAACACTATTATTTCATAACTTAAAAGCTCCCAATACTTCTCATTTTGATATTCTATATAACTGGAATTTAAAATAGCTATTGCTGTATTTTCAGAATTGGTTGTCTCTACTGTTGGTGTTAAATCATCTCTGTAGACACAAACCGATACAGGATAACTTTCACTATTGCTAACACTAAGTGGATGCACCTTGTAATAAACACCATAAGTCACATCTGCCTCGTCATAGTGTTGTGTTATTGATTTATAATCATGCTCTTCATAAAATCTACTGTTGCAATTACCACATTTTAAATTATGTCCATATTTACTATGTGCATAGGCTTCATCAAATTCAACACTAGGCAAATCACAACCGCAAGATAACACAAAAGAAACATAGAAGTAATTGTGTGACGTATGAGGCAAAGAATTTTCATTTTCATCCTTAAAGTCCGATTCTGTTGCTGAATTCAATTTGTCGCACCTTATTCTAAAATAATAATATCCGCTTTCTTCGATGGTTACTTTAAATGACTCAACATTGTTTACATCTGATTCACTTGACATTACGCACTCATCATATCTATATAATTCTATTTCAAAATCCACATTAACATCATCAAGCGAAGCTATTTTATTATCAAACGGCTTTTCAAAAACCAATGTAAATTCAATCACTTGTCCTTCTTCAAAATAGTATTCACCGGTAGTTTTTGTTGCATTTGCAAGAGTACTTGTGCGTGGTATAGCGTATCTATGTATCAAATTGGATCTCGCCATACTAACCGCGCCCTCAATATTCAAAAGTCCTGCTCCACTTTTCTCTCTCATTTGGCAGACTGATGCTAAATTAAGATCATCATAGACACTATTATTACCATCTTGTGAAACAATTTCGGAATTAGCAGTATTAATTAAAATTGCTTTTATTGCATCTGGTTTACCTATTAAATTATTATTCTCTGCCATCATAAGAGCAATCGCACCTGATACCATTGGAGTAGAAAAACTTGTTCCCGAACCAAAATTGGTTTCTTCGCCGTTATGTAACATATAAATATTTGTTCCAAAAGCGCAAACGTCTGGTTTATTTGTTAACCATGAGTTTTCGTAATAAGAACTGCTTGAATCAACTAAATATCTACCATTTTCATCTTTTTCATTGCAAATATTTCCAACAGTAATTACATTGTATGCCATTCCAGGAGCTGTTACACTAGCGCCAGTGTTTCCTGCTGATTTCACAAATGCAACTCGATATTGTAATGTTAAGCAATCAAGGTATCTATCCGATTCATTATATCCTCCGTATTCATTATTTTTTTTAAAACTCATATTTATTATAGATACATCTTTTTCTACTATAAGCCAATGAAACACATCATGCTTTGGATAGTAACCTTCTGTATTTACAAAAAATATTGTCGCGGCAGGCGCTATTCCCCCATATTGTATTCCATCTTTTGATTGGGATGTGCCACATAATATGCTTAAAACCTCAGTAGCATGATTATGCGAAGTTGAAGTTCCGCTAATATAGTTTATTATATTCAATCCTTTCAAATGTGTAGCATCGGGGTTATATGCATCGCCTTCTATAACACCTATTTTTATTCCGCTTCCTGAATTATTGGATACGTTTGGCGGTTGAACGATATATTTATCGTTTGTTGTTTGTTCCGTTTCACTTTCTTCTACAAAAATCGTTTCTTGGATTTCTATTTCGTTATCTGTATTTACAATCCCAATTTCCTTAACTATATCCATCGAAGAAAGCATAAAAATATAGTTTTTTTCACAATCCATTGTGACATAAGTCAACAATGGATCAATTTTTACATTTTTACATCTATTTTTATCTAAACTTTTTTCAAACAAATCATTTACAGCCATATTAACATATGCTCTACTATCGCGAAAATCCGATAAATATTGATATTGTTCTGACAGTTTTATGACCTGCTTCGGTGTCTTGCCTTCATCAATACAATCTTTTATCTCTTGATCTGTTAAAATTTCAGATATTTCTGCTTTACTTCTAAATATTGAAACATCAAAATGTTGACTTTTTTGATTTTTATCATTTTGCTTCTTGTTATATTTTTCAACCTTACTCCTTGTTTTTTCTTCAATGAATAAATCTTCGTTATTTTTATTTAAAGTTACGCCTAATTTGCTTGATAGGTGAGAATATACAGCATCTTCGCCTAAATCATAAAGCCATATGTATATAGAAATATAGTCATTATCATTTTTTTGGCTATAGTGTTTTTTAATTCATCAGTTATCTTTTGTTCGTTTATATCTTTTGATGTTGCCCCCACTGTAAAAAACATTATCGGTGTCAGTAATAATATTGTTGATAAAAATATTGCCACAAATTTTTTCATAATTTTCTTCTTTTCACATTTGTATTCTGAATAATTTTTGTGATAACACAAGAAAACTTGGCATCACATCAAACGATTTTTTCCATTGGCGCATCCTCCGATTTCACAAATATTTTGACATATAAAATTTTATAAATTTTAAACCGTATTAATGTAATTAATTATATATCGCAAAAACAAAAAAGAGCCTTAACTTTTACATATTTTGAAAAAATTATTTCACTATCGTTAACATTTTTATTATATCAAAAAAAGTTATTTTTGTCAATCTTGAGAAAAACACCTGAGATTCACATTTTTGCGATACGCATTGATTGTTTTCGTGATATTGAGGGCGCCATTCCATACAAGAGATTCCTCGGCAAGCTCGGAATGACGTATTAAGATACATTTGCATGTCACCCTGAGCGCAGTCGAATGGGTCTAATCGCTACGTCATCCTGAGCGAACGAAGCGAGTCGAAGGATCTAAAAAAGCCACGATTGCTCGTGGCTTTTTGTTTATTTAGTTTATACAAATCACTTGTAGAGCTCAATGAATCTCTTAAGTCTTTCGTACTTAGCCTTTGCAGCCTCTTCGCTTGCTGTGAAGAGCTTTTCCGCTCTGTCTGGGAATTGTTGAGCAAGACGGCTGTAACGTGTTTCGTTTGTCAAGAATGCACGGTAGTCGCCTGTTGGCTCCTTGGAGTCGAGTGAGAATGGGTTCTTGCCCTCTGCCTTGAGTGATGGGTTGTATCTGAATAGATCCCAATAACCAGCCTCAACAGCCTTCTTCATTTCGCCTTGACAGTTTGTCATACCACCCTTAAGACCATGCATTTCACATGGAGCATAACCGATGATAAGTGATGGACCCTTATAAGCCTCAGCCTCAGCAATAGCCTTGATTGTTTGAGCTGGGTCTGCACCCATAGCGATTTGTGCTACATATACATAACCATAAGACATAGCAATTTCAGCAAGGTTCTTCTTACCGATAGCCTTACCAGCTGCAGCAAATTGTGCAACCTGACCGAGGTTAGAAGCCTTTGAAGCTTGACCACCTGTGTTTGAATATACCTCTGTATCGAATACCATTACGTTTACATCTTCACCAGAAGCAAGTACATGGTCAAGACCACCAAATCCGATATCGTAAGCCCAACCGTCACCACCGAAGATCCATACGGATTTCTTTGAGAGGTAGTTCTTATCAGCGAGAACCTCTTTAGCTACTGGGCAACCTTGTGCCTCTGCCTTTTCGAGCTCAACGATAAGAGCCTTTGTTGCGCCCTCATTTGCCTTACCATCGTCAACTGTGTCAAGGTAAGCCTTTGCAGCCGCCTTGAATTCGTCTGAAGCCTTGTCGCTCTCTGCCATTTCAGCAACCTTTCGGATTAGCTTTTCACGGAGAGTCTTTTGACCGAGGTACATACCAAGACCATGCTCTGCGTTGTCCTCAAATAGTGAGTTAGCCCAAGCTGGACCACGGAGAGAATCCTTGTTTACTGTGTATGGTGTTGCAGGAGCTGAACCACCCCAAATGGATGAACAGCCTGTTGCGTTAGAAATGTACATTCTCTCACCAAAGAGCTGTGTGATAAGACGTGCATATGATGTTTCAGCACAACCTGCACATGAGCCAGAGAACTCAAGTAATGGTTGGTTGAATTGGCTACCCTTAACGGAAACCTCTTGGAATGGAAGCTCCTTCTTTGATACATTAGCAACTGCATAGTCAAATGCTGCTTGTTGATCGAGCTGGCTAGCTTGTGATACCATTCTAATTGGTGTCTTTTCCGGAGTGCCGTTTGCCTTAGCCTTAAGAGCTACTGGACAAACGTTAACACAAAGACCGCAACCCATACAGTCAAGTGGGCTGATAGCGATTGTGAACTTGTAGTCCTCGCATCCCTTACCAATCATCTTTGCTGCGAACTTTGTTGACTCTGGAGCGTTAGCTGCCTCATCAGCGTTCATAGCGAATGGACGGATTGTTGCGTGTGGACATACATATGAGCATTGGTTACATTGGATACAGTTTTCTGGAATCCACTCTGGAACAGTAACTGCAACACCACGCTTTTCGTATGCAGCAGCACCTTGTGGGAATGTACCGTCAACGTAATCAACAAATGCAGAAACTGGGAGCTTATCACCCTCCATCTTTGATACAGGGAGAAGTACGTTTTCAACATACTTAACGAGCTCTGGACGCTTGCCCTTAACTGTTTCCTTAGCCTCTACTACATCTACATTCTTCCAAGAAGCAGGAACCTCAACCTTAACGAGAGCCTCCTTACCAGCATCGATAGCCTTGTAGTTCATTTCAACTACTGCTTCGCCCTTCTTGAGGTATGACTTCTTAGCCATATACTTCATCTTTTCGATTGCCTCATCGATAGGCATAATGTTAGCAAGAGCAAAGAAAGCGGATTGGAGAATTGTGTTTGTTCTCTTACCCATACCGATTTCAATAGCCTTGTCAATAGCGTTTACAATGTAGAATTGAATATTGTTTTCAGCGATGTACTTCTTAACCTCTGCTGGCAAGTGAGCATCAAGCTCATCTACTGTCCATTGGCAGTTGAGTAGGAATGTACCACCTGGCTTAACGTCATTAACAATCTTGTAGCCCTTGAGCATGTATGAAGGGTTGTGACATGCAACAAAGTCAGCCTTTGTTATGTAGTATGGGCTCTTAATAACTGAATCGCCGAAACGAAGGTGAGAAATTGTAATACCTCCTGTTTTCTTTGAGTCATATTGGAAATAAGCTTGAATAAACTTATCTGTGTAGTCACCGATAATCTTGATTGAGTTCTTGTTAGCACCAACTGTACCGTCACCGCCAAGACCCCAGAACTTGCAAGAGATTGTTCCCTTTGCACTGGTGTCAACGTTTGTGGTTTCAGGAAGTGAAAGACCTGTAACGTCGTCAACGATACCGATTGTGAAGTTAGCCTTTGGTTCATCGAGATTCAAGTTCTCATATACTGCGAAGATTGATGCAGGTGTTGTGTCCTTTGAACCAAGACCATAACGTCCACCAACAACCTTAGCGTTTACACCCTTAATAGCGAGTGATGAAACAACATCGAGGTAAAGTGGTTCACCAAGTGAGCCTGGCTCCTTTGTTCTATCAAGAACTGCAACCTTCTTTGCTGTTGCAGGGATAGCCTCAACAAACTTGTCTGCAACGAATGGACGGTAAAGTCTAACCTTAACAAGACCAACCTTTTCGCCCTTTGCTGTTAGGTAATCAATAACCTCTTCACAAACGTCACATACAGAACCCATAGCAACGATAACTCTTTCAGCATCAGGGGCTCCGTAGTAGTTAAAGAGCTTATAGTCAGTACCGATTTTCTCGTTTACTTTATTCATGTAGTTTTCTACGATTGCTGGGAAAGCATTATAATATTGGTTACAAGCTTCTCTGTGTTGGAAGAAGATGTCGCCGTTTTCTGCAGAGCCACGGAGAACTGGGTGCTCTGGGTTGATTGAACGAGCACGGAATGCTTGAATAGCATCCTTGTCAACCATTTCTTCAAGATCCTTGTAATCCCAAACCTCAATCTTTTGAATTTCGTGTGATGTACGGAATCCGTCAAAGAAGTTAAGAACAGGAACTCTACCCTTGATTGTGGACAAGTGTGCAACTGCACCAAGGTCCATAACCTCTTGTGGGTTTGTGCAAGCCATCATAGCATAACCTGTTTGACGGCAAGCGTATACGTCGGAGTGGTCTCCGAAAATGTTAAGAGCATGTGAAGCTACGCAACGAGCTGAAACGTGAATAACGTTTGGAAGAAGCTCACCAGCGATCTTGTACATGTTAGGAATCATAAGGAGCAAGCCTTGTGATGCTGTGTAAGTAGTTGTAAGGGCACCAGCAGCAAGTGAGCCATGTACTGTACCAGCAGCACCGGCCTCGGATTGCATCTCTGTAACCTTTACTTGTTCACCAAAAATGTTCTTTAAGCCTGTAGCACTCCATGAGTCTGTGAGCTCAGCCATAACACTTGATGGTGTGATTGGGTAAATCGCAGCAACCTCTGTAAACGCATAGCTGACAGTAGCGGCAGCGGTATTACCGTCCATTGACTGTTTCTTTCTTGTTATCATAAAAAACCCTCCAGTTTTATTTTTTGCTAACTTAGATGCGCCATAATAGAAATAGGCGCGAAAAAACCACGCGCGTATGCACGTTCATAGTAATAATATCACTTTTTAATAAAAATTTCAATAGTTATGACTTATTTTTTAAAATTTTGTAATATTTAAATAGATTTATGCATAATTTTTCATCCTTTGTGTAGAAAACAGAAAAAGCCCAAGTCAAGCTCGGGCTTTTAATTATAAAATTCATCCGTCTCCCGGTTTATAGGGTTTTCGTAAATGTATTTTGAGATTTCTTCATAGTCGTCTCGGTTTCTTATTATGTGATCGTGGAACGAGCGTTGGAAAAGCTTTCCCTCAAAGCCTGTTTTCCTACAATTTCGCACGCATTGTGATTTAAACGCACAAACAATATCTGATATTGTAGGGGAGGGGCTTGCTTCTATTTTCTGTGCAAATTGTTATAAAATAGCCTTTTGGCATGCTATAGTCAAAGCATCTCAATCTATTCGGTTTTCGTTTTGGCAAATCCTTGTTTTCCATCATTCCTCGTCTGAATATTCGCTCATATTGGCGGAGTCGAGGGCTTCTCTTTTGATATTGCCCTTTACTCTTTCGTAATATGAAATTTTTTGGCGAATCATAGAAATGATTTCATTTTGGAGTGTCATTTTTTCGTTTTCTGCGACGATGGCAAATTTCTTTGCCACATCCTCGCTTAATTTGATTTTTAAAATCTTGTTCTTTTTCATATTTTTTACCATTAGTTAAAATATTTTTTGTCGAGTGAGCGAAGCCCTATTGCCTCCGCTATATGGTTTGGTTTTATCTCATCACTTCCTGCAAGGTCGGCAATGGTTCTTGCCAGGCGTAGAATTCTATCGTGGCCACGTGCGGAAAGCCCAAGAGCCTTAAATGCTCTTTCCATAAGAGCTGAGCACTCTTGGCTCAAGGTGCAGTATTTGCGCAAATGCTTTGACTCCATTTGCGCGTTTCTTGTGATTTTCACACCGTTTTCAGTTTCATCATTTTCAAAGCGAGCTTGCATAATTTGTCGCGCCTTATTCACTCTGGCACGAATTTCGCTTGACGGCTCTGCTTTTTTACGCTCGGCAATTTCGGAATAGTTGAGTGACGGCACCTCAATTTGAATATCTACTCTATCAAGGAGTGGCCCACTGATTTTTGAAATATATTTCTTTATGTCCTCTTTTTTACAAGTACACTCGTGGGTGGGGTGACCATAGTAGCCACATTTACAAGGGTTCATAGCGGCAACAAGCATGAATGAGCAAGGGTATGTAATTCTGCCAGCTGTTCTTGTTATTGTGATTTTTCCGTCCTCAAGTGGTTGACGGAGTGACTCTGTAACTAGGCGGTTAAATTCTGGCAATTCGTCAAGGAACAAAACGCCATTGTTAGCTAGTGAAACCTCTCCAGGCTGTGGAATTTTGCCACCACCAACTAAAGATGGCGCTGACATTGTGTGGTGAGGAGAACGGAATGGTCTTTCCTTTATAAGTGAAACATCGTCGGGCAAAATGCCAGAAACTGAATGAATTTTTGTTGTTTCTATCGACTCGTCAAAGGTCATTTCGGGCAAGATAGATGGGATTCTCTTGGCTATCATTGATTTACCTGTACCCGGTGGGCCTATTAGCAAAATATTGTGTCCACCAGCTGCTGCAATTTCAACTGCACGCTTCACGGCAAATTGCCCCATAACATCTGCAAAATCCGGATAATTTAAATTTTCTTCTCTTTCAAAAGGCACTGGAGCTTGTGGTTCTAGCACCTTAACTCCGTTAAAGTGGTTAACTATTTCGTTTACATTCTTAACTCCATAAACTGTAAGTCCCTCAACTACACTTGCTTCCTTTGCATTTTCAAAGGGTACAAAAAGCTTCTTTTTACCTGCGTTTTTTGCGGCAACTGCCATACAAAGTGCACCGTTTACTCGGCGCACCTCTCCGGATAGCGATAATTCCCCTATAAAGCAAGCATCCTCAAGCTCTTGTGGCTTTGCAAACACCTCGCCACTTAAAAGAATACTGATAAGAATTGCAAGGTCAAAGGACGAGCCCTCTTTTCTTTTGTCAGCAGGGGCTAAATTTACTATTATTTCATTTTGTGGAAATGGCAAGCCCGAGTTAATAGCAGCCGCCCTAACCCTCTCCTTTGCCTCTTTTATTGCATTGTCAGGAAGTCCCACTATCTCAAAAAGGGACAAGCGCCTAGCCGAGTGGCACTCAACTGTCACCAAATATCCGTCAATGCCAAAAAGCCCCGCACTGTATGCTATGCTTACCATAATTTACCTCAATGTTATACTATTTTTTAAAAATGAACAAATATTCATGTGCCAACAACAAAAAATTATGTTTTACACTATTTGTTTTCCAAAAGCCTGTGGCTTTACAGTTGTGTTGTTCTTTTATTATTATTTCTTTGGTTTTAAATCCAACCAATTCAAACAATCGCATCGTTTCAAAAGCAAGTGGCTGAACCATTCCTTTTTTACGCGTGTCGCCCATTAATACAGCGCAAAATTTATCTTTTTTTAAAACTCTATAACATTCTTGCGCGACCTTGTCCATCTCAGTTAGAAAATCTTTGATTTTTAAATGCGACAAATCCCCTTTAATATCTTCACTATACTGAATAATATCTGCATATGGGGGGTGAGTACATATAAGGTCAACAAACTCATCTTCAATGTCAAGATAACGAGCATCGCCTTGAACAATTTCAATTTTTGAGTTTGTTTCACAAGAAAATTCGCATTTTTTCTTTGTCAATTCTATCGCGACAGGATTTATATCAACTCCTATTGCATTTCTGTTTGTAAGTTTGGCTTCAACCATGGTTGTGCCACCGCCAACGAACTGATCGAGAATCGTGTCTCCTTCGTTTGAATATCTTAAAATCACATTTCTTGGAATGTATGGCGACCAATTTCCACGATATTTAGCATCGTGTGTTGCCCATTTCCCTCTGTTTGGAAAGCTCCAAACAGTGTTTGTTTCAAGTTCAAAATTTTCTGGTTGTAATGGTATTTTCTTCGTCATCTTAATCTTTTACAAGCTCTGGTGGAACTGGCAATCCTAATCTATGCAGCGGAATATATTCAAAATAATAGTCACATCCAACAGAATGTATGTAATTCAAAACATCTGTATATTGCTCTTGTCTAAACCAATCATCGAGCAAATATATATACTCAACATCAATATTTGCAGAAGCCATAAGCTTTTTGTATTGTTTCTTTTTAAAATCGCATGTTTGCAACTTTTCATCTACTGAACCGGCAACCTCTTGGTGCTTACATTCAATAATAAATAGCACGTTGTTAAGCAAAACAAAAATACTATCATCAGGCAGTAATCTTTTAGAAATATATTGTTTCCAATCTATTCCAAGCTTGGCAAGAAAAACACTATAAAACTTATACTTTTTATAAACCTCGGCTACCTTTTTGTTATCATAATACACATCATTTCCGACCAAACTATAGTGTGGTTGTTCTGCTAAAAATGTTGACAAATCGGTTTTTCCTTCAAACACAAGTCCTGTTCTTGTGTTGCCTCCACCTTTTCCACTTTTTATCATTTTATACACTCCTTATAATTTGTAATTAAAAGTTCTTGAATTGCTCCTCTTGATGAACCCTTACTATTAATCATTCGATATGCTTTAATATGATGGATTTCAAAATCCCAATATAATTCTTCAAAGAATTTGTCGTTTGGATTTACATTTTGAGGATCGGAATTGCTTAGCATTAATTTTGCACCCTTGCTAGAAAGCGTCTTATAAAAGTTAGCAAGCTCAATTTGATCATTATCATTGAATTGATTTTCTGTATAAGAGGTAAAAGCCGATGTGGCATTTAACGGTCTATACGGAGGATCAAAATAAACCAACGTAGAGTCATCTGCGAAATCAATTACATTGTGATAATCACAAGCATTAATACTAACATTTTGCAATTTTCTTGAAATTTTCAACAAGTTATCTTGGTCGCAAATCGTAGGTGTTGACTGCTTACCAAATGGAACATTGAATTTTCCTTTTTTATTTACTCGATAAAGTCCATTAAAACACGTCTTGTTTAGAAAGATAAATAGTGCCGCCTTTTCAATTTTTGTCTCTTTGCAAAGCGACATATTATTAAACAATTCTCTTTTATGATAATAATACTGTTCTTTTTCATCCATATTGCACATGTCATATTCAACCTGCAAAAGTTGCAATGAATTTACTAAAAGAACAACATCTCTTTTTATTATCTCGTAAACGTTTATTAATTCTTTGTTGTTATCGCTTATGTAAACCTCTTGTAATTCATATTCGTTTAGTATAGTAAAAAGAAATGCGCCACCACCAACAAACGGCTCCGCATATTTAGTTATTGTTTTTCCAAAGCCAATGGGCAAACTCATTTTTAAAACATCCACAAGTTGCCCTTTTCCTCCAGCCCATTTAACAAACGGACGTGCATTTTCTTTCATCTTAGCTCCATTGTTTTTACGAGCATCGTCAGGCTTTGTTGCATCTATAGGAATAATCCACATATTACCAAGCATTGCAGCTTCTGGTATACGGTTTTCAGCACACAAAACAGATACTCTACGTTGTGATATATTCCATTTTTCGGCAGCTTGACGCGCAGACATATATTGAATCATAATCAATCCTCTTTAATTTCAATTATATTCTCTTTTTTCATTATATTCTATTTCTCGAATAAAATCAAGATCCAAAAGAAAAAGTCTGAAAAAATTCAGACTTTTTCTTGTTTTTTATGCCTCTATTGCCTTTAAAATCTTACGTGCAATCATCATTCCACCCACCCAGTTTGGATGAACTCTATCCCATGAGATATATGATGGATAGCGATATTTTAGGTGGTTATCGAAGTCCTCTTGTACGTCTATGTATTTAATGTTGTATTTCTCTGCGTACTTTTCTACTACTTCTTTACAGATACCTGCGTACTCTACCATACGCTTTTTCATTGGGTCGTTATCGTTTGCTTCCATATAGAATGGGCTGATAATAAACATACCCTTTACGTTTGGAAGTGTTCTTTCACAAACAGCCTCTAAGTTTGCGCGATAGCAGTCGGGCATTAAAAGACTATTATCAAGATTTGGCTCATCAAATTGGCGCCAAACGTCATTTGCGCCTATCATAACAAACACCCAGTCAGGATTGCACTTTTCAACATTTTGCTCCCAATGTGCAAGCATGTCCTTGCTGGCAGCACCGCTCTCACCTACGTTTATAATGCGAAGCATTCTTTCGGGATAGTCAATTGCAAGGCTTGTATCAACCATACGAACGTATCCGTTGCCAAGTCCCTCCCAAAGTCCCATACCATATGGGCGCTTTCTACCACAGTCAGTAACTGAATCTCCTGCAAATACTATTGTTTCTCCATTTTGAAAAATCATTTTTGTTTTCTCCTTGTTTATTATTTTTAACGGACAAGACACCTCATCCGTCTTTTGCTTTGCAAAATCCACCTTTCCTTGCAGGACGGCAACCCTTTTGTCGCATTGCGACATTTCCCCTCGCAGGGGAATCGCCCACTGGAGAAGGCTTATTTTATTTTTTCTTTTGTTGTGGTTTTTTCTTTTTTACTGAAAATCCAAATTTGCCTATTCTTTCGCCTTGGCTCCCTTGTGCAAAGGGGGCTCCTACGTTAGTAGGTGGGGGATTGCTTTTTGTTTATAGGTTTTTTCTTTTTTACTGAAAATCCAAATTTGCCTATTCTTTCGCCTAATTTATAATACTCACCGTGAGCAAATGCACATAGGTGTGCGCGATTTATACAAAGCTTGTTGCCCTCTAAAAGTGCTTTTTCAACATTGACTGCCAAAATGTCGGCAAGGAACATATCGTGTGAGCCGAGCTTGATTATATCAGTAACCCTACACTCTATTGAAATTGGGCACTCCCCTATCATTGGGGCATCTATTTTTGTCGCCTTTTCCTTTGTAAAGCCACACTCCTTGAATTTGTCAATCCTTCTGCCTGTGTACATTCCACAAAAGTCTGCTTTTTTAGTTAAATTAGCAGGTGTCAGATTTATAACAAATTCCTTTCTTTCCTTTAGTATATTATATGAATGCCTTTCGGGACGAACGGAAATATATGTTTTTGGTGGAACAGTATTAGTAATACCACACCACGCAACAGTAATTATATTCGACCTTTCCATATCTCCAAGTGACACCATAACAGCAGGGACAGGAGCAACCAAAGCCCCACCGCGCCAACTGATTTTTTCCATATTAAAAATCCTCTTTTAGGTTAGTACAAAGATTGGTTATTTCAAGCCCAGACCTTTGTGCGTATCTCACTGTTTGACCTGTGCCACTTTTAAATTCTCCTGTGTAATAAGCAATTACATAGCTGGAAGCATCTACCATTTTATAGTTTCTTATCTTCATACAGCCATTGAAATATGGTTGAGGTGGCATATCCACATAGTCGGCATGCTTTAAAATCTTTTTATATATCCACTTTTCTTTAAACGAAAAGCGCACTGCCTGATTATTACAGGGTGCATATATATGAAGCGCAACGTCCTTGCCTGCCTTTTTTTGGCGAAGGACCTCAAGCGCAGCCTCGGTATCAAACCCAAGCGCACCACCTGCTATAAAAATCTTGACGCCCTTTTCAATCAAATTTTCTATTGCGCCCTTTAAATTTTCTTTTTTAAAATCGCTCCCTAGATGCCTGTGACCTGTGAAGCAGCATGTAATTTCTCTTGACATTGATTTCTCCTTTGGTGCTATATGCAACAATTAAATTATATCATCTTTAAAATCCAAATACAATAAAAATATCGAAATAATCTATGCGTATTTCATATAATTTATGTATTTTTTCATCGACCTGTCTTGACATTTTGACACCTTAAAATATTTCTTTTTGCCAATACTCGCATTTTGCTTTGTTTTTCACTCTTTTTTGACACTACACAGTGACAAAATGCTCCATTTAAAGTAGCTATAATGAAAGAAAAATACTTTAGGGAGGTATTATGCAAAAAATAAACATACTTAAAAAGATTAAATTAACAAACGAGGTTAAAATGGTTTTATGGGAGTGCCTCTGCTTTGCTCTGGGCTTTTTCTTAACCCCGTTGCGCTTTGCCCTTGGAATTTATCCCTTTGGGATTGCGCTTTTGTGTGCAACTACAAAATACACAATTTTTGCATACGCGGGCGCTATTTTATCTGTTTTCTTTTTTATGGATAGCGACCTCGTTTATATCATTGCATTATCGGTAATTTTAGTTTTAAGGCTTATTGCCTCTTTAATTAAAAAGCCAGAAAACGAGGGTGCACCACTACTCGATCAGCGCCAGCACCGAAATATTTTCAATGGCTTGTTTGAAGAAAACATCAGCGCACGTATTTTTATTTCCTTGGCTGTTTCCTTTGGCGTTGGGATTTATTATGTAATTGTAAATGGATATATGTTTTATGACATTTTCGCACTTGTTTTCTTCTCTGCTATTTCGCCCCTTATTTCCTACGGCTTTTCCGGTGCCTTTGAGGGCAAGCGTGACAAGGGATATTTAATTTCCTTTTGCACCTTCGCGTTTGCTATTATATATCTTTTAAGAGGCAAAGAAATTGGTGGTATTGATTTTTCAATAGTCATTTCCTATGCGCTGGTTTTGTACGCATCTAAAAATCTTTCGCTTGGTGCATCTGCCACCTTGGGCGCTATTTTAGGGCTTTGCGCTAATGTCACCTTTGCTCCTGTTTTTGCACTTGGGGGAATTGTGGCAGGGCTTATTTTTAAATTATCCTCATATCTTGCCATTATGTGCGCTTTTATCGTGGTTATGGGATACGGAATTTTCACAAGCGGATACGAGGCAATAGCATATTTAGCACCAGAAATTCTGGGTGCTTCACTCATTATGTATCCTGTCTTGAGATTTGAGCTTTTGCCACGCCCTTCATTTTTAAGGCTTGAAAGCAAATCAAAAACAGTTAGCGAAATAGTGCTCGAACGACAAGACGAAAAAACGAGAACAAGCCTAAAGAATATGTCTGAATCGTTTGAGGATATTTCAAAAATGCTTTACGAGATTGCAAGCAAAACAAAAAATCCAACAAGAAAGGGCTTTGAAAAAATGTGCTTTGAGGTATGCGAGGGCTATTGCTACTCCTGTCCAAAAAACGAAATATGCTGGACGCGTGATGTTGAAACGACAAAAACAAACATTTTAAAAATGAGCGACGAGGCACTTTTAAAAAACGAGGTAGAATATCGCGCACTTGAGGAAAAGTTTATACACCGTTGTCCAAACGTCGAAAAAATCACCGAGGACATTTCTAAAAAATCAAAAAATATAGTGAGAGATAGCATTAAAAACGACCGTTTAAGCATTAGCGCAAGCAATTTTGAATTGACCTCCAAAATGCTAAATGCAATTTTTGCAGGAAACGAGGAAAACGACGAGGAAAATTCAAGGTATTGCGACACAGCTATGCGTGTTGCCTCCTCGCTTGGTCTTGTTTATGAAAAAATTGAGGTCAAGGGTGGGGCTAAAAAGCATATTATAGCAACAGGCGTTGACACAAAAAGGACAGGCTGTACAAAGGAGGAGCTACGCGCAAAATTAGAAAGCGAGCTTGGTATTCCTTTAGAAAGTCCAATTATTAGCGAGCATTTAGGACACTACTCTCTTGAAATAAATGGCACAGCCGCATATAAAACAAAAAGCACCATAAAATCCCTCTCTGCCGGCAAGGAGCCAAACGGAGATAGCGTTATAACCTTTAAGGGAATAAATGATAAGGAATACTTCTTAATTTGCGACGGTATGGGCACAGGTGACGAGGCGCGATTAACCTCGGAAATGTGTACCAGCTTCCTTGAAAAAATATTAAAGGTTTCAAGTGAAAAGGAGGTTGCCCTCTCTATCCTTAATAACTTTGTGCGCTCAAAAAATATGGAGTGCTCGTCAAGTGTTGACCTATTAGAAATTGACCTTATCGGCAGGGGTGCAAGCTTTTTAAAGAGTGGCGCATCTCCATCGTTTATTAAACGAGGCGAAAAGGTATTTAAGCTCCTTTCCAAAACTGCACCTATCGGAATTATGAGAAGCCTAGATGCAGAAAGACTCTCGTTCTATTTTGAAAAGGGGGATATTTGCGTTATGTTAAGTGATGGTGTGGCATCCGGCAAGGGTGACACCCATTGGCTAAACAATTATCTGATGGAAACAGAGTCACAAGACACCGAGAAAATTGCTAACGAGATTTTAGAGCTTGCAAAAATTCATAATAAATCAAATGATGATACAAGCGTTATAGTTATTCTTTTTGAATAAATCTATTTTTTGCCTCATATAGTTTTTATGAGGTGAAAATATGAAAAAGGTTGCTATTTTTATGTCTATTTTGCTTTTTTCCTTGGTGCTTTCCTCGTGCCATGGACAAAGCTATGGAATTTTATCGTATCAAGAGGGTGACATTTACGCAGAGTGCTCTCTCAATGGCGAATATAAGCTGGCAGTATCAAAAAAAGAGGGTGTTCGCTCCTTGCAGTTTTTATATCCCGAGGAGCTTTCTTCTGTTTCCTTTATAGAGACTGACGGAAAAATCATTGGGCGTGCAGGCGAGGTTGAAATTCCGTTTGATAGCGATAATTTAAGCGGGGTTTCGGCAATCCTTGCTATGTTTTCCTTGGAGGAAAGTAGCCTTGCCTCTGCCACCCCTGACAAATCCAGCGCCTGTATGGAATTTAATAATACACTCGGCACATATAAAATCACAATAGGTGAAAACGATTTACCAAAAAGAATAGAAATCTTCTCTGATAAATACGAGTTTGATATTGTGATAGAGGCGATAAAATTGAATTAAAAAGGGAGGCAGATTGCCTCCCCTACATTCTTTTGTGTTTTTTGTAGGGGAGGATATCATCCTCCCGTTTTGTTTGATTGTTTCATTATTTTCGAAAGGAGCAAGCCCTCTCCTACAATTTATTATATTATTTTCCCTTTTTAGATTCCTCGACAGGCTCGGAATGACGTTGTAAGTTACGTCATCCTGAGCGAGCGAACGCGAGTCGAATGGATCTAAAAAGCTTTTGGGAGGAGCAGCCCCTACGAGTCGCCGTACTCCCTTGTACGCTTTCCACTAACGAAAACAAGTTTTCGAGTGTCAATGTGTCCCCTACATTTACAACAAAGGGTGCGCCTATTTGGTGCACCCTTTAATTATGTTATTTCTTTAAGCTTATTGCCTTCTTTGCCTTCTCTACTATTCCCTTTGCGTTTAGTCCGTAGTATTCGATAAGCTCCTTTGCAGGGCCGCTCTTACCGAATACATCCTCAACGCCGTGGCGCACAACAGGAACCGGATAATTTTCGCCTATTGCCTCGGCAACTGCTGAGCATAGGCCTCCGATAATATTGTGCTCCTCACTAACCACTACTGCGCCTGTTTTCTTTGCGTCGCTTACTATGGTTTCGACATCAAGTGGCTTAACTGTATGCGCGTTGATAACTGAAGCGGAGATACCCTCCTCAGCAAGGATTTTTTTAGCCTCAAGTGCTTCTGATACCATCATACCGTTAGCAACAATAGTAACATCTGTGCCCTCTGCCATTTTAATAGCCTTGCCAATTTCAAATTTATAGCCCTCGTTATTGTTGATAATAGGAAGTGCAAGTCTGCCAAAGCGAATATATACAGGGCCGTTATATTCAACCGCTGCCATAACTGCTGCACGAGCCTCAACACCATCACTTGGGTTGATAACAACCATACCTGGAATTGTACGCATAAGCGCGATATCCTCGTTGCATTGGTGGGTTGCACCGTCCTCGCCTACTGAAATACCTGCGTGAGTTGCACAAATTTTAACGTTTAAGTGTGGGTAACCTATTGAGTTTCTAACTTGGTCAAAGCTACGTCCTGCTGCAAACATAGCAAATGTGCTTGCAAAAGGAATTTTACCACAGGTAGAAAGACCTGCAGCTACTGAAAACATATTATTTTCTGCAATACCACAGTCAATAAATCTCTCGGGAAATTTCTTTTTAAAGATACAGGTTTTTGTTGCCTCTGCCAAGTCCGCATCCAAAACAACAATGTCCTTATTTATCTCGCCCAGCTCTGCCAAGGCATTGCCATAGGCTTCTCTTGTTGCTATCTTATCTGCCATTAGTTGTTACCCCCTAAAGAATTTTTGTAGGCAGTAAGCTCTGCCATTGCTTGGTTATATTGCTCCTCGTTAGGTGCTTTACCATGCCAGGATGCTTGGTCCTCCATAAAGGAAACGCCCTTACCCTTTACAGTTTTTGCAACTATTGCAGTTGGCTTACCCTTTACCCGCTTTGCCTTTTTGAATGCGTCTAAAATTTCTTCAATATTGTGTCCGTCAATTGTAATAACATTCCAGCCGAACGCCTCTAGCTTGCTTTCATAAGGCATTGTGTTCATAACATCAGAGACACGTCCGTCGATTTGGAGCCCGTTATTATCAATTATCAAGCAGAGGTTATCAAGCTTGTAGTGAGCTGCGAACATAATCGCCTCCCAAACCTGTCCCTCTTGGCTCTCACCATCACCAACAAGAGCATAGGTTCTATAATCCTTGCCATTTAATTTTGCTGCAAGTGCCATACCGCAAGCGCAAGAAAAGCCTTGTCCTAGTGAGCCTGCTGACATATCAACGCCACTAATCGCCTTCATATCAGGGTGACCCTGTAAAAGAGCGCCTGTATGTCTAAATGACTTCAATTCCGTGGCTGGGAAATAGCCCTTTAGAGCAAGAGCTGAATAAAGTCCTGGGCAGGAATGTCCCTTTGACATAACAAAGCGGTCACGATTCTCGTCCTTTGGGTTATTAACATCAACATTTAGTTCTGAAAAATATAGGCACGCCAAAATATCTGCACTTGAAAGTGCTCCACCTGGGTGACCTGATTTTGCATTAAATACCGCTTCAACAATGCCGAGCCTAATCTCTGTTGCAATTTTTTGAAGGGCTAAAATTTTCTCGTTTTCCATCTTCCGCCTCCGAGTGATGATTATATATGATTTATTTTAACACTTGGCGAAAAAAATGTCAATATTATTTATATATAAAGTGAATGTTATTTATTGGTTTTACCCTTGTATTATAGCCTTTTTTCAGACCACAGCTTGAATTTTTGCAAACAGTCGATTTTTTTAATCACGCCTATTCGGTGGTCATTGACTATCCACGTATAGGTTGTATACATTTGAACAACACCCGAGGCTATGTACATTACAATTTGCATTGTGTTCCAAATGAGCACCGCTAAATTGATTTCACTAGCCAAGGAAACACCGAAATATCCAAAGATTATTGCCATAACAACGCGCGATGCAATATCGGATATATTCTGCTGGGAGCTATACTCCTTTTTGCTTTTTCCAAAGTCAAAGGGGTCATTTTCCTTGACATTGTCAGAGGTTAAAATAGCTGGGGAAAGCTGTTTGATTTTCACCCCTACCGCTTTATTATAGGCGCGCCTTCTCTGCCTGTTTATTTTTAGGTATTTTCGTCTTTGCCTTTTGCTTGCATTTTCAATTTGCTCATCGCGATATAGCTCATAGTCAAAGCACCTTACAACTCCGTTTTCATCAAAGCAATCATCATATTTCATACCTGCTCGCGCCAAAATCTTTTTTCTTATAGTGGACAAGGCGCGCACATTTTCTACATCACAAAAATCCTGTAGCTTATCTATGTGGGGGACAACGCCATCAAGAGTTTCTGCGTAGAGGTTAGCTGTTGAAACGGTCTTTTCGTCCTCTTCCCCTCGTCGAAGCCCTACCGAGCGAAAAACTCCGTTTATAAGTAGCCCTACAATCATACTGATAATGCCACCGGCAATTATTTCATAAACTGTTTTTCCTGTTGCGGAAATCATAATAAAGCTACCCGCTATATAAGCGAGAGATATTAAAATTACAGCGACATAGCCCGCGTTTTTATAAAAGAGCTCTAAAAAATTGGTCTTTTTCATTTTATACCCTTCCGCTTGATTTATTAAGCGCGCGTTCGATTAGCTCCTCACCCTTTTGTGTGGCTATTTTTTCCTTCTCGCGCTTGATAAAAATTCTAACTATAACTGATAAAATTTCTCCAACTAAAGCAAGGAAAGAAAAAATTAAAATATCGTTAACCACGCTCTCTAGTAGGTAAGCAAGAATAAAGGCGACACCAAAAAAGACAATGCCCGACTTGATTTTCAAAGCCCCTACCGCCTTGACAATTAAAATTCCAGCAACCAATACAGCGCCAAAAAGTAATTTAAATCTTTCGGGCGTTGTATTTACATATGTGTCGAAATTTACAAGAAAATAAACTAAAACAGGCAGAATGCTACACAAAAATGAAGCCATATAAAGGAGTGGCAATTTGATTTTTTTCATATTTTTTCCTCCTTAAATAAGTGCTTCCTCTGTTGCTTGCTCGTCGTTTTCTATCTTTTCTGTCCCATTTGAGGAAAGGAGCTGACAGCTTTTTAGTAGCTTGCTTATTTTCTTTCCGTTTCCACTTGAAACCACTCTTTCGTCCTGACTAAAGCCGAGGGAAATCATTTTGCCCAAATTAGCACATTCAGAAATTAGTGACTGGGTGTTCCTTTCAAGCACCAAAATCTCCTCCTGAAGCTTTGGCACAAGGGAAGCAACCTTTTCTAACTCCTCTGCCTTTTTAGCAAGTAGCTCACTCTCTTTTTTAAAGCTCTCCTCTCTTGATTTTGATTCCTTTTTAAAGGTTTCCTTTGCTTCGCCAATTGAGGAAAGCGATTTCTTTATAGCTGCGAGTGTCGCCAAAAGTGCCGAGGCAGAAGTCAAAACGCCCACAACCACAGGCACAATTTTTTCCTTTATGTATGTCTTTATTTCCTCTTTTTTTATCTCTTTTTCATCTTTTGCTTCTTCATTTTCCGTCTTTGGCTCTTCGACAAGCTCCGTGTCAGCCTCGGCTATTTCACTCGATATTTCGGTAGCATTTTCTATCGAAACGTCATAGGGGTTCCCCGAAGCGAAGTATGAGCTTTGGGGGTTCACGTCATAGGGGTTCCCCGAAGCGAAGTATGAGCTTTGGGGGTTCACGTCACTGGCTCCACTTGTAAAATGGAAGATAACCATAAAAAAAGCCGTGAAAAGAAGTACAATTCCTACTGTTATTAGTGTTTTTTTCATTTTATTCCTCCTGTTTTATTTAGGGTGTGCACACCCTTATTCCTTGTGATAGAGTAAATCTACCACTGTGTCGCTGTCAGCTACACCATACACCTCTGTGCTCACTCTTTTGTAGCCGTCAATATGAGGGGCAACAATTAAGTATTTAGAGCCCAGTCGTACGCTATGCATTTTCGGATCGGTAATGTTCTCTCCGTCACCGTTTACATATCTTATAGTTATATTTACCATGTCTGCTTCCTTGCTTGAATAATAGGTTAGCTCTATTGGAATATCACCTAGCTCTGCCATTACCTCTAATTTTCCATTTACTTCTTTCGGTGTGCAAAGAGAAAGTAGAGCTTGTCCAATTTCTGTTCTTGTCAAATCGTATTCGAGGGGAGGGTTATTTTCTTCCTGCTCCCCTAATTGACTTGATACGGTCTCTTCATTCGAGAATTGGTAATATTTAACTTTATTATTTTCCAAAAGTAAATAATCTGCATTTTGTTTTTTTGCAAAGCGCAATATCACATTCTCGTCATTTATATCAACGCTTGTGGGAATTTCTACTGTCTTACGAAAATATGGCTCATAAGGTAAAGCCTCTGTTCCCTCGTTGATTTGGAATGTGTCAATATCAACATAGACATAGCTACGATAATCACTGTTGTTGTTTCCAATGCTCGCTACTGTTTTGTTTGCGCCTGTAGTGAAAGTAACTTTAGTCCAATCTGCATTATAAATATATTTATAATCTTTTGAGCCATCTGTATATCTGACAGTAAAAAGATAACCTGTATAGTTAATATCACTACTAGGGTCTAATTTATTAGAAACACAGTACCAACCCGAAATTGTATATTGTGTATTTTCCTTAAATCCACCTTGTATTACATTGTAGGTATAACCATTATCTTGATATCTTATTGCGTTTCTGCCTTGATATTCCATCTCAATATAGCCATTAGTGTCTTTAAATATTTGCCCTGCCGTTGCAAGATTTGTGCTATGTACTGCCACACTCATTCCATTGTCGTTTGCATTTTGAAATTCAGGTGAAAAATCAGCAAGCAAGCCAACAACGCTTACCTTATAATTCTCCCAAAAATCACTGATTTCAGACGTACTTAATATACCTGTAAAGCGAAAGTATGTGTACGCACTGCTCGTTACTGATGTTAAATTTCCGTTATAATCGAGTAGTCTTTCAGTATTTGCCAAAAGCCCTATATCATCAGCCAGCTCAAAGGAGATGTCGCTCATTTTTGTGTTTTCGGCAAGTGAAAAGCTCAACTCCTTACCTATCCACTCCTCGGGAAATGGGATAAGGTAGGTATAGCCAACATTTCCAAAAACGTAGTTATCAAGATTGGTAAAATAATCTCGATGCTTTTCAAATTGCTCAAGGTTTATTACCTGCTCACTTTTACCACTTATTTTAAGGCGCTTAATAGGCGCGCCTGCACTTGCTACAAGCTCCACTGCGTCGTTGCCTGACACGCTTTTAGCCTTATCCAGCATAGAATGTGTTTTTTTCACATTTCTTCTGTTCTTCTCATAGAATCTTCCAACAAAGCTCATTCGATTACCTCGTAATCAGTAGCGCCCACACGTGCAATCATCACGCCAAGAACATTTTTAAGGCTTATCTCATAAATTCGATTTGTGATGGGATAGAATCTGCCTGCGTACGAGTCATCTCCTGAAAACACTAGCTCACTTGGAGCTTCAAATGACGGTGCAGTCGCACCTGTCCTAAAATTGACTATTGCCTCAAAGCCGCTGTCAACCTCGCCAAAGGAAATAGTTAAGCTTGTGCGCAAGCCGAGATTGTATTCGGTTTGGCTTTCAACCACTATTTCCTCCTCACTGCTTTCAAGCACAGAATAACAGCTTTGCTTTGTATCGAGAGCTTTAATTATTTCGTCAAGCTCCCATCTTATTGACTCCATATCGTGGTAAAACGCACTTTCAAGCTCCTGTAGCTCCTCGTTTTTAGCAAGTAGATTTGTTTCCAAATTTCCAAGAGAGGAAATAAGTCTAATTCCATTATAGTAATAGCTTTTTCCTCTTTCCAAGGTAACTTCCCCAGAGGCAATTGCGTTATAGTCAAGCTCAACGCTTCCATCGGGGGCTTGGTCAAGGGACACCTCAAAAACTGTAAAATCCGGCAAGGATGAGTCCGCAATCAAGAACAAATCTCCCTTGCATATCTCACCTGCACCATCAATTTCGTCAAGCATAGCTAATACATCCTCGCACGAGTGTAGTCTGCTCTTTCCGCTTGCCAAGCTATATGTAACCTCTATTTTATCTAAAAGTGACTTTATTTTTTCTCTCAAATCGCTATGAGCTAGTGCACTTTCATTATGAGATGACAGGTCGACATCGATTTTTTGTCTTATGTCATTGTGCGATTCACTTGAAGTGTTATGTGCGCTAATTTGTGCGCATATTTGGTTTCCAAGCTCGGTATCCTTATCCTCCAAATCATAAATTTTTTCGTCCAAAAGAAGAATATCGGCAAGTGCTGTATTAAGAGAATCATTTATCTCATCATAATTCTCAAGTGTTACACCGATATCATTCAAATGAACGTTTATTTTATCGGCAAAAAAGCGAATAAATTCATAAAAATATTTTTTAACCTGCTTCGCCTTTAAGCCTGCCGAGGCGGGGCAATCCGCCAATGAGTACGGAGAGTGAAGAATTGTCTGGTTTATTTCCTCCTCCGTAATTTTATATTTATCTATCACGTTTCTTCTCCTTTATTTTAATGAATAAACAAAATCAACACCCTCTAATCCAAACGCTTTAGTGCTTGTTGATTTTATCTCCAGGCTTATATTCTCGAAATTTCTTAAAAACATTGACAAGGGGTAGGATATTTTAAACGGCGAACCAAGAGAGAGCTTATCAAAAGAGAGTGTGTCAAGGGACATTTGCTTTTCACTGCTTATAGCCTTTTTAATTTTCGCCCTCTCTGTTTCTAACATCACCTCTGCCACGCCCTCGGTATCGTCGGACAGCCTTAAGAAAAGCTTGTATAGATTTTTCTTTTTTGCAGGGGCATCAAATGAAAGAATATTCGTCTTATAGACACACTCTATAGGTGTTTTTTCTTCCAACGCCAGACTAAATCCGCTCTCGCCAAGCACCCTTATTCTCTCGCCTTGATAAAGCAAAATAACGCCCATTTCGCTTCTCTCAATATCATACTCATAGCCGTTTGCACGATACAAATACACATCGTATGCATTGCCGTTATTAAATGCATCTGCGCTTTCTATCATTACACTGCTATAAACAATATCCATTGACTTGATTTCAAATTGAGAGATAAGCGTGCCTGTCTTGTCGTAAGCCTCAAGTATATCGCCCTCAAATATTTTCACGCTTCCGTCCTTTGAGAACAAATCCTCCTCTCCAAAATAAAGAGCGCCATTTTCGTACACAGCTCTGGTCGAAATTAGATATCTATGTGGAGAGAGATATGCTTTTGCGTTTTCCAAAGCTAATGCCTTGTGAGATGGTATTACAAATTCGGTATAAGTATCATATTCGTTCAAAAGAAGAGATAGCTCATTTTCGCTATATATCTCCCTATCTATGTCACAAAAGCTATCGATAAATTTGCGAATTTGACCATTTTCCGTTCCAAAATAAAGATTTAGCCCATCGGTATAAAGTGCGCTTGCCTGACAATTGTCCCATAGCCACCATTCGTATTCAAATGCATCACTATTAAGGCTTGAATCCTTGAATTTACGTCTTGTATCGGCTATATATACATCTCCTGCAATAAAAAGATAATACCTTGCGTTAAAGGAAATCGCCTTGGCATTTTCCCTTTCCTCCCTTGAGTAGCCTTCAAGCATAGAATTGATTTTGGTGCTTCTTCGCCTTAAGCAGTAAAATGCGTTGGCGGTGGACTTATATTCGCTAACTCCAAAAACGCCCATATCATTAAAGACCAAGCAGTCGTAGTCAACCACACACGAGGAATAGGGACTGTAAGCACCAATTGAATCAGACGAGGAAAAAATCTCGTATCCCTCCTCGTTAGACGAGGTGAATTTAATTCTATAAAAGCTATTTTCCTTAAAAACTCCAACCAGGTTTTCCGATAGCTTAATCATTGCAGTAATTTTTTCTCCGTCCGAGCCTAGTGTGATTTTATTTTTGCTTGGAAGATAGAAAAAGCCATTTTCCTCGTCGGTGAAATAGATTTTATTATCCCCAAAATTGAGTAGCAAAACCTGCCCACCCTTATCGCCATTTGTTACAGTGGCGATTTGTGCGTCATTCATTAGCTCGCTATCCCTCTCTGCCTCGTATTTTACATATACATTTGGCTCGCTTGGATTTGGTGCTGTTATATCGAACATAACAAGTATTTCTCGCCCATTTCTCACTCTTATACTAAATGGTAGCTGGTCGTATGTGTAAACAGTACCATCAATTTTTATGTTGATTATGTTTCCGTCCTCGTCCACTATCGGCTCCTTTACAAAGTATAGAGCGCCATCTCTTACGCGCTCACGGTTGAAGCGAACAGTAACTAGCCTGTCAACCTCTACTCCTTCCGCGTCAACCCCTATATATGTTGCCTCCGGGCTTGCCCCCTCTTCACTTGTGCGAGTAAGAAATTTAATCTCTAGCAAAAACGGCGAGGTGTTTCTAAATCTATCGTCTAGTAAAAAAACATTTGCCTCGCCCGTGTCACGATATTTGCTCGTGCCAACAAAGCGATTAATGCGCTTTTGAGTTAAAACATTTGGGTATTCCTTTTTTGTAGTGCCATCTATTGTGCTTGTGTCAGGAATATATGCATTCTCGTGGGACGAAGCGCGAGTTATCATTGTCCCATCATAAAGGAGCAAATCTCCAGCCCCTATAATCCAAAGGTATTTTCCCATAGGAAAAGCACGGCTTGGTGCATCCTTTATGACTATTCCCTCACCAAGCGCAATTTCTTGAACGCTTGAAAACTCACTATCCGTTCTAAATAGCTTGTCTTTGGCGTGTACTATTCTTTCACTTTTGAAGGTGCCATCGCTCTCTACATAAAAATAGTTGTAAATACCATTTATTTTCATACCCACAAGGTCATTATCTGTTATTTGACAAAGTGATTCGTGACCCTGTCTTTTTTTGTTTATGCCATTTACATTTATCATGTTTTTAACAAGCGAGGCGCTAGCTAAATTGTCTGCCTCGCTCTTGCTTATTCCGCCACTTAAGGCGTAGTTATAAAGCTTTTTAGTTTGTGCCATTTCAATCACTCCAAAGAGAAAACAGTGTCAAATTTAACACCATATTCCCTTTCCCTACCTAAAAACTCGTCCAAAAGCTCAAAAAAATGCTCCCTTGATGATTTTGCTTCGTCTGGATATTCGCTCAAAATAAGCTCGCTTTTTGCAAAGTATGGAATAAGCTCTAGCAGCGCCTCGTCAATTTCAAGCTCATAAAAATCGCTTGTTGCTTCTGTTATACGAGCAAGACGTGGCTTATAAAGTAGCTCATATTCCCCGACCTTTTCCGAGTGCAAAATAATTGTGTTCGCGCTTTCGACCTCAAACGCACACTCATGCCCGTTTATCATTATTTTGGTTATAGAAAGAATATCTTTTTTTAGCTTGTCAAGCGTAATTCTATATCCGTTTTTAATTTTTTCAAAATTAAAGGAGTCCACTCGCATAAGCCTTGCAGGGCTTCCGCCTCGTCTTTCGATTATTGATATTGCCCTATTTATTGCCGATGGCAATAGTGGAATATAATCGCTGATATTAGGATTTTCCTTTAAATCCATTATTGTTTCTCTTATATTATCGTCACTCTCGCTATCAAAGCTGATTTCAAGCGATGGTACTGTAAGCATAAGAGTGGATAATTTTAATTCTCCTATTTTCATTTTTTCTCCTTTCCTTAATATTTGTTTTAAAAAAAGTCCTCAAATTTTTTCTTTTTCTCGTCCTTTTCCCCATCCTTTAGCTTGTTTCCTGATGAGTCTCTTATAAAGACTGCCGCCTGTGTGTCTCCATTATATGCCTTGATTATTTGCGCTAAAAGTATCGCCTCTCGGTAACTGATACTATTACCAAGAGGCGTTTGCCTTAAAGCGTCAGCCAGTGAATCGGGTGGTGCTTGAAGTGAAAGAAGTGTTTTTAATGCTTCCTTAAAGGATTCATCCTTTTTTATTCTCCTCTTTCGCACACCCTTTGCTATTTCTTTGCCTGCTTCAATGGGCAAAGGGAGAGGCTCCTTCATACCGAGGCTTTCGTCCTTTTCCAACCCGATATTCTTTTTTGCCATTTCTCCTCCGTTTCTATTGCTTAACTATCTCGTCTAGCATTATTACATCTCGCACCCTTATTATTGCATAAAAAAACCGGTATTGAACGGTACACTTTTATTGGTTTTCCGAAAATAGACATAAAAAAAGAACCTTAATTCAGGTTCTTTTTTATTCTTTTCTTATAGACTGTTTATGTTATTTATTATATTGTCTTTAGTAAAGCCACAGAAGTTATATAGGTCGTTTAACTCTCCATGCTCGACAAAGGCTTCTATTGCGTGGTTATAGGTCTTGGCTTGTGTTTTTACATTGGCGATAATCTTCTCGCCAACGCCACCATACTTATAGCTTTCCTCAAGCACATAGATTAGCTCCTTGCCATCTAAAAGCTCACCTAGCTTTTCAAAATCAAGTGGGAAAATTCTAATCAGCTTTATAACAGCGCAGTCACCTAACTCACCTGCCACCTCGTTTGCAAGCGCGGTGATTCTGCCATATGAAATGATTACTTTTTTGGCTTCATTTATATTTTCCGAATAAGAAATTAAATTCTTTTCGTCCACTACCATATTTTTAAATGGAGTATATAAATTTTCCTTGCCCTTTGGATATCTAATTATATCAAAGTTGTCATCCTCTATTGCTCTTTCAAGGCAATAGTCAAGCTCCCCGTAGCTCACGGGCGAATAAATATACGCATTTGGAATTGCTGAAAACAATGGGTAATCAAAAATACCTTGATGGGTAATTCCATCTCCACCGACAAGACCACACCTGTCAAGTAACAGGGTCATAGGTAGCCTTTGAATTGCAACATCGTGTAGCATTTGGTCATAGGTTCTTTGTGCAAAGGTTGAATAAAGTGCCACCACGGGCTTCATTCCGCTGACACTCAAGCCCGAGGCAAAGGTCACAGCGTGCTCCTCTGCAATTCCAACGTCAAATAGCCTTTCGGGATATTTCTCGTAAAACGGAGCAAGTCCAGTTCCATCGCACATAGCGGCGGTAATAGCACAAATTTTCTCGTCATTCTCTGCCATTTCCGTAAGCTTTTTGCCCATATGGCATGAAAAGCTCTCATCCGTTGACAGAACGCATCCGTTTTCTATATCGAATTTGCCAATGCCGTGATATTTGTCTGGCTCGTTTTCTGCGTACTCATAGCCGAGCCCCTTTTTAGTTCTTATATGAACTACTGTACAGCCCCTTCTTGTCTTTGCTTCCTCTAAAACCTGAACCAGTCTTTTTATGTTGTTGCCATCAATAGGCCCTAGGTATTCAAGCCCAAGCTCCTCAAAGAAATTGTCCTTAACAAAAATTCGTCTGGTCGCATTTTTTATATGTGCGCTGAGCCTTGTAAGTGGCTTACCTAGAAGCGGTATCCAGCTAAAGCCCTTTTTTATACGGCGCTTGAAAATAAAATATCTTTTGCTTACTCGTAGCTTTGAAAAATAGTTATGAAGTCCACCAACGTTTTTGGAAATTGACATTTCATTGTCGTTAACCAAAATGATAAGCTTCAAATCCTTATTTGAGGCGTTATTTAGTGCCTCATAAACCATACCATTTGTAAGTGAGCCATCACCTATAACAGCAATAGTATAATTGTCCTTACCCTGAAGCTTATTTGCCTCGGCAATGCCGATAGCGGCGGAGATAGATGTACCACTATGCCCTTCGTTTAATATATCATGCTCACTCTCGGCTCTATTTGGAAAGCCGGAAATTCCACCAAACTGGCGAAGCGTTGAAAACGAATCCTCTCTGCCTGTTATGATTTTATGCGCGTATGACTGATGCCCAACATCAAAAATAATCTTATCATTGGGTGAATTAAACACCTTATGTAAGGCAACGGTTGCCTCAACCATACCGAGATTGGAGGCTAGATGTCCGCCATTTGTCGAGACTGTATCAATAATTTGCTTTCTGATTTTTGCACAAAGCTCAATCATTTGCTTATTTGACATACCTTTAAGCTGTTGCAAAATATTGCTCTTGGACATATTTGCCTCCTTTTTTATTATTTAATATACTAATTTTAACATATTAGAATAAACCTGTCAAGATTATGTTTTACCTCAAAGATAACAAAAAGGGCGTCGCTACTGCGACCGCCCTTTGCTTTTTAATTTTCCTCGCTTGTGTTGATTTCTTCTACACTTGCTTCTTCAACAGCTTTTTCTGTTTCAATTCCTTCTACTTGTGGCTCATTCTTTGCTTTGCTCTTTTTTACAAGAAAGATAATAAGAACTACAATTCCTGCAACTAAAGCAAGAAATAGTGCGAGTGCAACAACAACTCCTACTATTCCAAGAATAATTAAAAGAGCAGTAAAAAGCCAACCACCCATTCCGGCTATTGATCCCATAATATTTCTTCCTTATATGTTTTTTATTATATTATACAATAATGCATTGCCTTTGTCAATAATTTATCAAAGTGATTTGTTTGGTGTGCCTATTGGCATAGGGGTTTTACCCTCGAAAAGCGCCTTTGCATTGTCACTAAAATCCTGACAGGTTAAATCTCTATCTCTTTCTATTGTCCACGATGGTGTTAAACTAATCTCGTATAGCCAAACACCCGTGTAGCCCACCTCGTTTAGGTCAGCTATCATTCTTTGCCAATCTATTTTGCCCTCTCCTGGTAGCCAATGGCGCTCGTCCTTAAAATCATAGTCGGACACGTGAGTTGTGACAATTTTTTTACCCACTGCCTTTATAAATTGAGAAGAATTTTCCTTTAAAAGATGGTTGGTATCAAAGCAAGCTTTTAGTCTGTCATCAGCTGAAAGAAGCTCCAAAATATCACTTGAATCTCTACCAAGACAGGTTCGAGGCAAATTCTCAACTATAATTGTTGAGCCAAATGAGTCAGCATATTCCGCAAGCTCCTTTAAGCTATTTTTCGCTGTTTGCATACGCACACTTCTCTCGCCCTCGTCAATTGGCTCGCCACTTGCGTGAATAACATATTTGTCAATTCCAATTTTTGAACCCTTTTCTATGTAGCCCTTTAGATATTCTACACTGCCCTCTGCTAACTCTGGCTTTGAAATATCAATCTCTGAAAATGGCATAAACGGAAGGTGGAATGACCACAAATTTATATCGTATTTTTCTGACCAATTTTTTAAGTCCTCAAAATTTAATTTTTCTGATAATTCCTTTGAAACGGACACCTCCATATTGGAAATGCCTGCGTTTTTCATATTGCAAAAAAGCTCTTCGTTTACAAAATCCGGTGTTGATAATCCTATTTCCATAATTTTCTCCTTGGGTTTGATTATTTTATTATATCATTTTATTAAAATATTGTCAATAATTTATTGAAATATCATTTTTTAAATGATATACTTAAAATAACTACTATCAAAGGAGCTCTCTATGGCTATTATTTTTAATGAGCAAAACAAAACCTACACAATTCAAACAAAAAACACAACATATCAAATGGCAATAAACCCTTTTGGTGTGCTTTTACATACCTATTACGGCAGAAAAATCGAGAATGACAATTTAGCTTACACCGTTTATGACGATATGTCGCCATTTACTCCTAAAACAGAGGATATAAAGGGTGACGAGGTATGGGCAAGAATTGACCATATCCCTCAAGAAATTTCGTGCTTTGGCTGTGGAGATTATCGTGAGAGCTCAGTAAATGTTAGACACGCCGATGGCACAATGGGACTCCAGCCTATTTTTGTTTCTGCTGAAATTAAAAACGGCAAATATTCACTTGAAGGCTTGCCTGCCTTTTATGGTGACGAGGGTGAAACCCTTATTGTCACTTTAAAGGATCGCGTTTACGATGTATATTTGCACTTATATTACGGAGTTTTGCCAGAATATGATTTAATCACCCGCGCTTTGGTTATTGAAAATAAAACAAGCTCAAAAATTCACGTTGAGAAAGCGCTTTCCTTAAACCTTGACTTTAATTATGGGGACTTTGATTTAGTTTCCTTTGAAGGAAGATGGGCACAGGAAAGACGCTTCCAAAGAACGCCTGTTGCACACGGAAAGAACCAAATATTCTCCACCCGTGGGGCTTCTGGTCATATTATGAACCCGTCCTGTATTCTTTGCAGCAAGGATGCGACCGAAACAAATGGCGATGCCTATGCCCTTGCCTTTGTATATAGTGGTAGCTTTTTGATTAGTGCATCAAGGAACTTTAATGACAACACACGTTTGGTTATGGGAATTAACCCCGAAAACTTTAATTTTGTGCTTGAAAGTGACGAGTCCTTCCAAACACCCGAGGTTGCAATGACCTTTTCTTATAACGGCTTTGAGCCAGCTTCTCAAAACCTACATAAAGCAATTAGAAATAACCTTTGTCGTGGCAAATACAAAAATGCACGTCGCCCTGTGCTTATCAACAACTGGGAAGGCACATACTTTGATTTTAATGGCGACAAGCTCGTATCTATGGCTAAGGATGCCTCGGAGCTTGGCGTTGAGCTATTTGTTATGGACGATGGCTGGTTTGGTAAGCGTGATGACGACTACTCAGGACTTGGCGACTGGGTTGTAAACGAAAGGAAGCTTGGTTGTACACTTTCCGAGCTTGCAAGCAAAATTAACGAAGCAGGCTTGAAATTTGGTATTTGGTTTGAGCCAGAGGCTATAAACGAGGACTCCGACCTTTATCGTGCGCATCCTGACTATGCATTCAAAATGCCTAACCGTCAGCCTACTCTTGCCCGTCATCAGCTTATTCTTGATATGTCAAGAAAAGAGGTAAGAGATAATATCTACAACCAGCTTTGTAAAATCCTTGACTCAGCAAATATCTCTTACGTAAAATGGGACTTTAACAGAAACATAACCGACCTATATAGCTGTGAGGTTCCTGCCGAAAAGCAAGGTGAGATTTACCACAGATATGTGCTTGGCTTATATGATTTGCTTGAAAGAATTACCTCACGCTACCCAGACATTCTATTCGAGAGCTGCTCGGGTGGTGGTGGTCGCTTTGACTGCGGTATGCACTACTATATGCCACAGGCTTGGACAAGTGACGACACTGACCCAATAGAAAGACTAAAAATCCAACACGGCACATCATTTATTTATCCGGTTTCAACTATGGGTGCACACGTTTCAGCTTCACCTAACCATCAAACAAACAGAAAAACTCCTTTAAAAACCAGAGGAAATGTTGCCTACTTTGGAACATATGGTCTTGAGCTTGATGTTAACAAGATGACAGACGAGGAAAAGGCAGAAATTAAGCGACAAGTGGCTGAATTTAAGCAACATTATGAGCTAATTCAAAGAGGCGAATATTATCGCTTACGCTCACCTTACGAATTTGACAGCCTATACTGTGTATGGCAGGTTGTAGCCAGCGACAAAAGCGAGGCACTTGTTTGTGCTGTTAAATATAGAACCGAGGCAAACACTCACCCTGAGTTTGTAAGGCTACGCGGTCTTGACGAGAACAAATACTACAAGGTAAACGGTGGTAAAATTTATCAAGGTGCAACTCTAATGTATAACGGACTTATGTTAGAACAAAGCTGGGGCGACTATGAATCACAGCTATATTACATTGAAGAGGTAAAGTAATATGAAAAAGATTGCAGTTTTTATGATTTTTGGTCAGTCAAACGCAACAGGACACGGAGTTCCTATGACTGAAAATGACATTATAAAGGAGCCACTTAAAAATGTTTTTGGCTTGAACCGTGAGCCTAACCAATCGTTTGATACAGAAAAATTAAAGTTCACAGGCTACACAAGCTACGGCATGAACTTGGCTGAAAACCAAGACAACACCTACTCTGTTCCCAACTGCTTAGCAAAAAACTGGCAAGCTGAAATTGATAGTGGCGCGGAATTGCCTGACCTTTATATAATTCAAATTTCCATCGGCTCACAGGGTGTTTATGGAATGTGGTCACCAGATAGACCTAAAAAATTAATTCCTGGCAAGCTAGGGGACTGCGATATTTCAATGTACCCATATGCGTGTCACGTGCTCTCACTTTTTAAAAAGTATTTAGAGGATAACGAGCTAGAGCCGGATTTTGTTGGTATGCACTGGCGTGGAGGCGAGCAGGAATTTTGGCAGAGTGTGCCTAATCTCAAGGATAACGATAGACTAAAGAATACATATAAGACAATCTTTTCGGGACTTCGCCAAGCGCTCGGCTATGAATGTCCTATCATTCTTCACAAAATGAATTTCGAGGCAGTCTTAACAGGCATTGAGGAAGGCAAGCACCTACCAAGCATGCACTTTATAAACGAGGTCTTTTACGACCTATGCAAAGAAATGCCAAACGTAACAATGTTTGATAGTACACGCGCCCCACCACACTATGACCCCAAAGACCCATATACCCTTTTCCGTTGGGATTTGATACATTATAGCCCACAAACAAACGATTGGGTATCGAAGGATATACTTGAGGAATATAAAAACAGATAATAAAAAGCCTTCTCCAGTAGGAGAAGGGGGACCACGGTAGTGGTGGATGAGGTGTAAAATGATACCTTACAATAAAAACCTAGTGAAAAATGCACAAGAATTAAGAAAAAATATGACACCAGAAGAAAAGCATCTTTGGTATGATTTTCTTAAAAAATTGCCGTTCAATGTAAGAAGACAACACAATATTGAAAACTATATTGTTGATTTTTATATTGCCGAAAAGAAAGCGGTTATTGAGGTAGATGGCATACAGCATACAGCATACATCAGGTGAACATCAAGAAATGGACGCAAAGCGAGATGAAGAACTGTCAAAATGGGGCATTTCTGTTTTAAGATATTCCAACAAAGACATAAATCAAAATTTCAATGCAGTGGCAGATGATATAATGTTAAGGTTAGGTGTAACTTTTGAGGATTTGAAGTAGGACACCTCATCCGTCAACTACGCCCCGAACCCCAAACCTCATTTTTCGGTTTGAGAACCCCGACGGTTGACACCTTCTCCCACTGGAGAAGGCTCGGATCAGGTATCTAAAGACATACTTAAGGAATATAAAAACAGATAAAATGAAAAGGAACAGACGGTTGTCTGTTCCTTTTTTAAGGGGAGAGTTTATTCAAGCACGGCTTCTTGGTAGCTTAAAACTGCTCCACAGTCCTTGCTTATTTGCACATTGTATGTTACTCCGTCGATTTCAATCTCAAAATCAACTGCTTCTGCCACTCTTTCGTCAATCGTTGGCACATTTCCTTTTAAGAAAACATATTCATACGCATTTGTATTATACCAGTTGCCACAGCTCATGATATATGTTTTTCCAGCCTCTAATTCTATTGACAAAACACATGGCGCGTCATCATTTCTTAAGTCTATAAAATTGCCGTTTTCATCATACACAAGTGTGACAAGGCTATCTCCGTTGTCGAGCACATAAAGTGAATAGTATCCTGTTTCCTCTGGGGTGAAGGTGAATTGATATTCATTTGTCCAATAGCCCTCTATAAATTCGCCGGTTGTCTTTATTTCACTAGTAAAAGCAAGGTCGCATTTTTTACAAGCTGTTTCTATTACCAAGTTGCCATCCACCTTGTATGAGCCAACAAGCTCAAAATCGTGCTTTTCAAGTACCTGTGTTGATTCTTTAAAGAACTTTTCCTCGCCGCCTACAGTAACCTTATATGTTTCAACGTATGTCACCGTACAATCCTCGTTTTCTGTTTCACTTACAGCTTTGGTTATTACAAGATTACATTCAGAGCAAGAATATACACCATTGTTTTCTTCAATGTCGCCCAGCCATGTTGAAACATAAAAATATATTTCTTCTCCACATGGACATACCTCTATTCTGAAGTCATGGTCCTCACAAATTTGTCCAGCTAACATATCGCTATTTATAATGTAAACATAATCGTGATAGCTGCTCCAAATAACAGAAACATTGCCACAATCTTTACATGTTTCCTTTTTATACCAGCCATCGTAGCAGGACTCGCCTTCAAGCACATACTCAATGGTATTATCGTGATTTTCTTGCTTTATGTGCTTTTCCTCTTGTCCATCAACTATTACACGCTCACCCATTTTAATTGTGCGTACAATATATTCGTATGTGTAACAACCATCGACCTCCTCGCGTGAAACTGCGATAATTACAAGACCACAATTTTGGCAGGTGTCAGTCTTTGTGGTATATAAAACGCCGTCTATTTCTTCGCTTGTTGTAGTTGACACCATATCACAGTCATAGGTGCTTAAGCTGAATGAAACCACTGCCTCCTCGCAAGGGCATACGCCGTATCTATACCAACCACCGCATTCGCTTCCGTAGTAGTCAAAGCGTATGTCATAGCCATAATCCTCTCTTGGAGAATGTGCACTAGAGTATTCGTCTACATAAGTGTCTCCACAATCTACACAGGTTCTGGTTTCTATCACGCCATTGTAGCAGTTATTTCCTATAACCTCATAGGTGTATTTGTAGCTATGATGCTCGTTTGCACTCCATTGATAGGTATATTCAAGAGTTTTTTCTTCTCCGTTTTCATCCTTATAGATAAAGGTTAGATATTTGGTTTCAACCGATGTGCATCCCTCGCCCTTTGCTTCTATATTTGCTTCCTTTATCACGGTTCCACAGCTTTCGCATTTGCGAATATAATACTCGTTTATAAAGCCGTTTTCATCCGTCATAATTGTTTTTTCTGCGGGCGCACTACAGCTGCTAAACCGATATTCATAGTATTCTCTTTCGCCACAAGGACATACCGAGTGTGTTATTTCTATATCGCCACACGTGGATGGAATTATTATTGTTTCTATATCTTTTGTATCATGATATTCGTCATAATAATAATCGATATCGCCACAATCCTTGCATTTTGATACTACAAGGAAGCCATCATAGCAGCTGTCTCCGAACATTATTACTTCGTCCTCGTAATCGTGATACTCATAAACATAATTAATATAGCTTTCATTGTCATAGTATGTTGTCTCGCCAACTGTCAGGGTTAAGGTTCCCTTGCCGATTGACTTGCATGAATCAAGCTCATATACTATTTCATTTGTATATTGAAGATTGCAATCAGGACAAGTAACTGTTGTTTTTCGATAGCCGTCTTCATAGTCAGAATTATACTCTGAACCGTCACAACGATAGATATAATATTCCGTTTCTGCGCCACACATGCAGGTATCTTCATAAAGCACTGTGCCCTCGCATGCTTGGTCTATTTCTATTTTTTTCTCGTTGAATCCTGTGTGATAATAAACAGTATACTCGTCCTTGTATCCACAGCCATACTCACAGGCTTCTGTTACCAAAACGCCATCAAGACAGCTATTTCCTAGCATCTCGTAGGTATATACTGTTGAGTGGTAAGGCTCATCATCCTCGCTGATGTACTCGTATTCGTAGAATACGGTGTCGCCCATAGAAAGCTTATACCAGAAATAGTTTTCATTTGTGCAGTCAAATTTGCTTACATCTTGATATATATATTCATATACAATACCACAATCCTTGCAGGTTACGGTATTTATTACTATTGTATTGCCGTTTTCGTCGGTTACTTCTCTATCCGCATCTTCTCCACTACATTCGGTTGTGAAATATGAGTTATCCGATACGTTTTTGCAAACCAAGCATTTCTTAACTGAATAGCCGCCACCACAAGAGGAAATTCCCTCAAGGCTTATAAATTCAGTCTTACCCTCAATACATCCAAAGCCAAACTCATATGTGGTTTCCCCACAAGATACGCAGGTGTCCTTCTTTACGTAGCCATCCTCGCAGCTATCGCCAAGCATTATGTATTCTGTTTCAAATGTGTGCTCATCAATTGGTGTTTTTTGTTCACTTTCATAAAGAAGCGTATCGCCATTATATAACTCAAGCTCTTTTACTGTTGTCTTTTGACAGTCGTTTTCTGCCCAAGCAGACTCTACCTTTTTAAATGAACAAGTTTCGCAGGTGCTTGTTTTTATAGTAGCATTTCCCTCTGTCGTCTCGTCAACGTTAAGCTCGCCCTCGTGTACAGCAGCACAAAGCTCAATTATCTCACCGCAGTCAAAGCATTTTTTAACTACTGCTCTTGCGCCACACGCAAAGTCCACAGAAAGGTCTATTACATCATAGTCCACATTTTCGTGGCTACTATACTTATAGGAATCGCCAGTGAAAAGTACCTCGCCGTCATATGTAACAACTGCGTTTGCATCAAACTCGCAAGAGAGCTCGGTTTTTGATGTAAGGCTTATTACTAACGCACAATCGCTACATTTTATGGTCAAAGTGTTACCTTCCCTCGACATTTCTACGTTGCACGCCAAATCAAGCTGAACCATTTCATAGTCACCACAAAGGTCGCACACGTTTGCTAAATAGCCACTTTCGCAATCACCAATTGTACCAAACTTTTCTGTTCTGCTTTCATGGATTCTGCTCTTAGGAAGCTCCTTGTATGTAGTGTAGTCACATTTTGTACATTTTTCATATGCTTCCCAACCAATGTCCTTACAGGTTGGAGCCTTAGCCTCAACAACCACCTTGGTGTGAATATGCTCTGGCTTTTGGTCTTCATTTCCACCATTGTTGCCACTGTCGGTATCAGTTGAACCCATGTCTGTGTCAGTTGTACCCGAATCAGTGTCGGTTGTACTGTCGGTTCCAGTTTCTGTGCTTGTTTCAGTATCGCTATCACCATTGCCACCACACGATATTAGTGCAAAGGAAAGAGTGAACACTAAAATCAAGCTCATCAAAATCAAAAAAGCTCTTTTTTTCATAAATTTCTCCTTCAGCTTCAAAAGTTTACATTAATATTATATCACCATTTTGAGTTTTCGCACACACCCCCAAGTGCGTATTTTTGGACAAAATTTTTTGACTATTTTTGTTACATTTTTTATATAAAATTTTTAAAAACACTTTAAAAATAACGATCCGACCAAATTTTCCCGCCAATTTTAATTCGCTTTTGCGAACTTTTGCTTGACCAACATATTCGTTTTTGCGAACCTCAAGTAAAAACAGCAAAAGAAAAGGCCACTGCTTCTGAAGTGAACTAAACGGGGTTCACTTCATACTTCGTGGCTTCTCTTTATATTATTTCATATTGTAAAAATTCATATTTGAGGCGTGTGCCAATATCAACACCCTCGGGCAAAAGAAAGAGCGCGATAAAAACCTCGTCACCCGTTTCCTCGTCGGTTATTGTGGCATACTCGCCCTCGATTTTGGTTACTTTATAATATCTTGCTTCCATATTATCCTTTTATTTACATTTGGCTGAAAAGAGAGGCATAACCGAAATTATAGCACTGTCTTTAATAAATATTATATTTGCCTTTTGATTTTGGTTTTACGACTGTATCACAGCCGAGTCAAATTTTAGAGTATCCGTGGCTGTTAACTAGTGCGTCGATCTTTTCGCCATTTTTACACATTGGGCATTCGTGTGATGGATAAGATGCGTAGTCACTTAAGTCTTTAGGGTCAAATACAGAGTGTACTTGATAGCCTGCGCAATTATCAACTGTTGCAAATATAGAGGAAACTCCTGCAACAACTCCGCCATAATACTTAATTGCCTCAATCGCAGCACTGGCAGTATAGCCAGTAGTTACAGATGCGGCTAAAATCAAGACATTTTTTCCTTTTATTGTATGAGCTACATTATCTCTAAAGATAAGCTGACTACCTGTTGTATGCTCAGGGGTTACGACATATATTGTTTGGTGCGCATTTATGCTATTAAAATCACCCTTTGTTAGCTCATTTGCAAGACAAGCGCCAACAACCTCCATACCATCAAGACAAAGAACAGTATCAACTATTGTATTTGTGCTGTAATATGAAACCAATTCGTGTGCAACTGCCTGTGCCTCTGAAAGGCGAGTCTTTTGCATAGCAACATCAATATAGTAATTAATATGGCTATGGCTAGTTGCAAAATGTCCGCGCGAAACACGTAAAAATAGATTTTTGTTTTTGGTAACAACCTTAATTGAGTTATTTGTAGGCATAAAAAACTCCTTTTTCTTTATTCTACCATACCATTTATTTTGTGTCAATGAAAATTTTTAAGCTTAATTTTTCAATTTTGCAACTTTTTTCAAAAAATCAAGTGTGGGGGAGTGTCTGTTTTTTATGTACACAAATGTTTACATTTTCCATTACGAGGATGAAAAAACCTCGATAAAACAAGGATTTTTTTCAAAATGTAAACCTATGGTTGACAAATTGATTGCTTTCGTTTATTGCCAAAACCAAAAGTTTGTGATAAAATTGTTCCATAAAGTGACGCCACTCAAAAAAACAAGGAGAAATTTATGAAGCTTTCAGAAAAAATCGTTTTCCTACGCAAGCGCCAAGGAATGAGTCAGGAGCAGCTCGCAAATGAGCTGGATGTTTCTCGCCAAGCAGTCTATAAATGGGAAACAGGTATTACAACTCCAGAAATAGAAAAACTAATCCAAGCAGTGTAACTACTCTTGGTGGTGGAGTTTTCTTTGATTGTCGGCTTGATTACCTATATGTTCCTAATACAGTAACAACGATTGAGGGGCCACTCTGGGATGACGGCATTGACCAGCCAATCTATTGTCAAAACGGAACGGACACATCTAACTTCCAAGAATACTGGTGTTGTTATGCAAACGAAAGCGCAACAACCCTTGTCGAGCTTTGGGTAGATAGACAAATAGTTTGGGTTGACAGCGAAAATGATATTTCATAAAGCAAACAAAAAACCTCACCCTGTGTGCGATTTTTTGTTTTTTAGCTACTTATTTTAAATAAATGCTCTTTACATATGCCAAGCTATTTTCAAAGAATGTGTTTACTTGGTCCATGTGCTCCTGCCAAGTGCCTAGCTTACTTAATTCACCGGGGGTGAAGAAGGTTGTAACTGTTTTTCTATCCTCAAAGCACTTCTCCATTGCCTCGCTGTTTTCATAAGCATACTCAAAGCATGCTTGCATTGTTGACTTGAATATTTCTTCGTTTTCCTCGAGCTCGCTTGCTACTAATGCCACAAATTCCTCGTGCCCAAGGAGTGCGTTAAACCAAGGATTTGATTCCTTTGCCCAAAGATAATCGTGTCTTTGGGGATATTGCCCCTTGTGGGCTACATTGCCAAATGACATATCGTAGTCCCAAACAGGGCCACAAACCAGCTTCCCACCTGCGTCCTTATACATAAAGAAGCTAGAAAAATCAACGTCTGGGCACTTATATATTTCACTTACTAAATATACCTGTGCAAAGGATTTTACATCAATAAGCTCTAAAACCTTTGAATAATCGTCTCCTTGTGCCGCGGCTATCGCTCTTTCTAGGTAATCCTTTATAAAAGCGAGATGCTCCTCTGTTATCTCCTCGTCGTCTGGAAATTTTATTACATATTCTCTTTGCTTATCGCTTAATTTGGCGGAAAGATTGTCATTTACAACAACATACTTGCCGTCCTTCCATTCGTCCATTTCGATAAGATACCCTGTGTCAACCTTGCTTGCGTCCTTTTCAACCTCAACGCGGTAGTCATTTGCCTCAATCTGCTCGCAAAGAAGATATACGCCTTGATATGTGCCATTTACATAAACCTCAACGAGCTGTGAATCAGGAGATGCCTCAAGCTCGGAAAGGTTGCCAGCTGTTTGAAAGGCTAAATAGTTTCTAACCAAGCTAATATCACCATAGTTTGCCAAAAGCACCCAGTCCTTCGATTTTCCAAAGCCAAAAAGCTCTTGCTTTTGATTAAATTTAATTTTATAGGGCTTATTTTCAAAATTCCATGTTGAGTTACCTCTACCACGGATTTGCGCGCTCTCTTCAATTAGATGCTCGCCAAGCTCAGTATCATTTAATGTTATCGTGCAATTAAAATACTCTGTTTTCGAGCTAATTTCAACACCATTTTCAGTATCAACTGAAATCACCGGCAAGCCATAGCTTTTGTATTGAAAATAAGCTGTGAGTGTTAGTGCGTGACTAGATTCTACAATCACACTGGGGCTTGTAACGCCGTTGCTCCAGCATACAAAATCATAGCCGTCAAGTGGAGCTGCCGTTACCACCTGTGAGCTTTCACCCTCTACAACCTCTTGAATTAAAGTGCCGTCAAGCGTGCCTCTTTCCTCGTTGCAGGTGTAATTAATTACATAGTATTTTTTAAATATAGCAGTATAGACAATGTGATTCTTTATCTTGTCGTTTCTTTTCTCGGCGCTTGTCCCATCGTCCCAGCCGACAAATTTATAGCCGTCTTTAGCCACAGCTGAAACGGAGCTTGAGGTATTACCCCAAATTATGGTTTGCTCGCTTGCGCCATCTATGTAGCCACCCTCGGTAGCCTTATATTCAACAATCCATCTGTTTGAGAATATAGCCTCGACAAGAATATCGCCCTCTAAAACATCGCTACGAGTGGCAGTTGTAACTCCGTCACTCCACATAACAAAGTGGTAGCCCTGATGTGGATTTGCTATAACCTCGTCGGTTGTGTGCCCCTTTTCAAGCTCCTGATAGTCAAAGCCGATAATCTCTCCACCCTCGCCTGCATTATAGGTGGCGGTTGCATATTCTATTTTTTCAAACAGCGCGATATATGTGTGATTTTCCTCTGCTACATCCTCTCTTGATTCAGTAGTCACACCATCGCTCCAACCGATAAATCTGTAATCTCCCAAGGCTAATGCTCTTACAGTTGATGTGGTTTTTCCCGCCTGCAAGGTCTGCGAGGTTATTCCAAAAATTCTTCCACCCTCTGTAGCCTCATATTCAACTGTAACAATTGGATTTTTTTCAAATTGAGCTGTAATTACTCGGCTTTCAGACAAGGTGTCTGTTCGCTTTGCATCAGTCACTCCATCATCCCAACCGATAAATCGGTAGCCCTCAAGATTGGTAGCAACAACCTCGAAAAAGGTCACACTTTCACCATTCGTCACCTCTTGGCTCTGCTCTGCCTCACCAACGATAAGACCGCCCTCGCTCGCCTTATATTCAACAGTTATCGTGCTAGGTTCAGTCGTTCCACACCCGCACGCACACAAAAGGAGCATTATAGAAAAAAGCACCACTATAGGTAAAATTATCTTTTTCATTTATTACTCCTTTCTTTAAATTTATTATATAAAAATGCCAACTATCTGATTAGTGTTTTATAATAGATGCCACTCAAAGCAGTTGCATCTCGTCATCCAATTTGTTACGGGATTATAATATCCTCGTCTGTTCATGCATTTTCCCATGGCACGAGAATGTGAAATTTCTGCTCTGCCAAAAAAACGCATCGAAGTTTTTCTTCTGCCCACCAAATAGAGTTGACACACTGATTGTAGTGTGTATCTGTTGGTCTTACCATGATTTCGCCTCATAAAGTAATTATTTTTTTCATTATATCATATAAAAAAAGATTTTACAAGAGAAAGCTCGGCAAGTAATGAAAAATCAAATAACAGTGACTGACTTGGTACACTTTTCCGTCCAACCGATATGTTTTTATATCGAAGCAGGACAAGAGTAGTACACAACATTTACGGGGTAGTACAATACCTGTATTTTTATTCTAAAATCTCTTC
>JAFUOQ010000009.1 GCA_017472695.1 Clostridia bacterium | reverse complement strand
TAACTAAAATTGAGGCGTTTGTTAAAAGCTTAAAAAAATGACAATCCCTCAGTCAGCTATGCTGACAGCTCCCTTTGCACAAAGGAGCCAAAAGCTAAAGCGTTAACTAAAATTGAGGCGTTTGTTAAAAGCTTAAAAAAATGACAATCCCTCAGTCAGCTATGCTGACAGCTCCCTTTGCACAAAGGAGCCAAAAGCTAAAGCGTTAACTAAAATTGAGGCGTTTGTTAAGAGCTTGAAAAATAATTTTTAAATCCCTCCGAGTTACTACGCAACCCACCTCCCTTTACAAAGGAGGCAAACATAGAAAAATGCGACCCTGTGGTCGCATTTTTGTTTATTTTGTATCTTTATAAAGCGAATATCTATATACAAGCAAATAGACAAAATACACAATTAAGACAGTAGCTATTGATGCTCCAGATGCTAAAATTTTAGGCTCTAAAATATTGTTTAACCAAAATATCGGACTATAAACAATAAGCAAATCAATGTTTGTAAAGGTATAAATAAAACACATTCCTAATAGCAAGAAAATAGTTATATATTCTCCACTCCTCAAAAGTGTTATAAACTCATTTCTCGCTCCGTCACGCATAAAACCTTTTACTCGTTTCGATTTAAATTTGTTTGGTAAATAGTGTTCTAAAGAAACCAACAAAAGAGAAAATAAAACTGCTGAAAATAGAGATACTGCAATCATTGTCGTTTCGCTTTTTGCGATAGGATTCAATACAAGTACTATAAAAATTTTTAGTAATGAGCTAGCAAATAACGACATTATTGCTGATAATGTTATATATACGTAATTGATAAATAGCTTTTTTAAAAATTTAAGCATGATTATTCTTTATTGTTCGAAAGCTTTTCGTTGATTTTTTTGAGGTTTGCCTTTTGGATTTTGTATGCTATTAGTAGTGCTACTGGATATGAGATACCGATTACAACAATTGTCGAAATTATGCGTGGCAGATTGAAATCCAAAATACCAAATGCCATTGGCAAGGTTACTGCTGTAAAAATCATTACCGAGCCTTGAAGGACACAATTCAAGATTTTATTTTTGGAAAATTCATATATTACAAAGCCAACACTTCCATTTATAAACAGCATTGATGTTAACATTCTAAAAAAGTTGATATCAAAAATTTCTTTATTAAAAAGTGATGCAAAAAAGAAAATTACAGCGCTTATTCCGCAGGATATTAAAGCATTCTTTATATATCTTTTTAACATAATCACACCCCCAGCTTTCTCTTAATTTCAGACACGTATTGACGAGAAACAATTAATTTTTCTCCGCTTGCCATAGTGGCAACCAAGCGACTGTTCTCTGCCCTTTTTATACTTGTCATTTTCTTTAAATTCGCTATTGTTGTCTTTGATATTCTCGCGAACGGAGTATTTTTTGTAGCTTCTTCAATTTTATACAGCTTTGATAATGACTCATAGCATTTTTCCCTTGTATAGAAAAATATTTTTGAATCTACTGCTTCAAAATATATGATTTCATTTAAAGGAACAAAATGTGTTTCGCCCTCAAAGTATCCTACAAAGGTTGAATCCAGCAAGCAAAGATTAGCTATTAATTCTTCAAGACTTTCGTCAATTTGTGAGCACTTTATATGAACCTCTATTTCTTCTATGCTTTTATCCGTATCAATTGTTATTTTCATGTCTTACACTCCTTTTCTGAATTTAGTGTAGCTAATTTTTTTACGAAAGTCAAGTTGAATATCGGTTAGTTGCATTTTTCAAGATGTAAAATGCAAAAACGCGACCCCATGGTCGCGTTTTTTGTTTTTTATCTTTTCTTTTTGAAAAATTCGGTTAAAATTTTTGCGCAGTCATCTTTTAAGACGCCACTTGTAATTTGTGGTTTAAAAAGCGGGTAGTCGGTTAGGTTTATCATTGTGCCGAATGCGCCAGCTTTATTGTCAGGTGCGCCATAAACTACTCTTTCTACTCGCGCGTTTACTATTGCGCCTGCACACATAGGGCAAGGCTCAAGGGTTACATACATAGTACAGCCAACCAAGCGCCAACCGTCTAATTTCTTGCAAGCCTCGTCTATTGCCTTGATTTCAGCGTGATAGAGCGCGTTTTTGCCGTATTCGCGAGTGTTGTAGGCTCTTGATACAATTTCTCCATTTCGAACGATGATTGCGCCAACAGGCACCTCGTCCTCGCTTTCAGCCTTTTTCGCCTCGTCAAGGGCTAAGAGCATATATTTTTCGTCGAGTGAATACTCCATCATATATCTGCCATATCCATATATCTTGGACCGTTAAGAGCGATAAATTCTTTTCTTGCTTGAATATCGTCACCTAGCAAGGTTTCAAAGATAATCCTTGTCGCTTCTTCGTCGGCAGGGGTAACTTGAATTAATCGTCTTGACTCTGGGTTCATTGTTGTTTCCCACATCATTTCTGGGTTGTTTTCACCAAGTCCCTTTGAACGTTGAACTGTGTATTTTTCATCCCCTAGCTTTGCCAAGATTTCTGCCTTTTCAGGCTCGTTATAAGCAAAATAAATCTTCTCCTTTGAGGTTGTGATTTCATAAAGAGGAGATTCAGCAATGAAGATTTTTCCCTCTTTAATAAGAGTTGGCAAGAGCCTGTAGAACATTGTAAGAATAAGTGTTCTAATCTGAAAGCCGTCCTCATCAGCATCAGTACAGATAATGATTCTGCGCCATTTTAGGCTATCCAGGTCAAAGGTGGTAACTCCATCCTTTCCCTTGGTCTTTGCCTCAACCTCAACGCCACAGCCGATAACCTTTAGTAGGTCTATGATAATATCGCTCTTAAAGATTTTATCGTATGTGCTCTTTAGACAGTTAAGGGTTTTTCCTCTAACTGGTATAATCGCTTGAAACTCGGAATCACGACCGAGCTTACAGGAGGTAAGAGCCGAATCACCCTCAACTATATAAAGCTCTCTAACCTCGGGGTCCTTTGAACGGCAGGAAACGAATTTTTCAACACCATTTGTAAGGTCGGAGCTTGAGGTGGTGAGCTTTTTCTTAATGTCGAGTCTTGCAGTTTCTGCCCTTTCTCTTGAGCGCTTATTTATAAGAACCTGATTAGCAAAGCGCTCTGCATCTGCTCTGTTTTCAACAAAATAGATTTCAAGCTTTTTTCTTATAAATTCGCAAAGAGAATCCTCAATAAATTTATTTGTAATAGCTTTTTTAGTTTGGTTCTCATATGAGGTTTTGGTTGAAAAGCTATTGATAATCAGAACAAGGCAGTCCTGAACATCACCAAAGGTGATTTTGCTTTCGTTACGATTATATTTATTATTTGTCTTTAAGTACTTATCAAGCTCTGTCAAGAAGGCACGCTTAACAGCCTTATCAGGTGAGCCGCCGTGCTCCAAATAGCTTGAGTTATGGTAATATTCAAGTGCGTTTATTGTATTTGAAATGCAGAAGCAAATTTGCGCGTTTAATTCGTAAACCTCTTTATCCTCGCGGTCCTTACCCTTATCGCTCATTTCCCAATAAACAGGTTCAGTAATTGAAGATTCAAGAGTTAATTCAGCCAAATAGTCGGAGATACCATTTTTGTAAAGGAACTCTGTTTTTTCAAATTTTCCCTTTGCATTTTCATATCTTAAAACGAGCTTTAAGCCTGCATTAACTACTGCCTGCTTATGGAGCACGTCAAGATAATAATCCATTGGAATATTAGTGTCGGTAAACACCTCAAGGTCAGGTCTCCAACGAGTAAGCGTACCTGTGCGTCTTTCATTGCCCTCAAGTGGTGTGGTTATAAGCTTGGAAACAGGATTACCCTTTTTAAAGTGAATTTCCGAAACTGTATCATTTTTGAAGGAATAAACGTCCATAAACTCGGACGAATACTGTGTTGCACAAGCACCCAAGCCGTTAAGACCTAGTGAAAACTTATATGCGCCCTTGGAGTTGTTATTTTCGTATTTACCACCTGCGTAAAGCTCGCAATAAACAAGCTCCCAGTTATATCTTCCTTCTTTTTCATTATAATCAAGTGGAACTCCTCTACCGTGGTCATCGACCTCGATAGTTCTATCCTGATACACAGTAATAACTATTTCCTTTCCGTATCCCTCACGAGCCTCGTCAATTGAGTTTGAGAGAATTTCAAAAAACGAATGCTGGCAGCCCTCAAGTCCCTCAGAGCCGAAAATAACCGCCGGTCTTTTACGAACACGGTCTGCGCCCTTAAGTGACGATATGCTTTGGTCAGTATATCCTTTTGATGCCATTTTTGCCCTCCGTTAGCAAATTATATCTTTAATATTAATATTTTATCATACAAAATTTATTTTTGCAAGTGTTTTATGTCCCCTTTTTACCTTGACAAAGAAGCCTAGATTTTATATAATTATTATATGGCTACAAAATTCAAAGGAGCTTTATATGGGATTTCTAAAAAAGCATAGAAAAATTATTGCTTATTTTTTTGCAGGTGGAATTTCTACTCTTGTTAATATTGTAACATTTACTTTGTTGACATTCATTTCAAAGAACCCTGTTTATGAGGTTTTTGCTAATGTAATCGCGGTTTCTCTTAGCATTATTGTCGCGTTTATTCTTAACAAAATATTTGTCTTTAAAAGCAAAAGCTTTCGCCCTATTGTTTTATTGTCAGAGGCGTCCTCTTTTATTATAGCAAGAGCAGGAACTGGTCTTTTTGACATTGCTTTTATTTATTTCACTGTTACTCTGCCATCAGTTGAAGACCCTTGGCTTATTATGTCTATGAAGCTTTTGTCAAATGTCATAGTTACTATTTTAAACTACTTTTTGTCAGAATTTATTGTTTTTCGCAAGAAGCGCGTTTCTCATTTTGGCAAAATTCTTTTTGCTGAAGGAATTGAATACTATGCTTGTATTCCACTTTCAAGCTGTAAGGTTACAAAAAAATATTTGCTTGACAAAAACGGTCTCGAAAGCGATTCTACTGTTATTATGATGCTTTTCCCATATAGAACAAAGCAAAGGGCTGAAAATTTAAGTGCTTATGCATCCGTCAAGGATTATCATTTGTATGTTGACGAGCTTTCTCAAAAGCTTGAAAAATTTATAAAAAAGAAGCATCCGTCGGCTAAATTCAAGGTGTTTGCTGACCACTCCCCTATTGACGAGGTTCACGCAGCTTGCGTTAGTGGTCTAGGCTTTATTGGTGACAATGGTCTTCTCATAAACGAAAGATATTCATCGTTTGTTTTTCTTGGTGAATGTATCACAAGCTTAACTCCAAAGGAGCTTGGTCTTACCTTTACCAAGGAGGACGAATTTAGAACCTGCTTACATTGTGGGAAATGCAAGGAAGCTTGTCCTACAGGTTGTATAGCAACCGACGAGAACGGAGCTGACAAATCAATAAAGAGTGAATGTCTTTCTGCAATTACACAGAAAAAGGGCGCACTTACTGACGAGGAAAAATCCTTAATTTTAGAAAATGGCTCTATTTGGGGCTGTGATGTATGTCAAAATGTTTGTCCTTACACAAAAAACGCAAAATATACACCTATAAAATTTTTCAATGACGGTGTTATCGCTCGTCTTGATGCTGAAATGCTCGAAAATATGTCAGACGAGGAGTTTAAAGCTCGTCCATTTGCTTGGCGTGGACGTGAGGTAATTAAACGTAATGTTTCTATGTGGGAGGAGGCAAATCCCAAGGTGGACAAGCCAAAAGACACAGAAGACGCTACTACAAATGGCGCAGAGCTTGACGAGCAAGGAAAATAATCTATTAGCTAATTTATCAAGGAGGGAAATATGGTACATTTTTTATACGGTGACTACGGTACAGGAAAAAGCACTTATATTCTTAATAAAATTAAGACGGACTATCTAAACGGAGTCCGTTCCTTTCTTATTGTTCCAGAGCAGAACACGGTTATATGCGAAAAAAATGTCGCTACAATGTTACCTGCTATGGCACAGCTCTATACCGAGGCTACCAACTTTACGCGCCTTTCAAACAAGGTTTTTCGTGAGCTTGGTGGTCTTAAATACAACTACATATCAAAAAGCGGAAAAAATCTTATCATGTATCGCGCGATTTGCGAATGTAGAGGACGCTTACGCGAATTCAAAATAGCAGAGGGGCACGAAAAGGGCGCTATCAAGCTATTTTTAGAGGCTATTGGAGAGTTAAAGTCATATAATATCACAATGGGCGCGCTTGAAAAAGCTACAACCGAGCTTGAAAACGAGCAATTAAAGGGCAGAATTTTTGATATTATAACCGTTTGGTCAGTATATGAGAGTATTCTTACAGAGCGCTTCTCTGACCCTTATGACGATATTACTATGCTTGCTGAAAAGCTTCAAAGTAGTAATTATTTCAAGGGTACAAATGTTTATATTGATGCCTTCTATGGCTTTACTGACAGTCAATTTGAGGTTATAGAAAAAATTATTGGCTCGGCTGATAATGTCACCTTTGCCTTTGACTGTCCTGCCAACGCAACAGAAAAAACAATTCAATTTGCAAAGATAGCAAAAAATGCAAAAAGAAGTGTTGCGCTTGCTAAAAGGCTGGGCAAGGAAATCTCATCAATGTCCTTTGATACCGATTACAAGCATACAACAAATGATATGAAATTGCTTTGTAGTAAGCTTTGGGATTTTACAAGTCGAGGCTATCAAAGTGACGGAAGCATTACTCTCGCAAAATGTAGTGATGAATTTGACGAATGCGAATATGTAAGCTCCGAAATTTGCCGTCTTGTAAGGCAAGGATATAAATATTCTGACATTGCAATAGTTGCGCGAAATACAGACACATATCGCGGCATTTTGGACTATACACTTAAAAAATATCAAATTCCACATTTCATGTCCTCCTCTAGCGAGTGGTTGACTCGTCCACTTGTGAAAATGATATTTTCTGCACTTAATTTTATATCAAGCTACAGACAAGATGATATTTTATCCTTTGCAAAGTCACCATATATAGATATTGATTCAACCTCGCTCGCTAATTTTGAGAGATACATTATCCAGTGGGATATATTTGGAAAAAAGTTTAAATTGGACGAATACTGGGCTGCAAACCCTGATGGATTTGTAAAGGAAGAAACAGAGTCACAAAGAAAAGCGCTTGAAAGCGTTCTTTCGGCAAGGAATTTTTTGCTTGAAAAAATTTCAGTGCTTGAAAAACCTTTTTTAGCTAATGGCACAGTTAAGGATTGTGCTGTTGCTGTTTATGAATTTTTAAAATGTAATGACATTATAAGCAAGCTTGAGGTAGAAAGAAAGCAATCCGACAAGGCGGAGGCTTATATCATTTCGCAGGCTTGGGAGGGTATCCTTGAGGCACTTGATACTTTAGTTGATATTTGTGGGCAGATTAAGGTTGATGCTAACACCTTCACTACCCTTCTTAACTACGCCTTTATGGACGCAACTGTCGGCTCTATCCCTACGGGCGAGGACAATGTATTAATTGCTGATGCACACCTTGTAAGAGCTGAAAATGTGCGACACGTGTTTGTTTTAGGTGCGAACGAGGGCTCATTTCCTGCTAATGTTGTTGGCGGTTCTATCTTTAGTGATAGTGATAAAATCGCTCTTGAAACTGTGAGCATTAACTTGTCCGACAAAAGTGATGTTCGTGCTGATGACGAGCTACTCTTCTTTAAAAACGCACTAGCAATAGCTAGTGAGGGTGCTCACATTTGCGCTCTTTCTACCGGTATTGACGGAAAGGGAAAGCAGGAATCCATTGGCTACAAGCGTATTAAGGAGCTTTTTGTCAATATTAAGCCAATTGACACGTCAAAAATTAATGAAATAGATAAAATTTACACTCCAGATTTGGCAAGGGAGTACTATTCCACTTGTGATAGTGCCTTATGCCAAGCAATTACAAATGAGCTTTCATATGAGGGAAATGGTAGGTATGATTTTTCTAACGATAACGATTCGTTATCAGAGCAAGCAGTATCCTCTGTTTTCGGTGATTTTTTAAAGCTATCACAAACTCAAATGGAGCTTTTCAACACCTGTAAATTTAAGTATTATTCATCACAATTTTTAAAATTGCGTTCAGAAAAAAGATACTTTTTCTCCTCGCTTGAGGCAGGAACCCTAGTTCACGATGTTTTTGAGCATTTTCTTGCCATTTTAAACAATAATAAAGATGACTTTTCCTTACTTGACGAGAAAGCAATAAAGGAAAGCGTTGACGCAATAATTGACGATTATATAAAATTGATTTGTCACGGACTTAAGATTTCCAACAAGCTAAAGCACCTCTTTGAAAGGCTCAAAAAGAATCTTTATATTTTTGTCGCAAAGCTAGTTGAGGAATTTAAAGCATCAGGCTTTACACCTGAATATTTGGAGCTCCCATTCAAGCACGGAGTTGAAGGTGTGGCAGAGCCTCTTGTTTTCGAGCTTGAAAATGGCAAGCGCGCTTGCGTTGATGGCATTGCTGACAGAGTTGATGTCTGTCGCCGTGACAACAAGACATATATAAGAGTTGCTGACTATAAAATCGGTAGCAAGAACTTCTCCGAGAGTGAAATATCAAATGGTGGCAGCTTACAGCTTCTTATATATCTATTTTCGCTTTGTAAAATGAAGGATTGCGACTTTAGAAGAAAGCTTCTAAAGGACACAGAGGAAATTGTACCGGCTGGATTTTTCTATATACCATTAAACATTGGCAAGCTCACTACAAGTGACGATTTTAGTGACGATATAGTGCTTAGCGAAAGGACGGAGACATCCCATTTAGAAAAAGCAAGTGCCTTTCGCGGTAAGTTTTTGGACGATGCATCAATAATTACCTTACAGGACAAATGCCCTGGTGGAAAATTTTTGCCATCCACTGACTCAAAGGTAAAAAGGCACTATTATATTAGTCTTGAAAAGTTCGAGGAGCTATATGAAAAAATGCACGACAGCATAGTCGCTATCGGAAACGAGATGTATAGTGGAAATGCGTGTGCAGATGCCGAGACTACAGGTAATAAAAATCCGTGCAAATATTGTGAGCTACAAGCTTTTTGCAGAAGGGGGGACAAATAATGGAAGCAAAAGAATTTACACCTTCTCAAAAAAAGGCAATTTCGCACACAGGTAGCGACCTTTTAATATCTGCCGGTGCTGGTTCGGGTAAAACCGCAACCCTTACAGAGCGCATAATAAGAAAAATTTTAGGTGGTGCTGATATCACAAAAATGCTAGTTGTAACCTTTACAAAGGAAGCGGCTAACGAATTGAAAAGTAGAATTACTGATTCTATTGTAAAGCAGCTTAAATTAAATCCCGAAAATGAGCATTTGCGTTCACAAATAGTAAAAATTAGTAGTGCTGACATATCGACTATTCATAGCTTTTGCTTAAAGGTCATTCGCCCTAACTTTGATAAGCTTTCCATTGATAGCGATTTTAGAGTTGGCGAGGAGAATGAAATAGCCACTATCAAAAGCGAGGTAATGCGAGAGGTTATTAGCTCGTTTTATGAAAGCGACACAGAGGATGAGGACTTTTTAATTGTTTCTGACTCCTACTCACAATTAAGCAGTGATGATGCTTTGGAGGAAAAGCTTCTCACGCTTTATGGTAAGCTATCTAGCACTTCTCTTTTCCTTGACACGCTTTTGGTATCGCAGGATTATAATGGCGATTTTATTAACACCCTTTATGGCAAGGTAGTTTTAGAGGAGATTTCCTTCTTTACCTCTCATTATCGCAGAATATATCAAGATATTATTAATGAGATTATAGATAAAGACGGTGCGCCTAAATATTTAAGTGCATTTACATCCGACCTTGACCTAATCGAAAGGCTTGAAAACGCGACACGTGAACCATCATATTCAAAATTCAAGGAGATTTTTGCATCATATGTGCCTCTTGCTTTAAATGGTATTGCAAAGAGCTCTATTGACGTGGATTTTGCCAAAATGGTGCGCGACAAATTTAAAAAAACTGTCGAGGATAAATTTAAAAAATCCTTATTTTTGCCAAGCGAGGGCTCCCTTGTCTCCGCCTTCAAGCAAAATGCAAGAATATGCAAGGCTATATATAAAATCCTTGCCGAATTTGATGAAAAATTTGGTGCAAGGAAGCGCAAATATGGTCTTTGTGACTTTAACGATATTGAAAGATACACCTATCGTTTACTTTGCGGTGCTGATGGCTCTCCAACTGCTTTAGCACGCGAGCTTGCCTGTCAATATGACGAGATTTATATTGACGAGTATCAGGACACCAACTCACTACAGGATTCTATTTTTGCATCGATTTCCCAAAACAACAGGTTTATGGTAGGAGATATTAAACAAAGCATTTATCGCTTTCGCTCTGCAGAGCCTGAAATTTTCTCTCATTACAGGTCGACCTTTGAGGATATCACATTGAAGGATAGCGACTCCCCGGTTGGCAAAACTATATTTATGTCCGAAAACTTCAGATGTGACGAGAGTGTTATTGACTTCACAAACGAGGTTTCCGACTATATGTTTTTCAACTCAAATGGCATTCCATATGAGAAAATGGACAACCTAAAGTACAGAAAGAAAAATGGCGATATACACACACCTCAAGAATGTGAAATCCGTGTTCTTGACAGAGCCTTAATTGACACCGAGAAAGTGACTGAAAAGCACGAGATATTGCAGGCAAAATATGTTGCTAAAAGAATTTTGGATTTACTTGAAAAGGGCAAGCTCCCTAACGGCGAGCCTATTAAGTCCTCTGATATTGCGATTTTACTGCGCAAGGGCAGATTTAAGCAATACTATATTGACGAGCTTGCTCGTTTAGGAATTGCAGCTGAATATATTGACGATGTAAAGTTCTTTGAAAAACCACACGTGCTTTTGCTCCTTTCCATATTAAATGCTATTGATAATCCATATAAGGATACATATTTGGCAGGTGCTTTACATTCTGATGTATTCAATTTTTCTTTAGATGAGCTTTTGACTATTCGCAGATATAGTGACAGGAGCTTACCACTCTATTCTGCTCTTTTAAAATACGATGACAATGCCGAAATTGTTAATAAAATTGATAATTTTATAAAAAAGCTATCATATCTTCAAGGTGAAATTAAAAGAATGAACGCATATGAGGCTGTGTCCTTTGTTATGCGTGAATGTGGTCTTTTGTCCGCATCTGCCAAGGTTCAAAGAAAGGATTTTATTAAGTTCTACAACCAAGCAAGAGAGTTTGAAAAGAGCTCTTATAAGGGGCTTTATAAATTCCTTTTACACATTGAACGTGTTAGAGACTCTAGCAGTCAGGAAACTGTGTTTACAAACCCTGACGATTGTGTAAGAATTATGTCTGTACATGCATCAAAGGGTCTTGAATTTGAGATTTGCTTTGTTTGTAATACAGAGTCCGGCTTTGCAATGCAAGACACTAAAGAGCCTATTTTATTTGAAAGGCATCTTGGTATTGCTGGATATGTTGGAAACACGGGTGGACTTGTAAAATACAACACGCTTTTAAGACGATGCACCGCGCTTGCGATTGAGAAATCATCGCGCGAGGAGGAGATGCGCGTTTTATACGTTGCTATGACTAGAGCCAGAAGCAAGCTGATAGTTGTCGGCTCTATGCTAGATGCACATAAGGAGATTGATTTAATTAAAAAGCTTGCTCCCTACACTTCCCCTCTTTATTTGTATTCGCAGAGCTGTCCGCTTGAATACATAATGAACACCTTCTATTTACCACGCGATTTTGTCGATTTTCAAATCGTTGACCCAAACACGCTTACAGATGCTGGTGCTTGCGCTGTTGTTGATGTGCCTGTGGTAGACAGCGAAGATGTTTTGGCTTTACAGAAAACCTTAAACGAGCGCTTTAATTTTGAATATCAATACGATTATTTAAACAAAATCCCATCAAAATTGAGTGTTTCAAGGCTTTATCCTAACATTTTGGACGATACTGAAAACAACGAGATCGACCTAAAGAAAGCACTAAAGGCTAAACCAAGCTTTCTCTCAAGTGAGGAAATAGAGGTTAGTGGAGCTGATAGAGGTACTGCGACTCACGTGTTTATGCAATTCTGTGATTTTTATGGACTACTCAAAAATGGAGTTGAAAGTGAAATAAAAAGACTACTCGATGGCTCGTTTATCTCTCAAAGCGATGCAGAAATTATAAATAAGGAGCACCTTGAGGGCTTTGTTAAAAGTGGTCTATTTGGTGAAATGCTAAAGGCTAAAGCAATGCACAGGGAGTTTAGATTTAATGTTATGCTCTCGGCTGACGAGTTTTCAAGTGATGAAAGAATTAAGCGCGAAAAGGTTTTGGTGCAGGGCGTTATTGACGCGGTTTTCGAAAACGAGAATGGCGAAATTATCCTAGTTGACTACAAAACCGATAAGGTAACCGAAAAAAACTATAAGGAAGTTTTATGCGAGCGCTACACAACTCAGCTCTCCTACTACAAAAAGGCTATTGAGCTTATACTTGAAAAGCCAGTTTCTAAGGTTCTTTTATACTCTGTTCCACTTGCGAGGACGGTGGAAATTTAAGAAACAAAAGCCACGGATGCTTCCGTGGCTTTTATATTATGCGTTGATTATTTCGTTGATTACTGCGCGGCGGGATTCGAGAACCTTTTGTGCCTCGTCTTTATTTTCGCCCATTACGGAGTAATAAACCTTAATTTTCGGCTCTGTACCTGATGGACGGATTGCAATCCATGAGGAGTCCTCGAACACGAATTTTAGAACATCTGCCTTTGGTAGGTCGTCAATGCCGACTGTGTAATCGTTAACTGTTGCGATATTTGGCATTAATGCCTTACCCTTTTCTCTCATTTCCTTCATTATTGCTTGGATTTTTTCAACACCGTCAATTCCTTTAAGTGTATAAGAATCGAGCTTATCGAGGAAATAGCCATATTTAGCGTAGATTTCTTCCATAACATCTACAAGTGTCTTGCCTTGGTTTTTATAGTAGCAAGCCATCTCACAAATGAGCATAGATGCAACAACTGCGTCCTTATCTCTTGCGTGAGTACCTACAAGGTAACCATAGCTTTCCTCGTAGCCGATAACAAACTCGCCATTGCCCTTTTTATCAAACTCATTCATCTTATCGCCGATAAACTTAAAGCCTGTTAAGGTTTCTATAACCCTTAAGCCGTTTCTCTTTGCGATAATAGCGCCAAGCTCACTTGTAACAATTGTTTTAATTACTGTTGATTTTTCGGAAAGTGATGCTTTATTCATCTTAATTACATAGTCAACCAAAAGTGCGCCCACCTGGTTACCTGTAAAGAGCTTCATTCCATCCTTAGTATTTACTGCGATACCAACACGGTCACAGTCTGGGTCTGTTCCGAGAATCAAGTCTGCATTCAATTTCTCACAGAGCTTAATACCCATAGAAAGCGCCTCTGCATTTTCCGGGTTAGGAGATACTACTGTTGGGAAGTCACCATTCTTCTCCACCTGCTCGTCAACCACTGTAACATTGTATCCAAGCTCGGAAAGAACACGTCTAACCGGAACATTACCTGTGCCATGGAGTGGTGTATATACGATTTTAGCACTTTTTTCTCCTACATCGTGCGCTTGCTTTTTAACGCTCTCACAGAAGGAATCAAAAACAGAGTCCTCTACTGATTTTAAAAGACCTGAAGCTCTTGCCTCGTCCTCGTTTGCAACCTCAATTGCAGGAATATCTGTAATTGCATTTACATATTCGATAATTGCGTTTGCATCCTCAATTAGAACCTGACAGCCATCTGCATCATAAACCTTATAGCCGTTATATTCTCTTGGGTTGTGGCTAGCAGTTACAACGATACCACCAACGCAACCAAGTGCTCTTACTGTATAAGAAAGAGTTGGGGTTGGAACAAGATATGAATATAGATATGTAGGGATACCAGAGGCACACATAACAAGAGCTGCCTCGCGAGCAAAGGTATCAGAATTGTTTCTCGAATCATAGCCGATAGCCACACCTCTTTTAACATCCTCACCATATTTATTTAGAAGGTAATTAGCAAAGCCCTTTGTTGCCTTTCTGATTATATATTTGTTCATTCTATTTGTTCCTGCGCCCATAACACCGCGAAGTCCGCCTGTGCCGAACTCAAGATCACGCCAGAAGCGATCCTCGATTTCCTCATTTGACATTGGCTTGTTGAGCTCATCCCTTGTTTCCTTATCAAAGCGCTCATCGGTGCGCCAAAGCTCGTAGGTGTTTAAAATTTCTTTAGAAAGCTCTTTCATTGTAATACTCCTTCAAAATTATTTATATTACTGTATTATTCGCCCTTTGTGTATGCTAAAAGTCCGCCTGCTTTAAGTATATCGATTTGTCTCTTTGTATATGAGCAAGAAAGCGGAATTTCCTTGCCATTAGACTTTAAGGTCATTTTTCCAATTTTCATGCCCTCAAATACATTTTCAAGAGTTATACTATCATTTTGTGAAAGCTTGTCATAATCATCAGGATTTTCAAAGGTAAGAGGCAAAATGCCTGCATTTATTAGGTTTGCTGCGTGGATTCTTGCAAAGCTCTTTGCAACTACCGCCTTAACGCCTAAATAAAGTGGAACTAGTGCCGCATGCTCTCTTGATGAGCCTTGACCATAGTTTGAGCCGCCAACAATTATGCTACTTTTTGCTTCAAGAGCGCGGGTTGCAAAGCTCTCGTCACATACTGCAAAGCAGAATTTGGAGAGATATGGAATATTTGAACGATATGGCAAAATCTTTGCTCCTGCCGGCATAATATGGTCTGTTGTGATATTATCTCCAACCTTTAGAGTGAGGTTTGCCTTAATTTCATTTTCAAGTGGATATGTTGTTGGGAATGGCTTAATGTTTGGACCACGTAGAATTTCAAGGTCCTTTGCCTCCTCCTCGCTAGCTGGTAAAATAACAGCTGAATCGTCTATCTTAAACTTTTCTGGCATTGTAACCTCGGTATATTCTCCAAGTGTTCTTGGGTCGGTTATATAGCCTGTAAGTGCTGATGCAACAGCAACCTCCGGAGATACAAGATAAACTTGACCGTCCTTTGTACCACTTCTTCCCTCAAAGTTACGGTTGAAGGTACGGAGTGAAACTCCCGCAGAATTAGGTGAGAAGCCCATGCCGATGCAAGGTCCACATGCACATTCAAGAACACGCGCACCAGCTGCTAAAATATCGGAAAGCGCGCCACAGTCTGCAAGCATCGAAAGAACCTGTTTTGATCCTGGGGAAACTGATAGGCTAACGCTATCGTCAATCTTTTTGCCCTTTAGCATTTGCGCTACCTTTAGCATATCGCGTAGAGATGAGTTTGTGCAAGAGCCAATACATACTTGGTCAACCTTAATGCCAGAAAGCTCCTCTGCACTCTTGATATTATCAGGGCTATGAGGGCAAGCCAAGAGTGGCTTGAGCTCTGATAGATTGATATCAATTATTCTGTCATATTCTGCATCAGGGTCGCTTTCTAGTGGAACATAAGCATCTCCTCTGCCCTGTGCCTCTAAAAATGCTTTTGTGATTTCATCAGATGGGAAAATTGAGGTTGTAGCGCCTAGCTCTGTGCCCATATTTGTAATTGTTGCTCTTTCTGGAACTGACAAGGTTTTGATGCCCTCTCCGCCCCATTCGATAATAGCGCCAACGCCACCCTTAACAGATAGGATACGAAGGATTTCAAGGCTGACATCCTTTGCGCTAACCCATGGCTGAAGCTTTCCTGTAAGATTAACCTTGTACATTTTTGGCATTGTGATGTAATAAGCACCACCACCCATTGCAACTGCAACGTCAAGTCCACCAGCTCCCATAGCGAGCATGCCGATACCACCGCCTGTTGGTGTATGGCTATCGGAGCCGATAAGAGTCATTCCAGGAACGCCAAAGCGCTCAAGGTGTACTTGGTGGCAAATACCATTTCCTGGGCGAGAAAAGCGCAAGCCGAACTTCTTCGCTACTGATTGAATATAGCGATGGTCGTCTGCATTTTCAAAGCCTGATTGAAGTGTGTTGTGGTCTATATATGCGACAGAAAGCTTTGTTCTTACACGTGGTATTCCTATTGCTTCAAACTCGAGATATGCCATTGTTCCTGTGGCATCTTGGGTAAGAGTTTGGTCAATTCTTAATGCAATTTCCTCTCCCACCTTCATTTCTCCCGAAATTAAGTGATTTTTGATGATTTTTTGTGCGATTGTAAGTCCCATTGTAATTTTTGTCCTCCATTTGCCTTTGCTATTTACTGTTGGGGTACGCCGAAGATTGTTGCTAGTGAATCAAGCGCTTGCTTTTGTTCTTCTGTCAAATCTTCCTTTGCGTATGTGTTATTAATTGCTTGTGTTATTTCATCCTTGTCACTGTCCGACAATGAATTTTGAATCTTATATGGGTCCTCTTTTACTTCACCATTTTCATCGACAACAGCATTGTTAACCATTGAGGATGAAAGCTTTGAATCAAGAACTCTATCAACAAACTCTTGCGCAGTCATATCGGTTGTCGAGGCATCGCCCTCTCCAGTTTTAAACATACTGTCTTCACTTTCACCTAGTACAGTATTGCTGACTGCGTCAATAATCTTTTCTGTTTTTTCTATTTCCTCGGCTTTATGCTCTTCACTATCAAATTCACACTTGTGAGCGCCGTCAATCATTGAGTTTACAATTACCTCAACGCTCTCTGCCTCACTTGTGCTCATACCTACCGAGATAAGATTATCCTTGCTTATGAGGGAGCTGACAGTTTCATCTTCTTGTAAAATGTCCTCAACCACAGAGTGCATAAGCTCTGTTCTTTCATCCTTGCTCTTCTTTTCTTGAATAGCGATTGCAAGCCTCAATACATTTTGTCTTGAAACAAGAAGCTTATCAATGTCAGAATTAGGATTTTCCGCCTTTTCTATGAGCGTGTCATCTACTATTCCAAGCTCGTCAGCTGCCTCCGAATAAAGAAGTGCATGGAAAAGTATTTTAAACATTCTGTCAGTAAACATACCATCTCTCATATACTCGAGAGCTCTGCCAAGAGCGGCAAGATCAGAGTTAACTATAATCTCCTTTGCACCGTCCTCGGCGGAAAAATCTGTGCTATCAATAAAAGTATGAATTTCTTTAACTGTGTTTGAGATATTTTCAGCCTCTATTTTAAGCTGTTCTTCATTATAATTAGTGTAATCAAATTTATCAGCCTTGGTGCTGTCGTCATTGATTTCGTTGTAGATATCGTGAGCATAATTAGTTAGTGCACCAGTTAGATATGGCACCATATTATATGTTCTTGGGTTTTTATATAGTTCGACTAAAACAACGGCAATAAACTCGTCATTCTCGGCTATTTTCCAAGCGTCTATCTCACTTGATGTCACCTCGTCAATAATACCTGTATCAACTGCGCCATTAGCGATATTAGATATTGTTCTTAAGTCCTGCCTTATATCATCTGAATCGGTATTTTTAAGAACAGCTAAAATTCTATCAAAGGTAGGGTTAAATCTATCGCCCAAATTTGGCTTTTCAACGCCCATAATTGAGTGACCTTGATAATATTCGTTTGCTACAAAGGAAACAACCTTTGATAAAATAAGCGGTAGGTACTCTGACTCCTCAATGGAAGCGTTCAATCTATCAATAGCATCTGTCTGCTCCTTGCCATAATGCTTTGGGGAGGTGTTTACAAAATCTATTGCTACATCAGCTAGGTCAACCATACCATTGACCTCTGTTTGAAGATTGATTTTAACATCGGCAACCTCTGTTGTGGTCAAGGTGTTAAATATAGCCCTTCCGCCAAGAGAATATGCAAGTATTGATGCAACATTACTCTTTATTGGAGAAATGTAGTCATTTGCTATCTCAAGCGCGTCCTTGATTGCACTTGTATCTATTTTTTCATCGTTTTCAGTCGAGCTTGAGAATTCACCCTCATCGCCATCAGCTTCGTCGCTTGCTTGAGTATTGTCCTCACTTGCACTCATTTCTTTAGCCTGTACGAGTTCAGTATCAGTGCCTGTGCCAACATTGCTCGACGATGGTTGCTCATCTTTTTTTGAAATTTCTAGATAGTAATCTATTGTATCATCAGCCATATTTACATATCCAAGTAAAGGTGAAGCCAATGCTACAAAAATAACGGCACAGGTAAGCGCGCCAAGTCCACCACCTACAAGTCTTAATGGTACTCCCTTTGTTTTTGGACAAGCCAAAATTTTTATGATAAATGCCACTAGATATACTATAATGCAAAGAATTGCAAAAATAAGTATGTATATAATTGGCGACAAAATCAATACCGGCAAAGCTCCAATTAGCTCAACAATATCAGCCGCAGTTTCCTTGGTTGTATCGTTGGTTATCATTTGTTGAACCATAATCACATACTCACTTGCGCCCTCTGGCAAAATTGAGATAAGCCAGTCGGTAAAAAGAAGTATTGTAGCAGGCTTGATTAAGAGGGTTACAAGTATTTTTGTAATTGGCAAAGCTAATACTGCGCAGGTGATAGCTGCAACAATATCAACCATACTTTTCATTGCGCCCTTTAATAAGCCCAGTAAAAAACCAAATGCAACAAAACCCAAAAATGAAATTGTCAAGACCATCGGTATTATATTAGGATTCATTTTCTTTTCCCTTCAATTATTCTTTTGGTGTGATAAAATCTACTGTAAATTCGTTTTTGCCAGTTGGTAAAATATAGTCAATACAATAAACCTCGTCTATTGTACCACTCAAATGTCCCTTATGTCTTTCTAGTGTGATTTTGGGAATTATTTCATCCTTTGGTGAAATTGTAACATCATCTAAAATAACATTTTTGCCATCAACCACAGGCTCGATAAATGAAACAAATCTTTCAGTAATTATACTTTCCTTTGTCATTGTAAATTTATCATTTAAGGTAACGGTTGAATCGGTAAAATAAAATTTTCTCTCTGCTTTTTTTAGGTAATCAACGCCGTAGCCACGGGTGAAGTCCATATAGATAGAATTTTCTTTTTCGTTATAATCTATCATAACATTCTCACGTCTGACACCATCCTGCCCTACTCCATCAAAGAATGGTAGGTTGTGGGAAAATGAGGATGGGTGGAAGAAGGTATATCTTTTCTCTGTATGGTAGCCGTCCTCATATGCGCCAGCGCCAATATCACAAAGAATTTCCTTGTTATTTCTTGCTAGAATGAATGAGCCAACGTCATTGTGGTTATGGCTTTCTCCATTATTTCCACCCTTACAAGCAAATCCATAATATTTTGTCCGCTTGGTAAAGTATGCGGTGCTTTCCATATTATATGTTACATCCTCGGCAACCTTATCGGTTGTATATTCGGGCTTGTAGTATATTAATGAACGAAGCGAGAAATTGAAGTGTGTATAGGCAATTATTGTACCTGCTGTTTTTGGTAGCTTTTCTACCTCCTCACCGTAAATGTCGCGAAGAATATGTGGAAGACCTATCCAATAGTTCTCGCTCGGGTTACAATCGCTAAAGCGAGCAACGACATTGGTTTGGAGTAGCATTTTTTGAATAAAGGTTGCTATTTTTTTAACCTTTGGATTTTTGAACCAATCGTATTCTCCGTTGGTTAATTCTCTTTGAAGCATAGCATAGGAAACGAAAAAGCCAAAGCCGAAGCCCCAATATGCTGCGCCCTCAACGCAAACACCATCCTCTGCGTAGCTATCAATGTAAACCTGCATAGCAGAGTCAAGGCGTTCTCTTTCCCTCATATATAGCTCGGGGTCCTCATACATAAGAACACCGCCAACGCCTCCTGCACAAACTGAAGCCCAGTTATTTGGGTGCTTTTCCCAAAAGTATTTTCTATTTACAAATGGTTCAATAGTTCTGCGACGAAGCTCTGCTGTGATTCTATCTTTAATTAATTGAGGGAATCTATCACTAAAGAGGTTTTTAATTTCAGCTAAAGAAAATGCAACGCTTGATGCAAAAATATCAATTAGCCCTATGTCATAATCATCAGGGGTTCTATTATAGTAGCTATTGTAATGCCCTAAAGGCGCCCATGTGTATGTATCACAGTATGACCAAACAATTTTTAATAGGTTGTTATAGTACTCCTCATTGTCGGGATAAATAAGTGATAAAAGCGCCGAGGTTTGTAGTTGATTAAGTGAGCGCGCCCACTTACCGTGGTCATCCTTACTTAAAATCTCCTCTACTGTGTGAGGTGACGGCTCTATCTCAAAGCTAACCTTATATTTTGCAAGAATTTCCTCGCGGTGACGAGCAAAGTCCTCACTTGTGCGTATATTATCCCAAAGGGCTTTTTCTTTAGCAAAATCTAACATATTTTTCTCCTTTTGCCTATGCATCGCTAAAATTTGCATTTGCTTTAGTATATAAAGCTCAACTTATATAATATCATATATTTGCGCGTTTTTCAATATGTTATTCTTATTTTTGTCTAAACTGTTTTGGAGTTATGCCAGTGATTTCTTTAAAATTACGATTGAAAGAGCAAAGTGAGTCATAACCACATTCATAAGCTATTTCAGCTATATTTTTAGACTCGGTTGCCAAAAGATATTGCGCATTTTGAATACGATATTCATTAAGAAGTGCACGGAAGGTCGTGTCAAGACCCTTTTTTATGAGTGATGTAACATATCGGTGGTCGTAGCCCATTTCCCTTGCTATATCCTTAACAGTTATATTTTCTTGGTAATGCATTGATATAAAGCTGAGAATCTTACCGTAATTATCAAGAAGCTTGGTGTTTTTTTCCTCATAGCTCGTGTTTTTATTAAACTGATAAATCAAGTTGTAAAAAATTGATTTTGCAAGATATTTATCTATGCTTTCGTCATTAAAATTTTCTAGCACTTGTGGATTTTCAAGGTCGAAAATTGGACACAGGGGTGCTTTATTTTTGATTTGACCATAAAATGTATGCACATATCGATTAGAAAAAATATAAAGAGCACTGGCAGAATATTTTTCAGTCTTATATGAGTGAACACTGTTAGGTAAAATAAACATAGCCTGACCTTTTTTTACTATGTAATCCTTGCCGTCTAAATGAACTGACAATTCTCCTGATTTGACATATACAAGCTCAAAGCTATTGTGAAGATGTATGCCAAAGGTTAAATTTTCATCAAATTGACGATATATTTCGTGCCCTGAATATGAACGATGTCCTTCATAAGTAATCATAATTTGCTCCAAAAATCTTAATTTATGATTATAATTGTATCACTTATGAATAGCAATGTCAATCCCTTATATCTTAAGATATAATTGAATAGAGTTATTAATTTAGCTGGCATAAGGAGGCTTTTATGTTTTCTAAAGACAAAGACGTGCTCATTTATCAAAACGAGGATGATTATATAAGAATTGAGCCTTATGGCGCGAATGCTTTGCGTGTTAGGGCAAGAAAAAATAATAATTTTGAATTGAGAGACTATGCTCTTTTACCGGCTCACGAGGTGAGTGCCGAGATTACACTCGACGATGAAAGTGCTGAAATAAGAAATGGTAATGCGCGAGCTACCATTGACAAAAACGGAAAAATCACGTTTTATAACCAAAATGGGAAGCTACTTTTAGAGGAGCATTACACAGGCAAGCCCTTAAAGGTTAAGGGGCACGAGTGGAAGAATATAGGAAACGGCAAATACAGAATAAATGTTAGCTTTTATGCAAACGAGGGCGAAAGGATTTTCGGTATGGGTCAATACCAACAGCCAATTTTGGATGTAAAAGGCTGTACATTAGAGCTTGCACAAAGAAATTCACAGGCTTCTGTCCCATTCTATATTTCAAGCCTTGGCTATGGCTTTATTTGGCATATGCCATCTATTGGCGAGGCATCATTTGGCAAAAACATAACCAAGTGGACAGCTGAAATGGGCGAGGAAATTGACTATCTCATTATTGTCAACGATACCCCTCGTGAAATTATGGAAGCGTATATGGAATTAACCGGCAAGCCACCTATGATGCCTGAGTATGCTATGGGCTTTTGGCAATCAAAGCTACGTTATTGGTCACAGGAAGAGCTACTAGAGGTGGCGCGAGGATACAAGGAGCGTGGTATTCCACTCTCTGTTATAGTTTGCGACTTTTTTCACTGGCCTCACCAAGGAGATTTTAAGTTCGACTTAAACTACTTCCCTGACCCAGAGGGCATGGTCAAGGAGTTAAATGAGATGGGCACGGAGCTTATGGTTTCGGTTTGGCCTACAATTCAGTTTGATAGCGAAAACTACGAAGAGATGGAAGAAAAGGGCTATCTTATCAAAAACTATCGTGGTAGGCGCAATCACACAGAATGCGTTTCCCCTGCAGTTTTCTACGATACAACTAACCCAGAAGCTGGCAAGTTTGTATGGAGCAAGGCAAAGGAAAACTATTATAAAAACGGAATAAAGATTTTTTGGCTTGATGAGGCAGAGCCGGAGTACGATTATTATGATTATGACAATCATATGTACTATCTTGGAGATTGCCTAGAGGTTGGAAATATTTACCCACAAAAATACGCACAAAACTTTTATGATGGAATGGAAGATGAAGGTCAAGAAAACATCTTAAATTTAATTAGGTGCGCTTGGCTTGGCTCACAAAGATACGGTGCGCTTGTTTGGTCGGGCGATGTTATGGCAACATACGAGGCGTTAAGATGCCAAGTACGTGCAGGACTCAATATGGCAATGAGTGGTATTCCTTGGTGGACAACTGATATTGGTGGCTTTGATGGTGGCACAAATAACGACCCTGAATATAGAAAGCTAATTGCTAGATGGTTTGAATATGCAACCTTTTGTCCTGTTCTCCGTTTGCACGGTTGTAGAAGTCCTTGGAATGAAACCCACGCAGGAAACGAAGAGCCGATAAGCGGCGCCGGAATTTGTGGAACAGGTGCTCCAAACGAGATTTGGTCTTATGGCGAGGAAAACGAGAAAATATTTACAAAATATATTTTCATTCGTGAAAGGTTAAAGCCTTACATTAAGAAGATTATGAAAGAGGCACACAAGGTTGGTACTCCCCCTATGCGCCCACTGTTTTATGATTTTTCAAGCGATGAAAAAGCTTGGGAAATAGATGATGAGTATATGTTCGGCAGTGATCTTTTGGTTGCACCGATTATATATGAAAATGAGTACTGTCGCGAGGTATATTTGCCTAAAGAAAATTCTTGGGTTGATGTATGGACCGGTGACGAGCACGAGGGTGGCATTACTATGAAATGCGATGCTCCGCTTGATAAAATTCCACTTTTCATTCGCAAGGGTGGAAAACTAGAAAGAAATATTTTTATAGGAGAATAAAAAATGAGCGAGATTTTTAACGTAGGAAAAATTAAATATGAGGGTCCAAAGAGCAAAAATCCTTTGGCTTTCAAGTATTACGATGCAGACAGAGTTATAATGGGCAAAAAGATGAAGGAGCATCTACCATTTGCTATGGCTTGGTGGCACAACCTTTGTGCTGAAGGCACTGATATGTTTGGCCGTGGTGTTGCTGACAAATCATTTGGTGCAGAGCGTGGCACTATGGAGCACGCAAAAGCTAAGGTTGATGTTGGCTTTGAGTTTATGCAAAAGCTAGGCATTGAATATTTCTGCTTCCACGATGTTGATATAGTTCCTGAGGCTGACGATATTAAGGAAACAAATCGCCGTCTTGACGAAATTACTGACTACATACTTGAAAAGATGAACGAAACAGGCATTAAGTGTCTTTGGGGAACTGCTAACATGTTCTCTAACCCACGCTTCTGCAATGGCGCAGGCTCATCAAATAGCGCCGAGGTATTTGCATTCGCTGCTGCTCAAGTAAAGAAAGCGCTAGATTTAACTGTTAAGCTTGGTGGCCGTGGATATGTATTTTGGGGTGGCCGTGAGGGCTACGAAACTCTTCTCAACACAGATGTTAAATTTGAGCAAGACAATATTGCACGACTTATGAAAATGGCTGTTGAATATGGTCGTGCAATCGGATTTACTGGTGACTTTTACATTGAGCCAAAGCCAAAGGAGCCAATGAAGCACCAATATGATTTTGACGCAGCTACTGCTATTGGTTTCTTGAAGGCTCATGGGCTTGACAAGGACTTCAAGATGAATATTGAGGCTAACCACGCAACACTCGCAGGTCATACCTTTGAGCACGATTTAAGAATCAGTGCAATTAATGGTATGCTCGGCTCAATTGATGCTAACCAAGGTGACTATCTTCTCGGTTGGGATACTGACGAGTTCCCATTTGATGTTTATACAGCTACTATGTGTATGCTTGAGGTACTAAACGCAGGTGGACTTACAGGTGGCTTTAACTTTGATGCAAAGAACCGCCGTTCCTCCTACACATATGAGGATATGTTTATTGGCTTTATTCTTGGTATGGATACATTCGCTCTTGGTCTAATTAAGGCGGCTGAGCTTATTGAGGATGGAAGACTTGACGAATTTAAGAAGGAAAGATATTCAAGCTACTACAACACAGAAATAGGTCAAAAGATTCTCTCCGACAGCACTTCACTTGAGGAGTTGGCAGCTTATGCTGAAAAGCTTGGAAATGCTAAATTACCTGGCAGTGGCAGACAAGAAATGCTTGAGAGCATTATAAATAGTGTACTATTTGGTTAATGCTATGAAAAAGTATATCGGAATTGATTTAGGTACGTCCTCGGTGAAAATTCTTTTGGTTGATACTGATGGACAAATTATAAAAGCTGTCAGCCGTGAATACCCAATTTTCTACCCGCAAAGTGGTTGGAGTGAGCAAAATCCTATCGACTGGTACAATGCGACCATTGACGGACTCGGCGAGCTTCTCTCGGGTGTTGACAAGGAAAATGTCAAGGGTATTTCCTTTGGTGGACAGATGCATGGTCTTGTTATCCTTGACAAAAACGACGAGGTTATACGCCCTGCGATTTTATGGAACGATGGAAGAACATCAAAGGAAACTGCTTATCTTAACGAGGTAATTGGCCAAGACAAGCTAATGGAATATACTGCAAATATTGCCTTTGCAGGCTTTACCGCACCTAAAATTCTTTGGGTAAAGGAAAACGAACCAGATAATTTTGCGCGCATAAGGAAAATTATGCTACCAAAGGACTATCTTGCTTATAAATTAAGCGGTGTGTTTGCAACTGACTATTCTGATGCAAGTGGTATGCTTCTTTTAGATGTAAAAAACAAATGCTGGTCTAAAGAAATGTGTGATATTTGTTCTATAAATATTGACACTCTCCCGACTCTTTTTGAATCTTACGAGAAAATTGGCACTCTTTTGCCAGAGGTAGCTGACAAGGTAGGCTTGGGCAAAATTACAATAGCTATTGGTGCAGCAGACAACGCTGGTGCGGCTATTGGAACAGGTATTTCTAGTTGTGGTGACTGTAATGTTTCCATTGGCACTAGCGGTACTGTATTTATTTCACAAGATACATTCATCAAAAACGAGTGTGGCGCTTTACACAACTTTTGCCACGCAAATGGAAAATACCACCTAATGGGCTGTATTCTCTCTGCTGCATCATGTAATAAATGGTGGGTTGAGGAAATTCTTGGCTCGGGTGATTTTAGCGCTGAAGAAGAGGGCATGTCCGAGTTACTTGGTAAAAACAATGTATTTTTCTTGCCTTACCTAATGGGTGAAAGAACACCACATAACGATGTAGATGCAAAGGGCGCTTTTATTGGTATGCGTCCAAGCACAACTCGTAAGGAAATGACTCTTGCCGTGCTTGAGGGTGTTGCCTTTGCACTGTGTGATTCAGTAGAGCTTGCACGCGCAAGTGGAGTAAAAATCGAATCTACAAAGGTTTGCGGTGGCGGAGCTAAAAGCAAGGTTTGGCGCGAGATTTTAGCAAATGTGCTTGGTATTCCTGTGGTGAGACCTTTAATAGAGGAAGGTCCTGCTTACGGCGGTGCTATTTTAGCAATGGTTGCCGACGGCGAATATAACACGGTTGAGCAAGCGACTAAAAAGCTTGTTAAGAGCAAGGATACAACCTACCCTGTGGCTGAAATTGTCGAAGCTTACAAGAAAAAATACGAAACATTTAAAAAGCTTTATCCAGCGCTCAAGGATGTTTATAAGGAAATATAGAAAACAGAAATCCACTTCAGTTTGATATGCACCCCAAAAGTTAGACACTTTTGGAGGTGCATATTTTTTATGTCAAGAAAAAACAAGAAATACTCGCCAGAATTCAAAATATCTGTTATACTAGATATGCGAGAAAATCATTTGGGCTACAAAGAAACAATAC
>JAFUOQ010000008.1 GCA_017472695.1 Clostridia bacterium | reverse complement strand
TGAGAAGTTGGAAGAATATATACATTACTACAACAACGAAAGAATTTCCTTAAAACTAAAAGGAATGAGCCCAGTGCAATACCGAGCTCATTCACAACAAATTTAATATTTAATTTTGTCTAAACTTTTGGGTTCACTTCAATCAAGCACTCGCCAATTTTATTATTTAAAGAATTTAACAGCGGATTTGAACATTTTGATATCATATTCGCCATATACGTTTCTGTATAAGCCGTTATCAATACGCTCGGAGTGACCCATTTTACCAAATACACGTCCGTCTGGGGATGTGATACCCTCGATAGCGAGAGTTGAGCCGTTTGGATTGTATTGAATATCATATGTTGCATTTCCATTAAGGTCAACGTATTGAGTTGCGATTTGTCCGTTTGCAATCAATTCCTTAATTGTAGCATCGTTAGCAAGGAACTTACCTTCACCATGAGAAATTGGAACATTTATAATATCGCCAACGTTGCATTCAGATAGCCATGGTGACATATTTGATGCAATTCTTGTTCTTACAATCTTTGATTGGTGTCTTGAGATATTATTAAATGTAAGTGTTGGGCAGTTTTCGTCTGTGTCGATAATCTTTCCGTAAGGAACAAGACCTAATTTAACAAGAGCTTGAAATCCGTTACAGATACCACACATAAGTCCGCCACGATTGTCAAGAAGCTCTGATACTGCGTTCTTTACATCGTTACCACGGAAGAATGCTGTGATAAACTTACCAGAACCATCTGGCTCGTCGCCACCACTAAATCCACCAGGGATAAATACGATTTGGGACTCGCCTACCTTCTTAGCGAAAGCTTCAGCACTTCTCTTAATGCCCTCAGCACTTAGGTTATTGATAACAAAGATTTCGCTTTCAGCACCTGCGTCCTCAACCGCCTTTGCAGAATCAAACTCACAGTTTGTGCCTGGGAATACAGGAATAAGTACCTTTGGCTTTGCAACCTTGATATTAGCACCTATGCGCTTTTCAGCCTTATAGGACACTGTTTCTGGCTTTTCCTCGTTATATGCAATGTTGCATGGGTAAACGCTTTCAAGCTTGTTTTCATAGCCCTCATTGAGATTGCATATACAAATCTTGCTATTCTTGTATGAAATAGCAAAGTTATCGGTAACTTTACCGAGATTAATGCCAATTTCGTCATTAGATGAAAGCTCAACAATGAATGAACCATAGTTATAGCCAAAGATTTCAGCCATATCTACGTCTGCAAACTCAAAGCCGAGACCATTACCGATAGCCATTTTATAAATAGCCTCTGCAACACCACCGATTGTTGGTGTGTAAATACTTACTGCCTTACCGCTTCTTGCCAAGTCTGTTACTTGGTTATAAAGATCAATAAGTGACTCAGTTACAGGTAATCCGTTCTCGTCATATTCAGGCTTTAGAAGAACTACTTTATTTCCTGCCTTTTTAAATTCAGGAGAGATAACCTCACTTGTTTTACCCATTGTAACAGCAAATGAGATGAGTGTTGGTGGAACGTCAAGCTTTTCAAATGAACCGCTCATTGAGTCCTTACCGCCAATTGAGCCGATACCAAGGTTCTTTTGTGCCTTAAATGCACCAAGAAGAGCTGATAATGGCTTGCCCCAACGGGTAGCAACCTTTGTAGGCTTTTCAAAATACTCTTGGAATGTTAGGTAAACATCCTCATATTTAGCGCCTGTTGCAATAAGCTTTGAAACTGACTCAACAACTGCTAGGTATGCGCCGTGATATGGGCTCTTTTCTAAAATATATGGGTTGTAGCCCCAGGACATAAATGAGCAATCATCAGTATGTGCCTTTTCAACAGAAACCTTTTGAACCATTGCTTGGATTGGCGTACGTTGGTTCTTACCACCAAATGGCATAAGAACTGTGCCAGCACCGATTGTAGAGTCAAAGCGCTCGCTCAAACCTCTCTTTGAGCAAACATTAAGGTCAGTAACAACATCCATCATTCCTGCCTCAAAGTCAGCTGGTATAGCTTTTGCATAGGACTCAACCTTTGCACATTCAATATCTATATGCTTCTCTGCTCCGTTTGAGTTTAAGAACTCACGGCTGATATCACAAATAATTTTACCGTTCCAAACCATTTTAAGTCTTGGTTCAGCAGTAATTTTAGCAACAACAGTTGCCTCCAAGTTCTCGCTATTTGCAAGTTCAAGGAATCTATCCTTATTTTCAGCCTCGATAACAACAGCCATTCTCTCTTGAGATTCACTAATTGCAAGCTCGGTTCCGTCAAGACCGTCATATTTCTTTGGAACTGCATTTAAATCAATAAATAGACCATCTGCAAGCTCACCAATAGCAACAGAAACACCACCAGCACCAAAGTCGTTACAACGCTTGATCATGCGACAAGCCTCATAGTTTCTAAATAGTCTTTGAAGCTTTCTTTCTTCTGGAGCATTACCCTTTTGTACCTCTGCACCACAGTTTTCAAGTGATTCAACTGTGTGTGACTTAGATGAACCAGTAGCACCACCACAGCCATCACGACCTGTACGTCCACCGAGTAAAACTACGATGTCGCCATCAGCTGGAATCTCACGTCTTACGTTTTTAGCAGGAGCTGCTGCAATAACTGCACCAACCTCCATGTGCTTAGCTGCGTAGCCATCGTGATAAATTTCGTCAACTATACCAGTAGCAAGACCGATTTGGTTACCATATGATGAATAACCAGCTGCTGCTGTTGTAACAATCTTTCTTTGTGGTAATTTACCCTCAATTGTTTCAGAAACTGGCTTTAATGGGTTAGCTGCACCAGTTAGACGCATAGCCCCATAAACATATGATCTACCGGAAAGTGGGTCACGAATAGCACCACCAATACAAGTAGCTGCGCCACCAAATGGCTCAATTTCGGTTGGGTGGTTATGTGTTTCGTTCTTAAAAAGAAGTAGCCATTTTTCTGTCTTACCATCGATTTCTACATCTATCTTAACAGTACAAGCATTGATTTCCTCTGATTCATCTAGCTTATCAAGCTTGCCTTCCTTTTTGAGATATCTAACTGCAAGTGTTGCAATATCCATTAGGTTAACTGGCTTTGCTCTACCAAGCTCTTTTCTTGTTTCAAGATACTCCTCATAAGTCTTTTCAAGAAGCTCGTCATTAAATTTAACACTATCAATAGTTGTTGAAAATGTTGTATGACGGCAGTGGTCAGACCAATATGTATCAATCATTCTAATTTCAGTTATTGTTGGGTTTCTACCCTCGGTCTTAAAGTATGCTTGACAGAATTTAATATCGTCAAGGTCCATAGCAAGACCATAGGACTTAACAAAGTCAGCAAGACCTTCCTCATCAAGTTCGATAAAGCCATCAAGAGTTGCAACCTCAGTAGGAATATCATATTCAACCTTTAGGGTTTCTTTCTCTTCAAGAGATGCTTCTCTTGCTTCAACAGGGTTAATTACGTGCTTTTTAATCTTTGCAATCTCGCCAGCTGACAAATCGCCATAAAGAATATAAACTCTTGCACTTTGTACAGTTGGCTTTTCTCCTTGAGAAATAAGCTGAATACATTGAGCTGCAGAATCTGCTCTTTGGTCAAATTGACCTGGGAGATATTCTGTTGCGAAAACTACTCCGCCCTTTGCATCAAAGTTGCTTGATGCATCATCGAGCTGTGGCTCTGAAAATACTGTCTTTACAGCATAATCAAAAAGCTCCTTTGTGATGTTTTCAGCATCGTATCTATTTAAGATTCTAACGCCTTCTATGGTATTAATGCCAAGAAAGGTTTTGATTTCTGAAAGGAGAGAGTTTGCCTCGTTTTGAAGTCCTTCCTTTTTTTCAACAAAAATGCGATAAACCATTATTTTTCCTCCGTAGCCATAAGCGCTCTTGCACCGATGTCGTGGCGATAAAACGCATTATCAAATTTGATTTGTTCTACTTTTTTATATGCACCGTCAATAGCGCTCTTTAAAGAGGTTGAAACGTCAGTAACGCCGAGCACACGACCACCAGCAGAATAAATCTTGCCGTCCTCGTATTTTGCACCTGCAACGTAAACATCCTTCTCTATTTCCTCGGGAATAGCCATTTCAAAGCCGTTTTGGTACTTTTCTGGATAACCCTTTGATGCCATAATTACACAGCAAGCATATTTGTCGGAAAATTTAACTTCACATTCAGCTAGTGTGCCGTTTGTTGTTGCTTGCATAATCTCAAAGAGGTCACTTTCAAGCAAAGGAAGAACAACCTGTGTTTCAGGGTCGCCGAAACGACAGTTATACTCTATAACCTTTGGTCCATCCTTTGTAAGCATAAGCCCAAAGTATAAGCAACCCTTGAATTCTCGACCCTCACTCTTCATAGCCTCGATAGTTGGCAAGAAAATTTTAGCCATACACTCATCAGCTACTGCCTTTGTGTAATAAGGGTTAGGTGCAATTGTACCCATACCACCAGTATTTAATCCCTTGTCACCATCAAGGGCGCGCTTGTGGTCCATTGAGGAAACCATTGGCTTAACAACCTTGCCGTCAGTAAACGCAAGAACAGAAACCTCTGGTCCTTCCAAAAATTCCTCAATAACTATATTATCTCCGCTCGAACCAAACTTTTTGTCAGTCATAATAGAGCTAACTGCATCTATTGCCTCTTCTCTTGTAAATGCAATAATAACACCCTTACCAAGAGCAAGTCCATCAGCCTTTATAACAGTTGGAATTGGTCCTGTTTTTACATATTCAAGAGCGCTTTCAGCATCAGAGAAAACCTCATAAGTAGCAGTTGGAATACCATATTTTTTCATAAGGTTCTTAGAGAAAACCTTACTCCCCTCAATAATTGCAGCCTCTTTGCTTGGTCCAAAGCAAGGAATACCAACCTTACTTAGAGCATTAACACAGCCAAGTACCAAAGGGTCATCCGGCGCTACTACTGCATAATCAATTTTATTTTCCACCGCAAATTTAACAATACCGTCAATATCCTTTGCCCCTATAGCAATAGTGGTTGCATCCTTGTACATACCACCATTTCCAGGAAGTGCATAGATTTCAGTAATTTTTTTGCTTTCCTTAAGCTTTCTTATAATGGCGTGCTCTCTTCCGCCGCCACCTACAACCAATACCTTCATTTATTTACCTCATTAATGGTGGAAAAGTCTCATTTTTGTAAATGCCATAACGATACCATATTTGTTACAGCAATCAATTACGATATCATCTCTAATTGATCCACCTGGCTCAGCAATAAATGATACACCACTGCGACGTGCTCTTTCGATATTGTCGCTGAACGGGAAAAACGCGTCTGAACCAACACTAACACCAGTAATAGTATCAAGATAAGCTCTTATTTCTTCAGCAGTTAGTGGCTCTGGTTGATGTGTGAAGTATTTTTGCCATACTCCATCAGCACAAACATCCTCTTCGTTCTTATTGATGTAACCATCAATTACGTTATCTCTATCGGGACGAGCAATAGTTGGCAAGAAAGGAAGATTAAGAACCTTGTCGTGTTGACGAAGGTGCCATGTATCTGCCTTAGTACCAGCCAAACGAGTGCAGTGAATTCTTGATTGTTGTCCAGCACCTACACCGATAGCTTGTCCATCATATGCATAACAAACAGAGTTTGATTGTGTGTATTTAAGTGTAATAAGAGAAATAATTAGATCTGTGATTGCGGCATCAGTAAATTCCTTATTCTCTGTTACAATATCAGAAAGAAGCTCTTTGTTAATTACAAAGTTGTTTCTACCCTGTTCAAATGTAATACCGAAAACTTGCTTCTTTTCTTGAACCTCGGGAACATAGTTAGGGTCAATCTTAACTATGTTATAGTTGCCCTTTCTCTTAGACTTTAAAATCTCAAGTGCTTCGTCTGTGTAACCAGGAGCAATAACACCATCAGAAATTTCTCTTTTAATAAGTGTTGCTGTTGTTACATCACAAACATCAGAAAGTGCAATCCAGTCGCCGAATGATGACATTCTGTCGGTTCCTCTTGCTCTTGCATAAGCGCAAGCAAGTGGAGACTCATCAAGCCCCTCAATATCGTCAACAAAGCAAGCCTTCTTTAATTTGTCAGAAAGCTTTTTGCCAACAGCTGCAGAGGTTGGGCTAACGTGCTTAAAAGATGTTGCACAAGGCATTCCTGTTGCCTCTTTAAGCTCCTTTACAAGCTGCCAAGAGTTAAATGCGTCAAGAAAGTTTATGTAGCCTGGTCTTCCACAAAGAATCTCTATTGGAAGCTCCTCGCCGTTTTCCATATATATTTTAGCTGGCTTTTGGTTAGGGTTACAGCCATATTTAAGTTCAAACTCTTTCATTTTGCACTCCTTATTGATTTTTATTTATCATTCTGTTCTCATAAATTCCGCTTTCAAGGTCAACATAGCGAACATATAGAGAAATCTTGTTGTTTTCGTTTAGGTTAGTCCAAATTTCATTTGTAAAATCATCAATGTTGTTTGGAATCTTAACTCTTTCTGGCTCACCTTGGAAAGTAGGAATCGGGTTGCCATCGCAAACATATGTGTGAATGAAATGTCCAAGACCATTAAGTGGCGCGTATTCATAGAAATATCTATTACAAGCACTACCCTTTTCATCAGCGCTCTTTAAAATGCTCATTTGATATTTGAAATCATTATCGCCAAATGTAAGCATACCACTAATACGAGGTGTGAAGTTAGGAGCGTCTGGCTCAAACTCTCTTGTCTTTAATGCCTTTTTAAAGCATCCACAATCCTTAAGTGCCTCGTAAATTGTATCTGTTTGGTCGCCATTTGTAACAATTATCTTGTTTTCGTGGTTTCTAATTGCCGCATAGATAATAAGTGATGGGTCCTCAACCTTTGAGTAATCAAATGGCTCGGTAAATACATTGCCATCCTCTTCTTTGAAAACACGGTTTCTGCTGTTTTCACTTCTTCCCATAATAAAGTAAGCAAATACAGCCTTTTTGCCGTCCTCACTCTTGCCAATAACAATACCACGACCTGGATATGTATTATCCTTTAAAAGTGCACCAATTTCATCTATTTTGTAAATATTCATTAGTTTCTCTCCTTAATAATCTCAGAACATACCTTTTCGCAGGAAAGAGGAAGTATTTTCCACTCTGCCTCTTGCATTATTCTCTTTTGTAAAACCTCTGGTGTATCACCATCTTGAATTTCTACCGCCTTCTGCATAATGATTTTGCCACCATCGGGAATTTCATTAACAAAATGCACGGTTGCACCACTAACCTTTACACCATAAGCAAGTGCAGCCTCGTGAACCTTAAGGCCATAGAAACCCTTGCCGCAGAAAGAAGGTATAAGTGATGGGTGAACATTTATGATTTTATCCTTAAAATGATTTGTAAAATCTGCACTTAAAATACTCATAAAGCCGGCAAGCACGATAATATCGGTATTTGCTTCCTCAAGTGCGTTTATAAGTGCTTCTTCAAATTTTTCTTGTGAGCCAAGTTCACTCTTTAAAATAGTTTTAGTATCTATTCCCGCATTCTTAGCTCTTTCAAGTGCGTATGCGCCTTCTTTATTTGATACAACAAGGCTAATCTTACCACTTTTGATAGTGCCACTCTTTTCAGCGTCGATTAAAGCTTGTAAATTTGTGCCACCACCAGAAACTAAAACCGCTATATTAGCTCTTAGCATAGGATAACACCCTCATCAGACTTGATAATTTCGCCAATTACATAAGCGTCCTCACCATTAACCTTAAGAATTTCAAGAGCTGTATCAAGCTCATCCTTAGGAACAACAATGCTCATACCAACACCCATATTGTATGTATTATACATATCTCTTTCAGGAATGTTGCCTGTCTTTTGAATCAGATCAAAGATAGGAAGAACCTTAACAGCAGATTTGTCTATCTTTGCCGCAAGTCCCTTTGGAATTGATCTTGGAATGTTCTCGTAGAAGCCGCCACCAGTAATGTGTGAAATGCCCTTAACATTTACCTTTTCAAGCAAAGCAAGAACAGATTTAACATAAATCTTTGTTGGGGTAAGTAGTGTTTCAGCGATTGAAGCACCACCAAGTGCCTCACAAGGAACATATAATGACTCTGGGTTTTTATCAATATCAAACACCTTACGAACAAGTGAGAATCCGTTTGAGTGAACACCGCTTGATGCAAGTGCGATAACAACATCCCCCTCTTCCATTTTTGTGTTATCAAGAATTTTTTTCTTGTCAACAATACCAACTGCAAATCCTGCAAGGTCATATTCCTCTGTTGGCATCATACCTGGATGCTCTGCGGTTTCACCACCGATAAGAGCAGCGCCTGATTGAACGCATCCCTCGGCAACACCACCAACAATAGCAGCGATTTTTTCAGGTATATTCTTTCCACAAGCGATATAGTCAAGGAAAAATAGCGGTTTTGCTCCACAACAAATAATGTCGTTAACACACATAGCAACAGCATCTATACCAATGGTATCGTGCTTGTCCATAAGTATTGCCATTTTTACTTTTGTGCCACAACCGTCAGTACCGGAAACAAGAACAGGCTCTTCCATACCTGCAAGTTGTAAACCGAAGCAACCACCAAAGCCGCCTACGTCATCAACGCATCCTTCGTTTTTAGTGCGAGCAATATGCTTTTTCATAAGCTCAACAGCCTTATAGCCCGCTGTAATATCAACGCCTGCTGCTGCATAGCTTTCGGATCTGGAATTCTTCATTTCTTATTTCTCACTTTCTGACAATTTATTTTCGTATTTATTAATAATCATTTTTGGGGTTTCTGTTGGATAGTTACCATCAAAGCAAGCGGTACAATATCCTTTACAATGTCCACTTGCACCGATCTTTGTAACATCCTCCAAATTTAAGTAAGCAAGTGAATCAACACCAATGATTTTTGCAATTTCATCCTCAGTATGAACACAAGCAATTAGGTTTTCCTTTGAGTCTACATCTGTACCATAGTAGCAAGGATTTAAGAACGCAGGAGCTGATGAACGTAGATGAACCTCGGTTGCACCAGCATTTCTTAATAGCTTAACTATTCTTGCACAAGTTGTACCACGAACTATTGAGTCATCAACTAGCACTACTCTTTTGCCCTTAACAGTTTCGCTAATTGGATTTAGTTTAATTCTAACCTTATCTTCTCTTACATTTTGGCCAGGAGCGATAAAGGTTCTGCCAATATATTTATTCTTAATCAAGCCTATACCATATGGTATACCTGATGCTTGAGCATAACCAAGTGCTGCATCAAGGCCAGAGTCAGGAACACCTACAACAACATCCGCCTCAACAGGTTTAACTGTTGACAGGTATTTTCCTGCCATCCTTCTTGCCTCATGAACCGAGCAACCAGCAATATTTGAGTCTGGACGTGCAGTATATACATATTCAAATACGCAAAGAGATTCAGGCTTTTTATTACAGTGATCCTTAATTGATTTTATTCCATCCTTTGAGAAGACTAAAATTTCTCCTGGCTCGAGTTCTCTAATAAATGTTGCACCAACGGAATCAAGCGCACAGCTTTCACTAGCGATTACATATTCTCCATTCTCGCGTTTTCCATAGCAAAGAGGATGAAAGCCTTGCTCATCTCTTACCGCAATAATCTTTTTAGGTGACATAAGAAGCATGCAAAAGCCACCCTTTAATTTATCCATTGCCTTATTAACCGCTTCCTCAATAGATACAGAATTCAAGCGTTCCTGAATTACAACGTACGATACGATTTCCGCATCGCTTGATGTGTGGAATATCATTCCCTTGAGTTCTAGCTCTTGCTTCAAAACTGAACCATTTACTAGTCTTCCGTTTGTTGCAATAGCCAAATGACCTTTCGTATGGTTAACAACTAAAGGCTCTGCATTAATTCTGCCCTTTGTGCCCATAGTGCCATAACGCACGTGTCCGATAGCCATTGTGCCATTTCCTAATGATTCTAGCTTTTGACTGGTAAACACATCGTTTACCAATCCTGTATCCTTGTATGTATGGATTACTCCATCGTCATTAACCGATATACCACAGCTTTCTTGTCCTCTGTGTTGAAGGGCATAAAGACCGTAATATACACTAGAAGCAACATTTGTCCTTTCGTTTCCTATTATACCAAAAACTCCCATTTTATTCTCCTTGCAAAATCGCGTTTATATCTTATTTATTAAATTTTTCTTCAATTACTTTGTTCTTTTCAAGAACCTTTTCTTCTCCTGCTTTTCTAGCAGCGACAAGCTTATCATAAAGGTTGTCATCAGATAAAGCAAGCATTTCAACTGCTAAAAGTGCCGCATTTGCCGCACCGTCAATTGCAACTGTTGCAACAGGAATGCCACTTGGCATTTGAACAGTTGACCAAAGTGCATCTACACCACCTGTGTTTTTGCAGGAAACAGGAATACCAATAACAGGTAGTACTGTATTGGCTGCAACTGCACCCGCTAAATGAGCAGCCATACCCGCCGCAGCAATAATAACACCAAATCCGTTTTGCTTTGCATTTTTTACAAATTCAGCGGTTTGTACAGGTGTCCTGTGCGCGGAATAAACATGGATTTCAAATGGAACCTCGTATTCCTTTAAAACGTTAATTCCCTTTTCAACGATTGGAAGGTCGCTGTCGCTACCCATTAAAATTGCAACTTTTTTCATAATTATCTCCTTTTTCTTGCAATTAATCTAAAAAACAAAATAAGGGCGGTCTACCCCAATACGGTAGGACTGCCCAGACGGTCGACAAATTTTGTTTTTGCTCCCATTGCGTTAATCGCATATCCGTCAGTTGCAAAAACCTCACCGCTTAATATTCTAACACGTGCGCGCGAGAATGTCAATAGTATTAATATTAAATAACATAATATTTAGTAAAAATTTGTCACAAAATCTTGTAAAATTATTAACTCTGTTTTATAATATTTTTTGTAATTTATTTTTAATTTCGGTTAAACTAATAAAAATCTAATTTAAGGAAGATAATATGAAAATTGCTTTTTTCGATTCAAAGCCTTACGATGAAGAGGTTTTCAAAAACATTTCGCATGAGAATTTTAAAATGAAATTTTTTGAAACAAAACTAAATGAGGATACCGTTTCCTTGGCTAAAGGCTTTGATTGTATCTGCGTTTTTGTAAACGATACAGTTAACGAGCCTGTTATTGATGCTCTGTGCAGTTATGGTGTTAAGCTAATAGCTTTGCGTTGTGCAGGCTATAACAATGTTGACATAAGCTATGCAAAGGGGAAAATCTCTGTTGTTCGTGTCCCTGCTTACTCACCATATGCGGTAGCCGAGCATACAATGGCTTTACTTTTAACAGCTGTAAGAAACACCCACAAGGCATATGTAAGAACAAAAAGCTTTAACTTTAGCTTGAATGGTCTTGTTGGCTTTGATTTATATGGAAAAACTGTGGGAATTATTGGTACTGGTAAAATCGGTCGTGTTTTTGCCGATATTTGTAAGGGCTTTGGCATGAAAATTCTTGCATATGATAAATATCCAGATCAATCATTAAGTGTTAACTATACCTCTCTCGACGAGCTATTTAAGGAAAGTGATATAATTTCACTCCACTGCCCTCTTAATGATGAAAGCTACCATTTAATCAATCACAATAGCATCGCACTTATGAAAAAAGGCGTAATACTTGTAAATACATCAAGAGGTGCTCTTGTTGACTCTGAAGCATTGCTAGAAGGTATTAGAAGCAAGAAAATTGGTGGTGCTTGTCTTGACGTTTATGAGGAAGAATCAGAGCTTTTCTTTGAGGATAATTCAAATTTGATTATCAACGATGATACATTAGCACTGCTAATGACTATGCCAAATGTAATCGTCACCTCTCACCAAGCATTCTTTACCAAAGAAGCACTTTCTAATATAGCTAATACAACCATTAAAAATATAGCAGAATTTTTTGAAAATGGCGAATGCAAGAACGAAGTAATTTAAAAACAAAGCCGACCACATTAGCGTGATACTCTTAACGGAGTATTCACGCTAAGTTATGATTGCCCTTGTGGCAAGTTATGAGTTATGATATGCTTCGCATAGTTATGATTGGCTTCGCCAAGTTATAGGTTAGATGGGCAATCATATCATAACGCTTGCTGTGCAAGCTTATAACGGTGAGCGAAAGCGAGCCTCATAACTCTAAACTAAAACCAACATAAAAAAGAGCAGACACATAGGGTTTTTCGCCTTGCGTGTTTGCTCTTTTCTGCTTGTGTAGGGGTTCCCCGAAGCAAATGAAATGAGCTTTGGGGGTTCACGTATATGGGTTTGGGCTTAGCCCATA